>PNNC01000115.1 GCA_013824015.1 Polaromonas sp.
CGAGGGTTTTGCGCGCATCATCCGCGAGCACGGACCGGATGCGGTCGGTTTTTACATCTCCGGCCAGTTGCTGACCGAGGACTATTACGTCTTCAACAAACTCGCCAAGGGCCTGATCGGCACCAACAATGTCGACACCAACTCGCGCCTGTGCATGAGCAGCGCGGTGGCGGGCTACAGGCAGACCCTGGGCGCCGACGCGCCACCGGCCTGTTATGACGACGTCAAACACGCGCAGTGCATCTTCATCGTCGGCAGCAACACCGCTTACGCGCACCCTATCCTGTTCCGCCGCATCGAGGATGCCAAAGCCGCCAACCCGGCGATGAAAATCATTTTCTGCGACCCGCGCCGTACCGACACGGCCGGCATCGCCGACCTCTACCTGCCGCTGCAGCCCGGCACCGATGTGGCGCTGTTCAACGGCATGCTGCACATCATGCTGTGGGAAGGCTGGACCCAGCCGGCATGGATCGCGGGACACACCAACGGGTTTGACGCGCTGAAAACCACGGTGCGCGACTACACCCCCGACCTGGTGGCGCAGACCTGCGGCATCAGCAAGGACGACCTGTTCACCGCGGCAAAAATGTTCGCGACGTCGGCTGCGACCCTGAGCCTGTACTGCCAGGGCCTGAACCAGTCGAGCAGCGGCACCGCCAAAAACGCGGCGCTGATCAACCTGCACCTGGCCACCGCGCAGATCGGCAAACCCGGCGCCGGGCCGTTTTCGCTGACTGGCCAACCGAATGCCATGGGTGGGCGCGAAGTCGGCGGCCTGGCGAATCTGTTGAGCGCCCATCGCGACCTGGCCAACCCGCAACACCGCGCCGAGGTCGCCGCGCTCTGGGGCATTCCCTCGGTGCCGGAAAAGCCCGGCAAAACCGCCGTCGAGATGTTCCAGGCCGCGGCTGACGGCGAGATCAAGGCCTTGTGGATTGCCTGCACCAACCCGGCGCAGTCCATGCCCGATCAGGCCACCGTGCGCCGCGCACTGCAACGCGCCGAACTGGTGGTGGTGCAGGAAGCGTTCGCGACGCCGGCCACCTGCGACTACGCCGACCTGCTGCTGCCGGCCACCACCTGGGGCGAAAAAACCGGCACCGTGACCAACAGCGAACGCCGCATCAGCCGTGTGCGGCCGGCGGTGGCTGCGCCCGGCGAAACCCGCCATGACTGGTCGATTGCCGTGGCATTTGCGCAGCGCCTCGAAAAGTTGTTGCCGGTGCAGAAAATCAGCAGCCTGTTTCCCTGGGCTCCTGCAGATGAAACCGCAGCGGTGGAAAGCATCTGGAACGAACACCGCGAATCCACACGCGGCCGCGACCTCGACATCACCGGCATGAGTTACACCATGCTTGAAGCCGCGCCGCAACAATGGCCGCTCAAGGAAGGGCAAGCCACCGGCAAGGTCCGGCTCTACGAGGACAGCATCTTTCCGACCGACGACGGCCGGGCGCGTTTCGTCAACACCGTCTACACACCGGTGGCCGAGCCGCGCGAATCGCGCTACCCCTTTTCGCTGACCACCGGCCGGCTGCGTGACCAGTGGCACGGCATGAGCCGCACCGGCACGCTGGGCCGGCTGTTCGGCCACGTGGCCGAGCCGTGTATCCAGATGAATGCCCAGGACATGGCGCGGCGCTTGTTGAAAGAAGGCGACCTCGTGCATGTCACGTCGAAACGCGGCTCCATCGTGGTGCCGCTGCAAGCTTCGGCCGAAGTCGCGGTCAGCCAGGCCTTCATGGCCATGCACTGGGGCGAGGAGTACCTGAGCGGCCTGTCCGCCAGCGGCGAACGGCTGGCCGGCGTCAACGCGCTGACCACTTCTGCGTATTGCCCGAGCTCCAAACAACCCGAACTCAAACATGCGGCCGTCAAGATCCTCAAGGCCGAGCTGCCCTGGTCGCTGCTGGCCATGGCCTGGCTGCCGGAGGGCCAGGCACTGGCCGTGCGCGAGCAGCTCAAGCCGCTGATGGGCGCGTTTGCCTTCAGCAGTTGCGTGCCGTTTGCCAACGAGGTGCCGCTGGGCGAAGCCGGGCGCCAGCGCACCGGGGTGTTGTTCCGCGCCGCAGCGTTCGAGGCGCCGCCGGAGGGCATGCTGGAAAAACTGGAGGCCATCCTGGGCCTCGATGGCAGCGATGTGCTGCGTTACGCCGACAAAAAGAAAAGCCAGCACCGCAGCGTGCGGCTGGTGCGCGAGGGTGAGCAGGCCGAACTGGCCGGTTTTGTGCTGGCCGGTGATGTCAGCGCCCAGGCCTGGATCAAGGCCTTGCTGCAGGACGAACTGCCGGCGCAGGCGTATGGCCGCCTGCTGCTGCTGCCCGGCGCCAAAGCGCCCGGGGCCATGGTGGCGCGCGGCAAACCGGTGTGCAGTTGTTTCAGCGTCAGCGACGAACAGATCGTCGCCGGGCTGCGCGAGATCGTGGACCAGCCCGGTGGCGCGGGGCGGCTCGCCAGCGACGACGAGCGCCTGCTGGCGCTGCAGGACAAACTCCGGTGCGGCACCAACTGCGGCTCCTGCGTGCCCGAGATCAAGCGCCTGATCCGCAGCGCCGCCCCGGCCAACCCACCGGCAGACGGTGGCACTACCGGCGGACGCACCGTGATCCCCATCAAGGTGCTGGCCTGAAAACCGCCGCTTAAGCTTATAACGGCAGCTTATCTGCCTTCGCCGACAATCAGACATGTCCATCGCTCAGTACATCAAGGTCATCGGCCGCGGCAAGGACGGCGCCCGGCCGCTCACGCGCGAGCAGGCGACCGACCTGTTCGGCCAGGTGCTGGACGGCAACGTGACCGACCTCGAGATCGGCGGCTTTTGCCTCGCGATGCGCATCAAGGGCGAAACACCGGAAGAAATGGCCGGCTTTCTGGACGCCACTTACCAGCGCATGTTGCGCTTTCCGGCCAGCGAACGGCCGGTGGTGGTGCTGCCCAGCTACAACGGCGCGCGCAAGCTGCCGGTGCTGACGCCGCTGCTGGCGCTGCTGCTGGCGCGCGAAGGCCTGCCGGTGCTGGTGCACGGCACGGCCACCGAAAGCAGCCGGATTTTTACATCCGATGTGCTCGCAGCCCTTGATATCCATGCGCTGACAGCTATCAGAACCATAGCAGCCGGCGAGGTGGTTTTTGCTTCGACAGAACTTCTTTGCCCCGGCCTCAAGCGCCTGCTGGATGTGCGGCGTGCGGTCGGCCTGCGCAATCCGGCGCACAGCCTGGTCAAGATCATGAAGCCCTGCCTGGGCAAGGCGCTGGTGGTCAGCAGCTACACCCATCCCGAATACGCAATCTCGATGGGCCAGACCTTTGAACTGATAGCAGCCGACGCGCTGCTGCTGCGCGGCACCGAAGGCGAGGTGGTGGCCGACGCGCGCCGCACACCGCAGATGGAAGCCTTTGTGGGCGGACAACGCACACTGCTGCAGGCCTTCCAGCCCGGCACGCTGGCCAGCGTGCCGGACCTGCCCACGGCCATCGACAGCGACAGCACCGCAAGCTATATCCGCGCGGTGATGTCGGGCTCTGCCGCCGTGCCCGCATCGATAACGCGGCAGGTGGAACATATCTTGCAATTGACTTCCCAACTATGACCAGCGCCTCCCCCACCTCTTCCCCGAGCGGCCACTGCACCCTGGTGGGCGCGGGCCCGGGCGACCCGGAACTGCTCACGCTCAAGGCGCTCAAGGCGATCCAGGCCGCCACCGTGCTGCTGGTGGACGACCTGGTCAGCGACGAGATCGTGGCCTATGCCCGGCCCGATGCGCGTATCGTGCATGTGGGCAAACGCGGCGGCTGCAAATCGACGCCGCAGGAGTTCATCGAAAAACTGATGATCATGGCCGTGCGTGAAGGCGAAATGGTGGTGCGCCTCAAGGGGGGCGACCCCTTCATCTTCGGCCGCGGCGGCGAGGAAGTCGAACACCTGCAGGCCGCCGGCATCGCGGTCACGGTGATCAACGGCATCACCGCCGGCCTGGCCGCGGTGACCTCGCTGGGGGTGCCGCTGACGCACCGCCAGCATGCCCACGGCGTGGTGTTTGTGACCGGCCATGCCAAACCCGGCGACGAAGGCACCGACTGGCGCGCACTGGCCGACACCGCCTGCAAGGCCAAACTGACGCTGGTGATCTACATGGGCGTCAGCGGCGCCGGCCGCATCCAGGACGAGCTGCTGACCGGCCTGCCTGCCAGCACGCCGGTGGCCGTGATCCAGAACGCCACGCTCGCGAGCCAGCGCCACATCACCACCAGCTTGGGCCAGCTGGCCGCGGCCATCGGCGAGTCGGGCATGGCCAGCCCCTCGGTCATCGTGGTCGGCGACGTCGTCGGCGGTATCGCGGCGGCCGCGGAATACCCCACGCAGTTTCGCGCCGCCTGACCCCGCCAGCACGCGGTCGGCGGCTACACTGCCGGGCAGACACATCCGTGGGAGCGGGGGCCATGCTTGAAAAACTCAACGAACTGACGGAAAGCCATGGCGAACTGCGCCGCGGCAGCGGCCTCGTCAGTGGCGTGATTGCGCTGAGCCTGGGCATGCTGTGTTTTCTCGGGGTGCTGGCCTTCCACTTCCCGGAGTACCTGACCACACCCGAACTGCGCAAAAGCTACGACGTCGACACCCTGCGCATGCTGATGTTCGCGGCGCTGGTGATTTCCGGCGGCATCTCGCTGGTCAACATCCTGTTCAACCGGTCGCGCTGGCTGTCCGGTGCGGCCTTCCTGCTGGTGGCAGCCACTGCGCTGCTGGGCGGACACAAGGTCCCGGTGAACGACTTCGCCGACAACACACCCTACATCGGGCTGGACTGGTTCATCCTGGACCTGCTGGGCTCCTCGCTGATTTTCATTTTTGTTGAAAAGCTGTTTGCCCTGCGCAAGGACCAGCCGGTGTTCCGCGCCGAGTGGCAGACCGACTTTCACCATTTCGTCGTCAACCACATGCTGGTCGGCTTCATGCTGCTGGCCACCAACCTGATGGTGCACAAGTTCTTCGGCTGGGCCGGCAACGAGGGCGTGCGCGGCTGGGTCGAAGGCCTGCCTTTCTGGGCCGGGGTGTTGCTGATCGTGCTGGTGGCCGACCTGGTGCAGTACTGGACACACCGCGCTTACCACCAGGTGCCGCTGCTGTGGCGCCTGCACGCGGTGCACCACAGCGTCAAAAGCATGGACTGGCTGGCGGGTTCGCGCCAGCACGTGGCAGAAGTGCTGATCACACGCACACTGGTTCTGGCGCCGATTTACGTGCTGGGTTTTTCCAAGGAAGTGATCGATGCCTACATCGTGATCGTGGGCTTCCAGGCGGTGTTCAACCATGCCAATGTCAGCGTGCGGCTGGGGCCCCTCCGTTATCTCATCGTCACGCCCAACTTTCACCACTGGCACCACAGCCAGGACCAGGAGGCGCTGGACCGCAACTACGCGGCCCACTTCGCCTTTATTGACCATCTGTTCGGCACGGCCGTCAAAAGCACCCGGCTCTGGCCCGAGCGTTACGGCGTGCTCGGGGACTATGTACCCACCGGCTTTTTCAGGCAATGCAAGTTCCCTTTCACCTGGCGAGGGTGAACTTGGCCAGGCCTGGATTCGCTCCACTTTTGATAGCTATCTACGCCCCACAGTCATGGGCTGGAGCCTGATTTGACCCATAAATTCGATGTCGTGGTGATAGGCGCGGGAGCCGCCGGCCTGTTTTGCGCCGGCCTGGCCGGCCAGCGCGGCCTCAAGGTGCTGCTGCTGGACCACAGCGAGAAGGTGGCCGAAAAAATCCGCATCTCGGGCGGCGGCCGCTGCAACTTCACCAACCGGGACGTCACGCCCGCCAACTTCCTCGGCGAGAACCCGCATTTCTGCCGCTCGGCGCTGTCACGCTACACGCCGCAGGACTTCATCGCGCTGCTGCAGCGCCACGGCATCACCTTCCACGAAAAACACAAGGGCCAGCTGTTTTGCGACCGCTCGGCCGAAGACGTGATCAACATGCTGCTGGCCGAATGTGCGGCCGGCGGCGTCACGCGCTGGCAACCGTGCCGGGTCTCAGGTATCCAATATGCCGCCAGCCCATATGGCATGGGCACCGGCAGCTATCAAATCGAGAGCGACCGGGGCCCCATCGAAGCGCCACAGCTCGTGATCGCCACCGGCGGCTTGTCCATCCCCAAAATCGGTGCGACCGATTTCGGCTACCGCATCGCGAAACAGTTCGGCCTGCGCCTGGTCGAGCCGCGCGCCGCCCTGGTGCCGCTGACCTTTGACGGCGAGGCCTGGGCGCCTTATGCCCAGCTTTCCGGCCTGGCGCTGCCGGTGCTGATTGAAACGGGCGCCCCGGATGCCACGCCGAAACAGCGCAAAAAAGCCGTGGTGTTTGCCGAGGACCTGCTGTTCACGCACCGCGGCCTGAGCGGCCCGGCGGTGCTGCAGATCTCCAGTTTCTGGCGCGAAGGCCAGCCGGTGCGCATCAACCTCGCGCCCGGCGTGGACCTGCCCACCCTGCTGCTGCGCGCCAAGGCCACGTCGAAAAAACTGATCGCCAATGAACTGGCCACGCTGGTGCCCGGCCGGCTCGCCGACGCCTGGGCCAGCCGCGAGCCGGCCTGGCAAAAACCCGTCAGCGACGCGACCGACAAGGCGCTGGCCATGCTGGCCGACCGCCTGCAGGACTGGCAGCTGATACCGACGGGTACCGAAGGCTACAAAAAAGCCGAAGTCACGCTGGGCGGCGTCGACACCCGCGACCTGTCGTCCCAGACCATGGAAGCCAGGCAGCCCGGCCTGTATTTCATCGGCGAGGTGGTGGACGTCACCGGCTGGCTCGGCGGTTACAACTTCCAGTGGGCCTGGGCCTCGGCCCATGCCTGCGCCGAGGCACTGGCGCAAAAACACCCCACCACCGCCCCGGCCCTGGCTTGATCCGGGGGACCTGTCATCCGGGGGGGATTGCGCTTCGACAGGCTCGGGGCGAACGGATAAAAAGAGCGCCCGCAGAGGCCGCTTTTTTCGGGCCGGGGCCGCGGAACCGGTCTGGGCCTGTGCTGAGCCTGCCGAAGGGCCGGGCTGCTGGCGCAGCTTCACCCGCTGGGGCAGGCAGCCACGCGAAGCGAGCGACCGTCGGGGCGATTCGACTGGTATATAATCCAAGGCTTTGCTAGCAAACCCGCGTCTGGCCTGATTCTGATCAGATCACTAAGGACGCAAAATTTTTGGATCACTTTCATCAATGACGACCATTCGTGTAAAAGACAATGAGCCCTTCGACGTGGCTCTGCGCCGCTTCAAGCGCACCATCGAAAAACTCGGCCTGCTGACCGACCTGCGCGCCCGCGAGTTTTACGAGAAGCCCACCGCCGAGCGCAAGCGCAAGAAGGCTGCCGCCGTCAAGCGCAACTACAAGCGCATCCGCTCGATGCAGCTGCCCAAGAAGCTGTACTAAGCCGTACACGCCTCACGGCACCCAAAGCCCGCACGAGGACGCTCTGCGGGCTTTTGTATTTCTGCCTCGCTTGTCACCGTTCAACCCGTTTCCTGGAGACCGCCATGTCCCTCAAAGACCAGATCACCGAAGACATGAAAACCGCCATGCGCGCCAAGGACAGCGAGCGCCTGGGCACCATCCGCCTGCTGCTGGCCGCGCTCAAGCAAAAAGAGGTCGATGAACGCGTGGTGCTCGACGATGCCGCGGTGATTGCCATCGTCGACAAGCTGATCAAGCAGCGCAAGGACTCGCTGGAAGCCTTCCAGAAGGCCGAGCGCAAGGACCTGGCCGACAAGGAAGCCGCCGAACTGGTGGTGCTGCAGGCCTACCTGCCGGCCCGCCTGAGCGCCGATGAGGTCGCTGCCGAGGTCAAGGCCATCGTCACCGAACTCGGGGCCACCGGTCCCGGCGACATGGGCAAGGTCATGGGCGCCGTCAAAGCCAAACTCGCCGGCAAGGCCGACATGGGCCAGGTCTCGGCCGCGGTCAAGGCTGCGCTGGCGGGCTAAGAACAGCAACTGCGCTGCACCTCTTAAAAAAGCCAGTCCGAGCCGCGGAACCGGCTCTGCCGGGCCGCAGGCGGGGCGGCCCCCTCGGGGCTGGAGCCTGCGGCTCCAAAGCTGCTTGAGCAGCTTTGGACATGCGACAGAAGCGAAGCCTCTGGCGAGCGGCGGCCTGCAAGGTGCAGGGAGCTACACGCAGTGAGCGACCGTGGGGGCCACATCCTTCGGTCGCGGGCGTCGAGCCCGCTTCCCCGATCCTGGCGCCGCTGGGCTATCCCCGCGCAGCGGGGCCCCTCGCCCCTCGCTCCGTCAGGAGCCAGCGACTTTCATCCGGTTGATCAGGATGGATCCCACGCTTTTGGCGCCATAGTTGTAGACATCGGCGCCCACGGCCTGGATGCCCATCAGCATGTCTTTCAGATTGCCGGCGATCGTGATCTCCTCGACCGGAAAGGCAATCTGGCCCTTCTCGACCCAGAAGCCGGAGGCGCCGCGCGAGTAGTCGCCGTTCACGTAGTTCACGCCCTGCCCCATCAGTTCGGTCACGAACAGGCCGGTGCCCAGCTTCTTCAGCATGGCGTCGAGGTCGTCGCCGGCTTTTGTCTGGCGGCTGCTCATCACCAGGTTGTGCGAGCCGCCGGCGTTGCCGGTGGTGCGCATGCCCAGCTTGCGGGCCGAGTAGGTGCTCAAAAAATAGCCGCGCACGATGCCGGCATCCACCACCGTGCGGGCGCGGGTCTTGACGCCTTCTTCGTCAAACGGCGAGCTGCCCTTGCCTTTTTTGACGAACGGGTCTTCGGTGATGTCGATGTGCGCCGGAAACGCCGGCTTGCCCAGGCTGTTCAGCAAAAACGTGCTCTTGCGGTACAGCGCACCGCCGCTGACGGCCTGCACAAAGCCGCCCAGCAGGCCGGCGGCCAGCGGCGACTCGAACAGCACCGGGCATTGCGTGGTCTTGATCTTGCGGCTTTTCAGGCGCGACAGCGCGCGTTCGGCGGCGTAACGGCCCACGGCCTGGGCGCTGGCCAGCTCGCTGGCGTCGCGCATCGAGCTGTACCAGGCATCGCGCTGCATCTGGCTGCCCTTGCCGGCAATCGCCGCGGCCGAGATGCTGTGGCGCGAGCTCGCGTACCCGCCACGAAAGCCGCGGGTGTGGGCGCTGAAAAAATGGCTTTGCTGGGCCGACACACCGGCGCCTTCGCTGTTGGTGATCAGCTTGCTGGTGTCAAACGCTGCGGCTTCACATTCGAGCGCCAGCGCGGCGGCGCCGGCGGAGTCGATGGCCCAGGGGTGGAACAGGTCGAGTTCGGGGTGCACGCGCGCGATGTCGCGGTCGGCCGGCAGGCCCGAGGTCTTGTCTTCGGCGGTGAAACGCGCAATGTCGTAGGCGGCCTGCACGGTCTGCTCGATCGCGGCTTTGGAAAAATCGCTGGTGGCGGCATTGCCGCGTTTTTGCCCCACATACACCGTGATGCCCAGCGACTTGTCGCGGTTGCGCTCGACGTTTTCGAGCTCCCCCTTGCGCACGCTGACACTCAGGCCGCAGCCTTCGGAAGCCTCCGCAGCGGCGTCAGTGGCGCCGATTTTTTTGGCGTGCGCCAGGGCGCTGTCCACCAGGCCTTCGAAAAAATCGCGGTGGTAACTGAAGCCCGACTCGGGGCGGGAATCGGCGGATGTTGTCTTGAGGGTCTTTGGGGTCATATGGGTAGCTATGATACTGACTGCTATGAATACCAAGACTCCCAAGGCCATCAAGGGCTACTGGTCCAACGGACGCTTCGTGAAACCCGAAGAAATTGCGCTGGAAGAGGTCGGCCCGCCGAGCAAGACCCAGCTCAAGGCCGAGGCCGATGAAAAACAGGCGCTCGGCGAAGCGCTGCTGACCCTGCGCGCCGACCTGATGGCCAAGCTCGACCTGCCTGAAAAGCTGCTGGACGCGATCGCCGAAGCCAAAAAAATCACCAACTTCGAGGGCCGGCGCCGCCAGATGCAGTTCATCGGCAAGCTGATGCGCCCGCTGGACACCGAACCGATACGCGCTGCCATCGACGAGCAGGCCAACGGCTCGGCGCAGCTGACGCTGGCGCTGCACCTGGCCGAGCAGTGGCGCGACAAGCTGATCGCCTCCGACGATGCGCTCAGCGACTGGCTGACCGACCACCCGGCCACCGATTCGCAGCAGCTGCGCGCGCTGATCCGCCAGGCGCGCAAGGACGCCAAGCCTGAAAAGCCCGGCGAGGCGCCGCGCCATGGCAAGTCCTACCGCGAAATTTTCCAGCTGGTGCGTGAGACCCTGGCCCAGGAGGACACGTGAGCGCCCCTTACGACGCAGTGACCATTGGCATTGTCTCGGTCAGCGACCGGGCTTCCAGCGGCGTCTATCAGGACCAGGGCCTGCCTGCGCTCAAGGCGTGGCTGGGCCGCGCGTTGCGCAACCCCGTCACTTTTGAAGAACGCCTGATTCCCGATGAAAAAGAGCAGATCAGCGCGACGCTGATCGCGCTGGTCGACGCCGGCTGCTCGCTGGTGCTGACCACCGGCGGCACCGGCCCGGCGCTGCGCGATGTCACGCCCGAAGCGACGCTGGCCGTCGGCCACAAGGAGATGCCCGGGTTTGGCGAACAAATGCGGCAGATCAGCCTGACCTTTGTGCCAACCGCCATCTTGTCGCGGCAGGTCGCCGTGATCCGCGATCAGGCCCTGATCCTGAACCTGCCGGGCCAGCCCAAGGCGATTGCCGAAACCCTCGAAGGCCTGAAAACCGCCGACGGTTCACAGGCCGTCGCCGGTATTTTTGCGGCCGTGCCCTACTGCATCGACCTGATCGGCGGGCCTTACCTGGAAACCGACGAGGCCGTGTGCAAGGCCTTCCGGCCGAAGTCGGCGATTCGCGCGCCAGCCGCCTGATTCTGCATCAAATCGGCCTCCAGCCCATGGCTGGCAAGCGCCGACAGCTATTAACTTGATAGCATTCTAGCGTCACGCCAAGCTTGTGGTTGGCCTGTGTCAGCGAACGTCACTCCCCACTCCCAACCCCCCGCCCTTCCCTCGCCCCGCTGGGCGAGAGAAGGGAGCCTCATGTGGCCGCGTGCGCTGCGCTCGCGTGCACACATGACCGTTCGTAGGGATTCCCGCATTGTTTTTCTCTCCCGCCCGTCGGGCTGGGCCGAGGAGCGCAGATGGAGGCGGGATCAGGGCGGCAGTTGTCCGAGCGAAGCGAGTTCTGCCGACCCCCGCCGGAATCGAGCACCGCAGGTTGCCCGCAGCGAAGCGGA
>PNNC01000134.1 GCA_013824015.1 Polaromonas sp.
GCCACCCACGCCTTCAACCCGCAGGGCAAGGCGGTGGCGATGATCCTCGACGAGGCCGAGCAGAAGATCTTCAAGATCGGCGAGCAGGGCTCACGCATGAAGCAGGGCTTCCAGAGCATGGACACGCTGGTGGTCAGCCTGTTGGACCGCGTCACCGAGATGTCGGAAAACCCGAACGACGTGACCGGCGTGCCCACCGGTTTTTACGACCTCGACAAGATGACCTCGGGTTTCCAGGCCGGCGACCTGGTGATCCTGGCGGCGCGGCCGTCCATGGGTAAAACCGCGCTGGCCATCAACATCGCCGAACATGTGGCGCTCAACGAAGGCCTGCCGGTGGCGGTGTTCTCGATGGAAATGGGCGCCTCGCAACTCGCGGTGCGTATCGTTGGTTCGATCGGCCGCATTGACCAGACCCATTTGCGCACCGGTGCGCTGACCGACGAGGAATGGCCGCGCCTGACCGAGGCGATTGAAAAGCTGCGCAACATCTCGCTGCACATCGACGAAACCCCCGGCCTGACCGTCAGCGAGCTGCGCGCCAATGCCCGCCGGCTGGCGCGGCAGTGCGGCAAGCTGGGCCTGATCGTGGTCGACTATTTGCAGCTGATGAGTGTGTCCAGCGGCATGGCCGAAGAAAACCGCGCCACCGCCGTTGGCGAGATTTCGCGTGGGCTGAAGATGCTGGCCAAGGAACTGCAGTGCCCGGTGATCGCGCTGTCGCAGCTGAGCCGCGGCGTCGAGTCACGCACCGACAAACGCCCGATGATGAGCGATTTGCGCGAGTCCGGCGCGATCGAGCAGGACGCCGACATCATCATGTTCATCTACCGCGACGAGTACTACACCAAGGACGCCTGCAAGGAGCCCGGCGTGGCCGAGGTGATCATCAGCAAGCAGCGTAACGGCCCGACCGGCACGGTCAAGCTGGCCTTCATCAACCGCATCACCAAGTTCGAGAGCCTGGCGCACGGAGGGGGCGGCGATTTCTAGCAAAATCGAGCGTCAGCCCATACTGGTCATGGGCTAACAGCTATGAAATCCATAGCGCCTCCGGGCTGCTGAGGGATCTCAGGCGGCCAGCGGCTCGAGGTCTTCCATCGCCAGCATGTGGTATTTCTGGCCATAGGTGAAGGCAATCGGATGCACGCAGGACAGCAGGCGTTGCGTGTCTTCGTCGTCGGGCGCATGGACCATCACGCCGTGGTGGCCGCGGCGCGCCAGCGCGATGTATTTGTCAACCGTGTGGCCTTCGGTGCCGACCGAGGGCATGCCGCCTTTGTCGCCGTCCACCTTGCCGATGTCGCGCAGGATGGTGTCCGGCGGCAGCAGCATGACCGCGTCGCCGGCAAAACCGCCGGCTTCCAGCGCTTCCGCAGCCTGCCGGGCCTGAGCGGCTTCGGGAAACAGCAGCACCGCGTAACCGGTGGGGTAAAACACGCCACCCATGGTGACCATTTTGGGAGTCAGTTCAAATGTCTTCATGGCCCCATTAGGGCTTGAGGCATGGAATCCGTCTGTCAGTGACCCCAGCCCGTTGTTGTAGGACGTCAGGATTCTTGAACCCTCCGCACATCGCCGGATGTCCCGGAATCAGGGCAGTGTTTCGGTTTTCAGAGCCGGTTCGGACATCACCCGCGCGCTGCCGGCCAGGCTGTCGATCAGCCGGTTGGCAAAGTAGCTGCTTTGCGTGTCGGGCTCCAGCGCGGCGATCACCAGGTTGGCCAGCGGCTGGCTCAAAGGCACGTAGTAGCTGCCGACCGGCGCGTCGATCACGCCACGCACCAGCGCCACCTCGGCTTTGACGATCTGACCGGCGTCGGCGATGGCGCCGCGCACGTCCTGGCGAACACCGGCCGCACGTGCGGTTTCGCGGTACAGATCACCCAGCATCGAGCCGGGTTCGGTGACGCGCAGCACCTGCACGCCATGCAGGCGCAGCCGCTCCACCGCTGTTTTTGATGCCGCTGACAGCCAGTAGCCGCAGGGCCGCACGCGCGTCTTGAGCTTGCGCAGCGTCAGCGCCGAGTTCCACTCGACGCGCAGCGCCTTGTCGGCGCCGCTGACCGGATCCAGCATCAGCAACTCCTGCTGCACCAGCGTCGGGCCGGCTTCCACCACGGCTTCGTCCTTGCAGGCCTGGCCGGCGATTTCCTTCTCGATATAGGGCTGCAGCTGGCCGAGCTCGCTGGCGCGCTGCGCCGTGCTGGCCAGCACGCTGCTGATCGCGGTGACATGGGTGTGCACGCGGCGCTGGATATGCAGCCGTCCGATGCCGACACCGCGCGTCTCGATCAGCAGGCTCACGCTGTTTTTCAGGCCGTTGACGTTGCGCCCGGTGTCGGGCTGGGTGCCGCCCATGGAGATTTTCTTGTCGGCCAGGTCGGCCGAGGTGGTGTAGTACCACTCGCTGCTCAGCCCCTGGGCCTTCAGCGCCGCCAGCAGCGGGCGCCGGTACCACTCTTCCGAGGCTTTGGTCAGAAACTCCGGGAGGTTGGCGGTGGTCGCGTACTGCAGCAGTGCGTCGTACTTCTGCACCGCGTCGAACTTCTGCAGGAAGCGGCCGACCACGGTGTATTCGTGGGCATCGACCACCACGGTCGGGCGGTAATCGCGCGTGAGTCTGGCCAGCGCCTGCGCTTCGGGCGTGTTCAGCAACAGGTGATCGCGGTTCATGTCCAGCCCGCCGGTGGTCACGCGTTTGTTGTCCATCGAACCATCGGGGTTGGCGCGCGGCACGATGATCACGTTGACACGGTCCAGCAGCGGGCGCAGCAGGCCTTGCGTGAGTTCGCGCGCCACCACCAGCAGCGCTTCGCTGCCGGCCGGTTCGTCGCCATGCTGCTGGCCGATCAGCAGCACGGTGGGCCGGCCCGATGCCGCGATGGCGGCGGCGTCGGTGCCGGCGCCACGTGTCAACACCAGGGCTTCCAGCGGTTCACCGCGCTGTGACTGGCCGATGGACAGCAGGGCCGCTTTCATGCCGGGCGTCGCTGCGGCCGAAGCGACCAGATCGCGCAGCCAGTTCTGGATTTCCGTGTTCGAGGTAAAGCTGCTGCGCCCTTCCTGCAGGCCAGGCGTGCTGTAAATCAGCGAGGGTGCGGGGAAACGGGCGGCCACAGCGGCGTTGTAGGGCGCTTCCGCTGCCGGGGCGATCACGACAGCCGGGCGAACAGGCACAGGCTGGATGACCACGACCGGCGGGGCGACCGTCGCCGGAATCGGTGCCGGCGCCGCTACCGCGGGTGGCGGCGCCTTGGCTGCGCCGCCGGGTGCCGGCCAGGGGGGCAGCGGCACCGAGGTGCAGGCGGCCAGGGCCAGGCTCAGCAGCAGGGCGGGGCCGGTGCGGGCGGAGCGGGAGAGGGTCGGGTGGGGCAGGGACGGTGCTGTTGGGGTCATGGCTTGAATGGGGCTGGAGGTAAGCCGGGGCAGCCCGGTCCTGAATCCGCATTATCCAGCCTCCTGTTTGGCGCCGGACTTGGTGGCTACCCTCTGTTACCCGATGTGGCAATTTCCTTTCCGGCACGCGCCGGCGGTTCGCGTGAGAAACTACGTGCTTCCATGGCTAGCGCACCCTCCCTCCCGATGAATCCCGGCCCCGCATCCACCCCGTTTCCGGCACATCGCCTCAGCGTGGCGCCGATGATGGACTGGACCGACCGGCACTGCCGCTATTTCCACCGGCTGCTGTCGCGCCATGCCCTGCTGTACACCGAGATGGTGACGACCGGTGCGCTGGTGCACGGCGATGTGGCGCGCCACCTGCGTTTCAACGCGGAAGAACACCCGGTGGCGCTGCAGCTGGGCGGCAGCGAGCCGGCCGACCTCGCGCACTGCGCAAAACTGGGCCAGGACTGGGCTTATGACGAGATCAACCTCAACTGCGGTTGCCCCAGCGAACGTGTGCAGCGCGGCGCATTTGGCGCCTGCCTGATGGCCGAGCCGCAACTGGTGGCCGACTGCGTGAAGGCCATGGTGGATGTGGTGGAGGTGCCGGTCACGGTCAAGCACCGCATCGGCATCGACAAGGGCGAAAGTTATGCGTTCGTGCGGGACTTCGTCGGCACCGTCAGCGAGGCTGGCTGCAGCACCTTCATCGTGCACGCGCGCAACGCCTGGCTCAAGGGCCTGAGTCCCAAGGAAAACCGAGAAGTGCCGCCGCTGCGTTACGAGCTGGTGCACCGGCTCAAGCGCGAGTTTCCCGAGCTCACCCTCGTCATCAATGGCGGCATCACCACCGGCGAGCAGGTGGCGGCGCAACTGGAGGCGCTCGACGGCGTCATGGTGGGCCGTGAGGCTTATCACAACCCCTGGTGGCTGGCGTCCTGGGACCAGGCCTTTTTCGGCGCCGCGTCCAGCGAGCAGACGCGGGAATCGGTCGAGTCGCGGATGGTGGACTACATGGCCAGCCAGGCGGCAGACCACGGCACACCGTGGCCGACCATCGCCCGCCACATGCTGGGCCTGCGTCATGGCCTGCCGGGTTCGCGGCGCTGGCGCCAGGTATGGAGCGACCACAGGCTCAAAAGCCTGCACCCGCGCGAGGTGATGGCGCTGGCGCATGCGGCGGCGCCGGTCGGCGAGGGCGTGCTGGCCCATGCCTGAGGCGGTTCCACGCGAAACCCGGCTGGCGCTGTTGTTGTTGTGGCTGGTGCCGGCGCTCTGGGCCGTCAACTACATCGTGGCGCGCAAGGCGCCCGGCGTCATCGGGCCTTACCTGCTGGCGCTGGGCCGCTGGGGACTGGCCGCGCTGATCCTGGTGGTCCTGACACGCTCCGAGCTGTGGCGCGAACGCGCGTCCATCCTGCGCGTCTGGCCCCAGTACCTGGTGCTCGGCACGCTGGGCATGCTGATCTGCGGCGCCTGGGTCTACGAGGGCGCACGCTCCACCGACGCGATGAACATCGCGCTGATTTATTCGGCCTCACCGGTGCTGATCAGCCTGGGCGCCATGTGGTGGCTCGGCGAAGCCTTTGGTGCGCGCCAGAAGGCCGGCGTGGCGCTGGCGCTTGCCGGCGTGGTGCATGTGGTGGTCAAGGGGCAGTGGACGGCCTTGGGTGAGGTGCAGTTTGTCGCCGGGGATGCCTGGATCGTGGCGGCCACCGTGTCCTGGGCGGCGTATGCGCTGCTGCAAAAACGCTGGCCCAGCGACCTGAGCGCGACGGCGCGTCTGGCGGCGATCTGCGTCGGTGGCACCCTGGTGTTGCTGCCGCCGGCGCTGTGGGAAGCGTCGCGCCCGGGGGCCGATATCCTGGGCGGACAGGCGCTGCTGCTGGTGGTGGTGGCGGGGCTGATTCCCGGCATCGGTGCTTACTGGATTTACAGCTGGGCGCAAAAAATCCTCGGCGCCAGCCGGGTCGCGGTGGCGCTCTACCTCGGGCCGCTGTACGCAGCGGCAGCGGCCTGGGGCCTGCTGGGCGAGCCGCCGGGCTGGCACCATGCGGTCGGCGCGTTGCTGATCCTGCCCGGCGTGTTTCTCGTGACCCGGCCGCTCAAGCGGTCGATGGCCGTCCGCGCGTGAAGCGCGGCTGCTGAGGCCTTTTTGCCGGACGTCGATCCGGAGCTGCTAGTTGGGCGCCGGTGCATCAACCGGCGGCAGGCGGAACAGCCGGGCCGCGTTGCGCCACGCCACCTTCTCGGCCGTCGCCGGCGTGAGCTGCGCCAGCACGCCTTGCCGTATGGCCAAAACCGTCTGGTCGTAGATCTCCCATGTGTGCACATCGTCAATGCCCACCATGAAGCGGTCGGAATGATCCTCGATCAGTTGCCGCCAGTCGTCCTTCATGCCGGCAGCCTGCAACAGACCCGGTCCCCAGAAGATCAGGCGGTTCGGGTCCCGCCGGCTTTCATCGGACGCCAGTGGTGCTCCCCGGTAGCTGAGGTCGCAGAACAGGTTGGCATGTTTGTCCAGCATGGCGCGCACGTCGGCGGCCCGGGTGTCCTTGCCGCAGTGCGACAGCAGGACCTGGCCGTCTGGATGATCCTGAAGCAACTGCGACAGTTCGGCGACTGATTCGCGATGGAACTGCATATGCATGGGCACCGGCAGGCCTTGCCGTGCGGCGATCGCCATCAGGCTGCGAAAGTAGGGGCCGTCAGTCGCCACGCGCCGCTGGCGGACCGGGTCCACGCTGGATGTCTCGGCATTCGGAAAAGTCTCTGCCAGAACCCGGGGCTGAATCGCCATCTGTTCGTCAATGCGGCGCAAGGCGGCGTCGCGATCGGTGCCGGGCAGGTCGGTGTAAAAACGGGCGCCGACGCGAAGCTCGGCCTGGCGCGCCTCCGCACCGCCAACCGCAGGCACGAAGCGCCCGCCGAGCAAGTCGCGGACGGCTGCATCGCGTGACGCTGGCGAACCGGCAGACGGGCTGCCGATGGCGCCGGCACTGACTGTCCAGCGTATATGGTGTCGGTCCATCCGCTCCTTCAGCGCCGCCGGTGTCATGTACAGCATCAGGTGGAAGTGGGCGTCGGCAATCGGCAGTGTCGCGGCGGCAGTGCTGCGCTCCTGGGCCGCGGCAAGAGGCCCGGCCAGCAGCGCGGACAGCAGGAGAAGTCGTGAAAAAATCATCTTGGTGAACGGTTGACTTGATGTGTCGGAATCATGCCATCGCCGGCGTTCTCCCGCGGGAACGCACGGCTCAGGCCGCGGCTTCCAGACCATTGGCGAAATGCTCCTGCATACGTCGGGCTGCGGCACTGGCGTCCCGCATGACCAGTGCCTCGACAATCGCCGCATGTTCGGCCAGTGACTCCGCGATGCGTCCGCTCTTGAGCAGGGAGTTGTGGCGGTTGAGCTTCATCACCTTGCGCAGATCGGCCACCATCTGGTCACGCCAGCGGTTGTCGGCAATTTCCAGCAGGCGCATGTGGAAGGTTTCATTGATTTCAAAAAAGCGCTCGCGCTGGGCCACGGCCTTTTCGAGTTCCTGGTGCAGGCCCTGCAGTTCCTTGAGCTGCGCTTCGGTGGCCTGGGTGGCCACCACACCGGCCGCGTCGCTTTCGAGCAGCGCGAGCAGGTGGTAGACATCGGCCAGGTCGCGTTCGGAGACTTCGGTCACATACGCGCCGCGCCGGACCTTCATGGTCACCAGGCCCTCGGTGGCCAGCACCTTGAGGGCTTCGCGCAGCGGCGTGCGGCTGATGCCGTATTCCTCGGCCAGCTTGAGTTCGTCGATCCAGCTGCCGGGCGCCAGTTCGCGGCTGAAAATACGCTGGCGAAGCAACTCCGCCACCTCTTCATAAAGGGCGCGGGGAGTCAGTGAAACAGCGGCCATGGTCGGTATCAGGTGGTCAGTTGCAGCGGTGGCTGGACAGCGCGATCATATCGGAAACTAAATTTTGCATCAATAATTATAAATAATGTAAACTCGGACGACGTCCACCCATGTCCCCCTACGGTACCCGCACGCGCCATGAGCACCCCCAAAAAACCGTCCCCCCCCGAATTTGCACCCACCAGCCTCGAGGCCTGGGCCAAAGCCGCAGCGAAGTCCGCACCGGGGGGCGATCTCGGCGCCCTCAACTGGCACACCCCGGATGGCATCACCGTCAAGCCGCTGTACACGGCCGACGACACCAGGGACTTGCCGTACACCGACACCCTGCCTGGTTTTGAGCCTTTCATCCGCGGCCCGCAGGCCACGATGTATGCGGTGCGGCCCTGGACCATCCGCCAGTACGCCGGTTTTTCGACCGCGGAAGAGTCCAACGCTTTTTATCGCAAGGCACTCGCCGCCGGCGGGCAGGGCGTGTCGGTCGCCTTCGATCTGGCCACGCACCGCGGCTACGACTCTGACCACCCGCGCGTGACCGGTGACGTCGGCAAGGCCGGCGTGGCGATCGACAGCGTCGAGGACATGAAAATCCTGTTTGACCAGATCCCGCTGGACAAGGTGTCGGTGTCCATGACCATGAACGGCGCGGTGTTGCCGGTGCTGGCCGGTTATGTGGTGGCGGCCGAGGAGCAGGGTGTGGCGCAGGACCAGCTCAGCGGCACCATCCAGAACGACATCCTCAAAGAGTTCATGGTGCGCAACACCTACATCTACCCGCCGGCGCCCAGCATACGCATCATCGGCGACATCATCGAGTACACGGCCCAACACATGCCGAAGTTCAACTCGATTTCCATCTCGGGTTACCACATGCAGGAAGCCGGCGCCAACCAGGCGCTGGAACTGGCCTTCACGCTGGCCGACGGCAAGGAGTATGTGAAAACCGCGATGGCCAAGGGCCTGGACGTCGACGGTTTTGCCGGCCGCCTGAGTTTTTTCTGGGCCATCGGCATGAACTTCTACCTCGAAGTGGCCAAGATGCGCGCGGCGCGCCTGCTCTGGTGCCGCATCATGAAAGAGTTCAACGCGAAAAGCCCGAAAAGCCTGATGCTGCGCACGCACTGCCAGACCTCAGGCTGGAGCCTGACCGAGCAGGACCCGTACAACAACGTGGTGCGCACCACCATCGAGGCCATGGCCGCGGTGTTCGGCGGCACGCAAAGCCTGCATACCAACAGCTTTGACGAGGCGATTGCGCTGCCCACCGAGTTTTCCTCGCGCATTGCGCGCAACACCCAGCTCATCATCCAGGAAGAAACCCACATTCCGCATGTGATCGACCCCTGGGCCGGCAGCTACATGATGGAAAAACTGACCCAGGACATGGCCGATGCGGCCTGGGCCATCATTGAAGAGGTCGATGCCATGGGCGGCATGACCAGGGCGGTGGACAGTGGCTGGGCCAAGCTCAAGATCGAGGCCGCGGCCGCTGAGAAGCAGGCGCGCATCGACAGCGGCAAGGACGTCATTGTGGGCGTCAACAAATACAAGCTCAAGACCGAGGACGCCATCGAAGCGCGCGACATCGACAACGTCGCGGTGCGCGAGGGACAGATCACGCGCCTCAAAGAGATCCGTGCCAGCCGCGACGGCGCCGCGGTGTTGGCCGCGCTGGACGCGCTGACCGCTGCCGCCGAAACAGGCGACGGCAACCTGCTGGACCTCAGCATCCGGGCGGTGCGCCTGCGCGCCACGGTGGGTGAGGTCAGTGATGCCCTCGAAAAAGTCTACGGGCGCCACCGCGCCGATACCCAAAAGGTGACTGGTGTGTATGCAGCTGCTTATGACTCGGCCGAAGGCTGGGAAAACCTCAAGTCCGAAATCAACGCTTTCGCCGAAGCGCAGGGGCGCCGGCCGCGCGTGATGATCTCCAAGCTCGGCCAGGACGGGCACGACCGCGGCGCCAAGGTGGTGGCGACGGCGTTTGCCGACCTCGGTTTCGACGTCGACATGGGCCCGCTGTTCCAGACGCCCGAAGAATGTGCGCGCCAGGCGATCGAAAACGACGTGCATGCGGTCGGCGTCTCGACGCTGGCGGCTGGCCACAAGACGCTGGTGCCGGCCATCATCGCCGAACTCAAGAAGCAGGGCGCCGACGACATCATCGTGTTTGTCGGCGGCGTGATTCCGCGCCAGGACTACGAGATGTTGTACGAAGCCGGCGTCAAGGGCATTTATGGCCCGGGCACGCCGATCCCGGCCAGCGCCAAGGATGTGCTGGAGCAGATCAAGGCTGCGCTGAAGTGATTTCCGGCGAACTGGTGGAGGCGGTTCTGCACGGCGACGCCGCCGTGCAGCGGCGCGCCATCGCCAAAGCCATCACGCTGCTCGAATCGACCCGCGCCGATCACCGCGCCCAGGGCGACGAGTTGCTGACGGCCTTGCTGCCGCACACCGGCAAGGCTTTTCGCCTTGGCATCAGCGGTGTGCCCGGTGTCGGCAAATCGACCTTTATTGAAGTGCTGGGCCTTTATCTGATCAAGCAGGGTCACCGCGTGGCCGTGCTGACCATCGACCCCTCGTCGAGTGTCTCGGGCGGTTCCATCCTTGGCGACAAGACGCGCATGGAGCAGCTCTCGGTGCACGAACGCGCCTACATCCGGCCCAGTCCCTCGAGCGGCACGCTGGGCGGCGTCGCGGAAAAAACCCGTGAAGCCATGCTGGTCTGCGAAGCCGCCGGTTATGACGTCGTGATCGTCGAAACCGTCGGTGTCGGCCAGTCCGAGACCGCGGTGGCCAACATGACCGACATGTTTGTACTGATGCAGCTGCCGAACGCCGGCGACGACCTGCAGGCGATCAAGAAGGGCGTGATGGAGCTGGCCGACCTGGTCATCATCAACAAGGCCGACATCGACGCCGACGCCGCAATGCGCGCACAGGCGCAGATCACCTCGGCCATGCGGCTGTTCGGCCTGGTCAACAACGCGATGGGCAGCGCACAAGCCGCGGCTTACGATGCGGTCTGGCATCCCCAGGTGATCCAGCTCAGCGCGCTGCACAACAAGGGTGTCGATGCCTTCTGGACGGCGGTGACACAGTTCAAAACGATTCAGACCGCCAATGGCCGGCTGGCCGCGCGGCGCCAGCAGCAATCGCTGGCCTGGATGTGGGAGCGCATCGACGCGGCGCTCAAGCAGGCGTTTCGGCAGGACCCTGCGGTCAGCGCCTTGTTGCCGGCAATGCTGGCCGGTGTGGCCGACGGCCACATCCCGGCTTCCACTGCAGCACGAAATCTGCTTGCAGCCCATGCCAATCGTGCGCAGGCAGCTATCAAATAAATAGCATATCCAAAGACAGAGAGAAAACACACCATGCAGGACATCCTCGAACAACTGGAACAAAAGCGCGCTGCGGCCCGGCTCGGCGGCGGGCAAAAACGCATAGACGCACAACACGGCAAGGGCAAACTGACGGCGCGCGAGCGGCTGGAACTGCTGCTCGACGAAGGCACGTTCGAGGAATGGGACATGTTTGTCGAACACCGCTGCACCGACTTCGGCATGGAGGCGAATCGGCCGCCGGGCGATGGCGTGGTGACCGGCTACGGCATGATCAACGGCCGGCTGGTGTTTGTGTTCAGCCAGGATTTCACGGTGTTCGGCGGCGCGCTCAGCGAAG
>PNNC01000161.1 GCA_013824015.1 Polaromonas sp.
TACTACCTCAACGGCATCCTGTTCGTCGCCGAAGGCAAACAACTGAGCCTGGTCGCCACCGACGGCCACCGGCTGGCGTTTTCGTCGGCCACGCTCGACGTCGAAGTGCCGCGCCAGGAAGTGATCCTGCCGCGCAAGACCGTGCTCGAGATGCAGCGCCTGCTCAGCGACAAGGAAGGCGCGATCGAGATGCAGTTCGCCGGCAACCAGGCCAAGTTCTCGTTCGAAGGCATGGAGTTCGTCACCAAGCTGGTCGAGGGCAAGTTCCCCGACTACAACCGCGTGATCCCGAAGAACCACAAAAACATCATCACGCTGGGCCGTGTGCCGCTGCTGGCCAGCCTGCAGCGCACCGCCATCCTGACCAGCGAGAAGTTCAAGGGCGTGCGCCTGAACATCGAACCCGGCACCCTGCGTGTGGCGTCCAACAACGCCGAGCAGGAAGAAGCGGTCGACGAACTCGACATCGACTACGGCGGCGACGCCATCGAGATCGGTTTCAACGTGACTTACCTGATCGACGCACTGGCCAACATGGACCAGGACATGGTGAAGATCGAGCTGGCCGATTCCAACAGCTCCGCGCTGCTGACGATCCCGGACAACGCCGCCTTCAAATACGTCGTGATGCCGATGCGGATTTAAGCGCCACGGTCCTCAAAAACAAAACCGCCACCCCAGCCGAACCCGCTAGCCAAAGCGGGTTTGGTCATTCAAGAGATTGAGAAAAGTTAGTTATGACCGAAGAAAACAAAGCCAACGAAGCCGCTCCTGACAACGCGGGCCGCGAAATGGAAGGCGTTCATTCCGGTGAAGGTGGCGAGGGAAGCTCCAATTTCCAGCCCAAGATCGACTCCAACCAGGCCGGCGCGTCCGAAGGCTACGGCGAAGGCTCGATCCAGATCCTGGAAGGCCTGGAGGCCGTGCGCAAGCGTCCCGGCATGTATATCGGCGACACCTCCGACGGCACCGGCCTGCACCACCTGGTGTTCGAGGTGGTCGACAACTCCATCGACGAATCGCTGGCCGGCCATTGCGACGACATCATGGTCACCATCCACCTGGACAACTCGATCAGCGTGGTGGACAACGGCCGTGGCATCCCGACCGGCATCAAGATGGACGACAAGCACGAGCCCAAACGCTCGGCGGCCGAGATTGCCCTGACCGAGCTCCATGCCGGCGGCAAGTTCAACCAGAACAGCTACAAGGTCTCGGGTGGCCTGCACGGCGTGGGCGTGAGCTGCGTGAACGCACTGTCCAAGATGCTGCGCCTGACGATTCGCCGCGAAGGCAAGGTCCATGTGATGGAGTTCTCCAAGGGCTTTGTGCAGAACCGCATCATCGAGAACGTCGGTGGTGTTGATGTCTCGCCGATGCAGGTGCTCGGTGACACCGACAAGCGCGGCACCGAGGTGCACTTCCTGCCCGACACCGACATCTTCCAGCAGAACAACGATTTCCATTACGAGATCCTGAGCAAGCGCCTGCGCGAGCTGAGCTTTCTGAACAACGGCGTGAAGATCCGCCTGAAGGACGAGCGCAGCGGCAAGGAAGACGACTTTGCCGGCGCCGGTGGCGTCACCGGTTTCGTCAACTTCATCAACAAGGGCAAGACCGTCCTGCACCCCAATGTGTTCCATGCCATGGGCGACCGCCAGAGCGACCAGAACACCAACATCGGTGTCGAGGTCGCGATGCAGTGGAACAGCGGCTACAACGAGCAGGTGCTGTGTTTCACCAACAACATCCCGCAGCGCGACGGCGGCACCCACCTGACCGGCCTGCGCGCCGCGATGACGCGTGTGATCAACAAGTACATCGAGGAAACCGAGCTGGCCAAAAAGGCCAAGGTCGAGGTCACCGGCGACGACATGCGTGAGGGCCTGACCTGTGTGCTGTCGGTCAAGGTGCCCGAGCCCAAGTTCTCGAGCCAGACCAAGGACAAACTGGTCAGCTCCGAAGTGCGCGGCCCGGTCGAAGACATCGTCAGCAAGCTGCTGGCCGACTACCTGCAGGAGCGGCCCAACGACGCCAAGATCATCGTCGGCAAGATCATCGAAGCCGCGCGTGCGCGTGAAGCCGCCCGCAAGGCGCGCGACATGACGCGTCGCAAGGGTGTGCTCGACGGCATGGGCCTGCCCGGCAAGCTGGCCGACTGCCAGGAAAAAGACCCGGCGCTCTGCGAAATCTACATCGTCGAGGGTGACTCCGCCGGCGGCTCCGCCAAGCAGGGCCGCGACCGCAAGTTCCAGGCGATCCTGCCGCTGCGCGGCAAGATTTTGAACGTCGAAAAAGCGCGTTATGAAAAGCTGCTGACCAGCAACGAGATCCTGACGCTGATCACCGCGCTGGGTACCGGCATCGGCAAGGCCGGCGGCACCACCGGCAACGACGACTTCAACGTCGCCAAGCTGCGTTACCACCGCATCATCATCATGACCGACGCCGACGTGGACGGCGCGCACATCCGCACGCTGCTGCTGACCTTCTTCTACCGCCAGATGCCCGAGCTGGTCGAGCGCGGCCACATCTACATTGCGCAACCGCCGCTGTACAAGGTCAAGTCCGGCAAGGAAGAGCAGTACCTGAAAGACAGCGCCGCCCTCGACAGCTTCCTGTTGAAGATCGCGCTGAAAGACGCGTCGGTGTTGACCGGCGCCGACCCGGCCAATGGCAAGGGCACGCTGCTGACCGGTGACACGCTGGCCGAGCTGGCGCGCAAACACCAGCTGGCCGAGTCGGTGATTGCGCGTCTGCGTGGCTACATGGACGCCGAAGCGCTGAAGGCGATTGCCGACGGCGTGGCGCTGAACCTGGACACCGTGGAAGACGCCGAGCGTTCAGCCGCGGCGCTGCAGGCCCAGTTGCCGACCGCTGAAGTGGCCGGTGAGTTCGACGCCCGCAACGACAAACCGATTCTGCGCATCAGCCGCCGCCACCATGGCAACGTCAAGAGCAGTGTGTTGACCCAGGACTTCGTGCACGGCGCCGATTACGCTGCGCTGGTCGAAGCCGCTGTCACCTTCAAGGGCCTGATGAGCGAAGGCGCGAAAGTCACCCGCGGCGAAGGCGAGCGCCAGAAGGAAGAAAAAGTCGAGACTTTCCGCGACGCCATGGCCTGGCTGATCGTGCAGGCCGAAGGCGCCACCGCACGCCAGCGCTACAAGGGCCTGGGCGAGATGAACCCGGCCCAGCTGTGGGAAACCACGATGGACCCGACCGTGCGCCGCCTGCTGCGCGTACAGATCGACGACGCGATCGAAGCCGATCACGTGTTCACGATGCTGATGGGCGACGACGTCGAGCCGCGCCGGGAGTTTATTGAGACGAATGCGCTAAGGGCGGCGAACATCGACGTGTAAATGCGCGGCTGAATTGCAGACTTCATCCGCATGAGCTGCATCGCCGTCATCGACTTTGAAACCACTGGCCTGTCACCGGCCATGGGTGACCGCGCCACTGAAGTGGCGATTGTGCTGCTCGAGGCCGGGCGCGTGGTCGATCGCTTCCAGAGTCTGATGAATGCCGGCAAGCACATCCCGGCCTTCATCACCAGCCTGACCGGCATCAGCAACGCCATGGTGGCCGCCGCGCCCGATGCGGCCAGTGTCATGCGCGAAGCCAGTCGTTTCGTCGGCAAGGCGCCCCTGGTGGCGCACAACGCCTCGTTTGACACCAAGTTCTGGCAGGCCGAGCTGGCCCGCGCGGGCATCACCGTGGGCCCAGAAGCAGCGCAACCCTTTGCCTGCACCATGCTGGTATCGAGAAGGCTGTATCCCCAGGCACCAAGCCACAAACTGGGCGTGCTGGTGGACTACCACCACCTGCCACGCTGCGGCCGCGCGCACCGGGCACTGGCCGATGCGGAGATGGCGGCCGGCTTGCTGGGGCAGATCCAGCATGACCTGCGTACGCGGCATGGTGTGTCGCAACCGGACCATGCTTTGTTGAGGGTGTTGCAGCGCTGTGCCAAGCCGGCGGTTCCGGCGTTGATGGCGAAATACGCGGGCGTTCTTCACCCCTGAGTAGCCGAGGGTCAATTCCAAGCGCTATTAATCCGAGCCCATTGGTTTGCCGTGGCGCCCGCTATTTGATGAAGTCAAAGCGGCGGGCATGTGCCTCAAGAAAATGAGGGTCCGGACCATATCGTTCCGGCATTCGGATTTTCTTATTATTGAATTTTAGAAGGGCTTGTTTCATAAACGAGTCTTCTGGTACTGAGGCCAGCTTCTGGGAGACTCGAACTCGAAAGTCAGGCATTACGGTAATTAATCCGATATCGAAAGCGCGGTCATGCAGGGTTGATAGGCAAAGACCGTTCTGCGGATTCATACGGTTCTTGGTGTCTTTTCCCCACGGCAAAATATGACTCGCATTTAAAAGTTGATCGTTGGTTAAACCGCTAATGCAGCAGCGAGCACCGTAGTTTGCAAGTATGGACTTTCGGAACTTCCATTGGTTGACTCGTACTTGTATCGTCGCTGTTCGCGTTTTCCCTTCAGGGTGGGAGAAAACTGCGTCTGGAATATCCTCAACAAGGGCTTCTCCATTTGCAGCGGCAAGCCGAGCGTATTCGTTCGCCGCCTCGGCAGCCATCGCGTCCCAGCTGGCGTGAAATTCATACCAAACTGCTCTGTCAAGTGCAGAGGCGCCGGAGAGGCCGCTGAGTCCACGAGCCGCAATGACCGGATCGAGGCTTGACAGATTGGTCAGCTTCATTGCGACGGAGCCGGGTGAACGACCAAGCCAGTGAGCCAGTTGCCGTACACGGGGATTGCGAGCATCGAGTTGTCCAAATGGCATCTGCGTGTAGAGATGCAATGTTGGCAAAAGATGTTGGCGAGTCCAATCTACGTTTGGTGCGCGTGGCATGTCGTTTTCCTCGGTGGCGAGCAGCAAGTGTCGAATCTCTCATACAGGACACTTTAGTCTTTGATGTTTGCACTGCAAAACTCCGGTGCGATATAGCAAACGTCCCAATCGCCGTAGCACTTGTTGCCATAGACCAGAGTGCCTTCAACAACGTCTAGTTCACCCACAGGGGCAGAGGCATTCGAGAAAAACCTCCTCGTGTCTCGCTTGTTGGCGAAGCGAAGCACCAGTCGTTGCGCGTAGTGGGTTTGCACGTACAGAAGGGGCCCAATCTTTGGCCCGGGGAAGCCACGTTGTTTGACCGCTTCTTGCGGAAAGTCTCTGCCATGTGACAGCGAGAGGTACAGACCGGGACGGTGGGGCATTTCGCCCCAGTCGGGTAGCTCTTTGACGGCCTTGCTCATGTGTTTGTGCTCCTGAGTTAGTAGCGCAGGAGCAGGAGCATAGTCATCTATCTAGGATGGGAGACCCAGGGCATAGCCTGGGGTGACACGAACGGCTTTCGGATGTACGCAGGCTAGCGGCAGGGAATACGAAACTGACGATCGCGTAACCGCTTACGTTCTGAGGTAATCCAGCCCTGTGTTTGCCCACTCTGCGGCTGACGCGCCAAAGAGTCCAGATTTTTGATTTGCTGATCAAGCAATACACATTCGGACTTGTTGCCGACCACTGAAGTGGTGCTTTGCGTCACAACTGTTTCGTGGATTGTGGTCGTTTCCTGGCGGGTCGGCGCTTGTGGCCGGACGGGTTCCATCAGGTTGTGGTTTGTTCTTGTTGTCACCTGGCTGGCGACGCCGCCTCGCGCGCATTCGCTATCGCCATAGCTTGTATTGCCGTTGATGACGCACTTGGAGATGGTGCGGGTGTTTCCAGTTTCTTGCGGCGCGCTGGAATGAGTTGGCGGTGGCGTGGAAGGCTGGAACGATGGCGTTGATGCCGTAGCAGGCGGCTTCACCGCTTCGACTTCGGCTGGCGACGGGTTCGAGATTTTTCCGGGAGCGCGTTGATTCAACTTCCAATTGGCAGCTAAATAGAGGAGAGCGAGGAAGGCCACAAAGATGACGACTTTGCCGAGCATTCCAAATCGTTCCGGCGGCGGGCTGAAAGGTCGTTGGCGATTTTTCTCCTGCATGTAGTCACGGTCCATCAGTCCCATAAGGTCTCCCTGGTTCTTGTTGAGCCTGACCATACAGCAAGGGGCGCCTGCCGGTGGTTGGATGGTGAAGCGCGGAGCAGCGTCCGATGGCGCTCAGCGGCCGAGCGAGGAATCAATGTCAACCTGACCACTGGGCTACACCAGTCAGTCAAGCCCCCAACTCAATACCGTGTTTCCCCCGCCACCCGCTCCACCTCGTTGATCGCATAGGTCGTGAACTCGTCGATCTCGGTGGCTTTGTCGAAGACGGCGTCGGCGCCGGCGGCCAGGCAGCGCTGGCGCATCTGGGGGGTGGCGTAGCCGGTCAGCACAACAATCTTCTGGCGCAGCTCGCGGTTGCTGCAGCTTTTGACGACGTTCAGGCCGCTGCCCTGCAGCAGGAACAGGTCCACCACGGCCAGGTCCCAGCCGGTGGGGTTGGCACTGAGCCAGCTGATGGCCTCGTCCTGGTTGCTGGCCCAGCCGACCATGCGGGCGCCCACCAGCTCTTCGAGCGATTCGGAGAGGGCGTCGCGGATGACGGGGCTGTCTTCGACCAGGTAAATTCGCAGGCGCATCAGGTGTCGGGCTTCAAAGACTCGGCGGTGAGAGTCCCCAAGCATACACAAGGGGGGTGGCGAAAAACACCAGCCGTGCCGGCTTGCGTGGCGCCGCGGTGCGGAGGGACACCGGCCACGGCCCTGTGGTGCCGCGCAACCTGGGCATCGGATCGGCCTCCAGCCCATGTCCGACATGGGCCTTCAGCTATCAATTTGCTAGCGTCGCGGGTAGGCCCTGCGGTGCGCATGTCACACTCATAATTGCGCATATTTACATCAAGGGGAAGCGTCATGCTGATTCTGCTGCTGGGGCTGCTGGTTTTTCTGGGGGTGCACTCGGTCCGCATCGTCGCCGACGGCTGGCGCAGCGCCACCATCGCGCGGGTGGGCGAGCTGCCGTGGAAGGCGGTGTATGCCGTGCTGTCCATCATCGGTTTTGTGCTGATCGTCTGGGGCTTCAGCCTGGCGCGGCAGCAGCCGGTGCAGCTGTGGGCGCCGCCGCGCGGCATGCGGCACCTGGCTTCGCTGCTGACGCTGATCGCTTTTGTGCTGCTGGCGGCCACCTATGTGCCGCGCAACGCGATCAAGGCGCGGCTGCACCATCCCATGGTGCTGTCGGTCAAGGTCTGGGCGCTGGCGCATCTGCTGGCCAACGGCAACCTGGCGCACGTGATCCTGTTCGGCGCCTTCCTGGTGTGGGCGGTACTGAGCTTTCGCGCGGCACGCGCGCGCGACCGGGCGGCGGGCACGGTGTATGCCGCCGGCACCACCGCCGGCACGCTGGCCACCGTGGTGGCGGGTGTGGCGGGCTGGGCGCTGTTTGCCTTCTGGGCCCACGGCGCGCTGATCGGGATCCGGCCCATCGGCTGAAGGTCTGCAGGTCAAATCGGCCTCCAGCCCATGTCCGGCATGGGCTGACTGCTACTGAATCGATAGCGTGTCTGCGCGGCAGGCGCCGGGGCATGGCGGCGGACGCGGCGCTGTCCGACACCGCTGGCGTGGCGAAGGCGTAGCATGAAAGATCCTTCTTCAACCGGAGACTTCCATGACCAGCAAAACCAATCCACGCGACCAGCAGGCCCCGCACAGCGGCAAAGTTGCCAACGACAGCAACAAGGCGGGCGAGCAGCCGGCGACCCAGAAGAACGAAGGCCAGCGCACGCCGCAAAGCCGCAGTGACCGCGAGTCGCAGGTGGGCAGTGGCAACCAGTCGCAGTCACGCCGCGGCGCGACCGGGCGCTAGCCGGGCGCCGCTCATTCGGCATCCCGTCGGCCCCCGGCCCATGCCGGACAAGGGCGACCAGCTATTGAATTGATAGCGGCGAAGGCCGCTGTAGCCACCCTGTTGCCGGCTGCGCTCAAGGCGCGACCGCGGTCTTGATCCAGGCGACGATCTCGTCGCTGGCAACGCGCGGCGTGTCGAGGTGGCCGCCCGAGACTTCCAGAAACTTGTTCTTGGGGTTGGCGGGCAGCTTGTCGACGTAGTAAACCTTGATGGTCTTGAACAGCGGGTCCTTCTCGCCGATCACCGTCATGACCGGGACTTTCGCCGGGATGCGCGGCGCGGTCACCGACATCTCGGCGTCGGAGGTCGGGTCGAAGTAGGACAAAAAGTCCTTGGCGGTGGTGACCACGGTCTGCTGGCGACCCTGGTTGACGTCGCTGAAACGTTCACGTGAATCGCCCTTGCCGGCTGCCACCAGCGCGCGCGCCTCGTTGATGCTGTCGTGCACCGGCTTGCCCCAGGGCTGGGTGTAGTAGCCCACCGGTGCGTGACCGGGCGCCAGACCGATCAGCGCATCGACGTCGCCGCCGCGCGCGGCATGTGCCATGCTGGTCGGCACCCCCATGCTGTGGCCGATGATCACGATTTTTGTCGCGCCCTGGTCGCGCAGGCCCTTGATGTGGCCGGCGATCTCGGCCATGGCCTTGTCCAGGCCACCGTCGAGGTAACGGCCGCGCGACCACGGCATGTCGGGCACGGTGGCGAGCCAGCCCTGGCGCTCGAAGGTGTCTTTCAGGGGGCTGAAGTTCGGGTCCCGGTTGTTGCCCGGATTTTTGCCGTGCAGCATCAGCACGCCGATACGCTCCTGCGCGGCGGCAGGTGCGGCGATGCCGGCGGCGGCCAGGGCAAAGGTGGCAAGGGCACAGGCGGAGAACAGGCGACGTAACATGGGCGGGCTTTCCGGGTGAGGGGCGGCCGGGGCCGCCGGGGTTGCAGATTTTTTCGCGAGTTTAGGTCAGCGCTGCGGCGCTGGCGAGCGGGAAAGCCCGCTTCCCCCATGTTCATGGGAGGGCTTGCTGCGCTGGCGCTCAGGTCTCGGTGTCCGGCCCGCGGCTGCTGCGCCAGATCGCGCGCACCAGCCACAGTCCGCCGGCCACCGCGCCGCAAAAGCCGAGGAAGCCGAACGCCGGCAGGCCGAACAGCGTGGGCCCGCCCTGCACCGTCATCACGATGGACGAGCCGATGATCAGCGCGGCGATCACCAGCGCCATCGCCAGCCGGTTGGCGGCGCGGTCGAGCTGGTTGCCGACGCGTTTGAGGTGGGCGATGTCGATGCCGACGTTGACGCGGCCGCGGCGTGCGTTGCGCAGCAGGCGCGACAGGTCGTGCGGCAGCTGTTCGGCCAGCGCCAGCGCACGCCTCAGGGTTTTCCAGCCGCGCGTGGCCAGGGCCTGGGGCTGGTAACGCGCGCGCACCAGCTGGTGCAGCAGTGGCAGCGCCTCGGTGGCCATGTGGAACTTGGGGTCCAGGCCGCGGCCCATGCCTTCGAGCGAGATGAAGGCCTTGATCAGCAGGGCCAGGTCCGCCGGCAGCGCCAGGTGGTGGTCGCGCAGCAGGCTGGTGACGTCGACCAGCATCTGGCCAAGCTTGAGCTGCGCCAGCGGCGTGCCGTGGTACTGGTCGACAAAGGCCTCGATGCCGGCTTCCAGCAGCTCGGGCGCCAGGTCCTGGCCGTTGCCCGTCCAGTCCAGCAGCACATCGGCCACCGCGCGCGGATCGCGCTCGACCAGACCCAGCAGCAGCAGCAGCAACTCTTCGCGGCGCTGCTCGCTCAGGCGCCCGACCATGCCGAAGTCGATGAAGGCGATGCCATTGCCCGGCAGGTAGAACACATTGCCGGGGTGCGGGTCGGCGTGGAAAAAGCCGTCCTCGACAATCATCTTGAGCACCGCCTGCGCGCCGCGCTGCGCCAGCAGGCGACGGTCGAAGCCGGCTTCGGGCGTGAGCTGCTCGAGCTGGTCACCGGGCACGCCGCCGACGAAGTCCTGGGTGTTGACCCGTTCGCCGGTGTGGGCCCAGTGCACCCGCGGAATCAGCACATGTGGCACGGCAGCGAAGTTGGCGGCGATGCGTTCGGCGTTGTGGCATTCGGCGGCCAGGTCCAGCTCGCGCCGCAGCGAGCGCGCGAACTCCTGCACCAGCCGGCGCGGCTGGTAGGGCTTGAGCGCCGGCCATTCGTCTTCGGCGATGGCGGCGAGCCGGGCCAGCAGCCGCAGGTCGGCCTCGATCACCTCGCGGATGCCGGGGCGGCGGATCTTGACCACGACCTCGGTGCCGTCGTGCAACTGCGCGCGGTGCACCTGCGCGATCGAGGCGGCCGCCAGCGGGCTGGTGTCAAAACGCGCGAACACGGTCTCGGGCTCGCCGCCCAGGTCTTCGCGCAGTTGCGCACGCAGCGTGTCCAGCGGCAGCGGCGGCACCTGGTTGTGCAGGCGCTGGAATTCGGAGATCCATTCGGGATCGAACAGGTCGGCGCGGCCGGCCAGGATCTGGCCAAGCTTGACAAACGCCGGGCCCAGCTCTTCCATCGCCAGACGCACCTGCACCGGCGGCGACAGGCGCGCCAGATCGGCGGCGCCGTTCCACTGCAGCGCCTGGCCCGCGCGCTCGAGGCGGTCGGCCAGGCCCAGACGGCGCACGGCGTCGCCGAAGCCGTGGCGGATCAGCACGCCGGCGATTTCGCGAAGTCTTCCGATGTCGCGTGCTGCGCCCAGGGTTTCAAGCAACATGCGCCATGCTAGGCCGGCCGGCGGCGCGGCTGCTTGACACAGCGCAAGGGGCGCGGCGGGTGCGGCAAGAACGGGCTATGCTTGCCACGGCGCAGGCAGCCAGGCCGGCTGCAGCGCAAACCGGCACCTCCTGATGAAACTTTTTCTTCGCTCTCTTGTTGTCTTTGTGCTGGGCATGTTGCTGCTCGCCGCAGTGCTGCTGGTGACCACCTGGGCGCCGGACCAGCCGGTGGAGGCGCTCAAGCCACGCTGGGCCCAGCCGCCCTCGCAGTTCATCAG
>PNNC01000075.1 GCA_013824015.1 Polaromonas sp.
CAGCACCTCCTGCTCCTTGCCTTGGGCGGACTTGGGCAGCTTTTCGGCGATCACGTGGTTCTTCACGTCGAAATAGCGGTCGTTGACCCAGGTCGCGCCGGCCGCGTCTTCCATCACGCGCTGGCGAAAACGCGCGTATTTGAGCAGGCTGGTCTCCATGCGTTCACACACCGCCGCGTGGCTGACGCCGGGCGTGAGCTGCCAGACGCCGACAATCATCATCAGGTTGGACGGCGTGTCCATGCGCAGCCAGGCGGTGTCCACCTTGCTCATGCGTTCACCCGTCAGGCCCAGCGTGCCCGAGACCGCGCGCGTCACGTTTTTTTGTACATTCTTCGCGACTTTTTTGCCCGCTGCCTGGGCCGAAACGCGTGTGACCATGAAAACTCCGTTGGCTGATCTGGCCCTCCGATGGAGGGGGGCCCCTATTCTGCGGGTAACGGTGTGGCTAAGATACCGGGCAGTTACCCCAATAATTCAGGGGGACGTCCCAACCCTCAGGAGCATCTTCATGTCAGACCTCAAAGCCGCTTTCGACAAGGCCATGGCCGATTCCAAAAACCTGAGCGAGCGTCCCGACAACGCCACCCTGCTGCAGATTTACGCGCTGTACAAACAGGGCAGCATCGGCGACAACAACGACAAAAAGCCCGGCTTCAGCGACATGGTGGCGCGCGCCAAATGGGACGCCTGGAACAAGCTCAAGGGCACCTCGCAGGAAGATGCGATGCAGCAGTATGTTGACTTGATTGCGTCGCTGAGCTGATTCCCGGCTGCCCTCAATCCGCCTTGATCCCCGACACCTTGATGGTGCGGTCCCACATGGCGCGTTCGGTGGCCTCCAGTTTCGTCAGTTCCGCGCTGCCCAGGAACACCGCCTTGGCGCCCAGGTCTTCGGCGCGCTTGCGGAAAGCCTCCGATTCCACGACCTGCTTGATGGCTGAAGAAAGCCGCGACAGGGTCTCTGCGGACATGCCGTTCGGCCCGTAGACGGCAAACCAGGAAGAGGCAACCAGCGGCACGCCCTGCTCGGTCGCGGTCGGGACATCTGGCTGCGCAGCCAGGCGCGTGCGGCCCGTCACCATCAGCGCGCGCAGCTTGCCCGTACGGATGTGCGGCAGCAGGGGCGGCGGGGTGGTGATGGTGAAGTCCACCGTACCGGCGAGCAGGTCGGTCATCGCCTGGCCGGTGCCGCGGTAGGGAATATGCGTCATGAAGGTTTTGGTCAGGTCCTTGAGCAGTTCCGTGGTCACATGCTGCAGCGAGCCGTTGCCGCTGGACGCGTAATTCACCTTGCCCGGGTTGGCCCTGGCGTACTGGATGAATTCGGCGAAGGTTTTCGCCGGGAAATCGCTGCGCACCACCATCAGCTGCGGCGCGTCGATCAGGTGGCCGATGGCCTTCAGGTCCTTGCCCGGATCAAAACCCGCCACCGGTTGCAGCAGCGGCGTGATGCACTGGTAACCGGAATACTGGACCAGCAGGCTGGTGCCGTCCGTGGTGCCGCGGGCGATCTGCTGGCCGGCGATGTTGCCGTTGCCACCGGCGCGGTTTTCCACCACCACCGAGGTGCCCAGAATCTTGCCCAGCGGCTCGGCCAGCATGCGCGCCGAGATGTCGGTGGTGCCGCCGGCTGCCGACGCGACCATCAGGGTGATGGGCCGGCCTGCAGGCTGCGCGCTGGCCTTGCCTGTGAGCGAGGCGATGCCGGTGGCCGCGAGGGCCGCGCCGGTGATCAGCTGTCTTCTGGAAATCGGGGTCATGTGTGTCTCCTGGATGCTTTGAATGGAAGGAAAAGAACGGGGATGGGACGGCCCTCAGGCCGGCTCGGAGATTTCGATCAGGTTCAAGTCCGGATCGCGCACATAAACCGAGCGGATTTTTTGCGTGGCACCGGTACGCAGCACCGGCCCCTCGACGATGGGCCAGTTTTCTCGCGCCAGCCCTTGCATCACCTGTTCGAGCGGGATGCCGGCCAAGAAACACAGGTCCAGCGATCCCGGCACCGGCAAATGCGCCTTGGGTTCGAACTCTGCGCCCTGGATGTGCAGGTTGATCTTCTGCTGGCCAAAGCGGAAAGCCTTGCGTTCCACGGGCGGCGTTCCGCCGGTAAACGTCTCCAGCGTCATGCCGAGCACGCGGGTGTAGAAGTCCACGCAGGCCGCCTCATGGGCCGTCGTCAACACCAGGTGGTCCAGTTGGGCGATCATGCAAACTGGCTGCGGAGTTGCTGCACGGATGCGGGCGCCGGATGCAGGTCACCGATGCGCCCGGCCTTGGCCACCTGGCCCGGCACGTCGTGGCCGACGATGCCTGCCATCTGGCGCGCCACGGCGAGCAGCCTGGGCAGGTCGATGCCGGTGTCGTACCCCATGGCGTCCAGCATGTGGATCGCGTCTTCGCTGGTGATGTTGCCGCTGGCGCCTGGCGCGTACGGGCAACCGCCCAGGCCGCCCAGCGAGCCGTCCAGACGCGTGATGCCGCCCTGCACGGCGGCCAGTACATTCGCCAGGCCCATGCCGCGCGTGTTGTGAAAGTGAAGTGTGAGTTGCAGCTGCGCAAAACGTGCCTGCAGCGCCTCCACCATGTGGCTGACCTGGGCCGGGTGCGCCATGCCGGTGGTGTCGCAAATCGTCACGCCGCGCACCCCCTGGTCCGCAAAACGGGCAACCCAGTCCAGCACGTTTTTCTGCGGCACATCGCCTTCCATCGGGCAGCCGAAGCAGCAGGACAGCGACACATTGACCGGCGTGCGGCCAGCCACCAGCCGGATGACTTCCGAGAGGGCTGCAAAGCTGTGCGCCATCGGCATTCGCAGGTTGGCGAGGTTGTGGGTCTCGGAGGTGGACATCACCAGGTTGAGTTCGTCGGCCCTGGCCTCCAGCGCACGCTCGGCGCCACGCAGATTGGGCACCAGCACCGTGTATTCCACACCCGGCACGCGCCGGATGCGGCCCATGACTTCGTCGGCATCCTTCAGCATGGGAATCGCTTTGGGCGACGTGAAGGAGGTGACCTCGATCTTGGCGTAGCCGCATTCGCCGAGCGCATCGACCAGCGCCACCTTGGTGTCGGTGGGCACAAAGGCCGGCTCGTTCTGGAAACCGTCGCGGGTGGCGACCTCGTTGAAAAAAATGCGCTGTTTCATGACACGATTCCCTTTTCCTTGAGGCCGCGAATCTGTTCGGCACTCAGGCCGAGTTCTTTCAGCACGGCGTCGCTGTCCTGGCCGATGGCCGGTGCGTTGCGCCGGTGGCTGCCCGGCGTGGCCGACAGCTTGGGCACGATGCCCGGCAGCATCAAGCTGCTGCCGTCGTCCATGCGGCGTTCGTCCAGCATGCCACGCGCCCGGTAGTGCGGGTCGGCGGCAATATCGGCCACGGTGTAGATGCGGCCGGCCGGGACCGATGCCGCGTCCAGCAATGCCAGCACCTCATCGACGGTGCGCTGCGCCGTCCACTGACCAATGGCCGCGTCGATCCCGGCCACCTGTGCCACGCGGCCGGCGTTGTCGGCCAGCGCCGGATCGGCGCCGAGGTCCTCGCGGCCGATCACGGTCATCAGGCGCCTGAAAATGCTGTCGCCATTGCCGGCGATCAGCGCGTAGCCGCCATCCCTGCAGGCATAGGCATTGCTGGGCGCAATGCCGGGCAGGGCGCTGCCGGCCGGGCCGCGTACCGCGCCGAAGGCGCTGTATTCGGGCAGCAGGCTTTCCATGCAGTTGAAGACCGCTTCGTACAAGGCCACATCGATGACTTGCCCCTGGCCCGATACATGGCGGTGCTGCAGTGCCAGCAGGATGCCGATCACGCCGTGTAATGCCGCCAGTGTGTCGCCGATGCTCACACCCACACGCACCGGCACGCGGCCCGGTTCGCCGGTCAGGTGCCGCAGGCCGCTCATGGCTTCGGCCACCACGCCGAAACCCGGGCGGTCGCGGTAAGGCCCGGTCTGGCCGTAGCCGCTGATGCGCAGCATGATCAGGCGCGGGTTGAGTTTGAGCAGCGCATCGGGACCCAGGCCCCAGCCTTCCATGGCGCCGGGCCGGAAGTTTTCGATCAGCACGTCGGACTCGAGCGCCAGCTTGCGCACGATGTCCTGGGCTTGCTCTCTCTTGAGATCCAGCGCCAGCGAGCGCTTGTTGCGCGACTGCAGCTGCCACCAGACCGAGGTGCCGTCCTTGAGCAAGCGCCACTTGCGCAGCGGGTCACCCGCGCCCGGGGGTTCGATCTTGATCACCTCGGCGCCGAAATCCCCCAGGGTTTTGGCGGCAAACGGCCCGGCGATCAGTTGACCGAGTTCAAGAACCTTGAGGCCGGCCAGCGGCCCGGCCGATGAAGAAGAGGTGTCCATGGCTGCGCAGTTTGGCCCGGCGACCTCTGCGCGTCCATTACTTGTTGCGGCCCCTGGGCTTCGCGTTTTGCGAAGGGTGCGCGCCTTCCGCCAGGAAATCCACCAGCGACACAATCGCCGACTCGTTGTCGCCCGCCGCCGTGGCCACCAGCAGACGGCGCTGCGCCCAGCTGTCGCTCAGCGGCCGCCAGCCCAGCTTCATGGCCTTGACGATGGGCAGGCTGGCGCCTCTGGGCAACACGGCAATACCCATGCCGGACGCCACCATGTGGCAGACCGCGTCGAAGCTGCGAACCTGCATTCGCAGCTTGAGCGGGCGCTTGGCGGCCAGGGCGGCCTGCTGTTGCTGTTGCAGCATGGCTGCGCCGGCCGTCAGGCTGATCCATTCCTCGTCGAGCGTGTCGGCAAAAGCAAGCGGTGTTTTTTGGGCGGCCAGCGGATGTTTCAGCGGCATCACCAGCACCAGCTCGTCTTCGCGGAACAGGCGTGTGGCCAGCCCGGTGGTATCCGGCCCCTCGACGAACACCGCCACATCGGCACGGCCCTCGCGCAGTGTGCTGACCACCGCTTCCGAAACCTGCTCTTCCAGGTCCACGCGCAACTGCGGGTGGAGCCGGCCGTACTGCGCGAGCAAGCCCGGCAAAAACTGGCTGATGGCAGCGCTGCTGGCGCACAGGCGGATGTGACGCGCAATGCCCTGGCGCAGGTCGGCCAGTTCAGCGCCCAGATGTTCCACGGTCTGCAGCAGGGTCAGGCCATGCCTGACGAAGACACGGCCGGCCGCGGTGGGCAGCAGACCGCGGGCATGGCGTTCGAACAGGACATCGCCAAGCGTGGCTTCCAGCTCCCGGATGCGCCGGCTGGCTGCAGCGAGCGCCAGGTGCGAATCGCGCGCCGCAGCGGTCAGGCTTCCGGTTTGTGCACAGGCAACGGCCAGCCTGACCGATACAAAATCAAAACGGGCCAGGTTGTAGGAAGCAGCCGCCACAGCACAGGGCCTGTCAGGCCTTCTTTTTCGCCGCTGCCTTTTTTGCGGCGGGCGCCTTTTTGGCCAGCAGGGTGTCGAGGTTCTTGACGATCTCGCCTTCTATCTTGTCCTTGAAGGCGCCGAGCAGAAAACCGAGTTTGGCGTTCAGCTCGAGCAGGTCCGGCGTGACCCTGAGTTCGCCGCTGACGCCGGAGCGGGTGAAACTCACGAGGTCTTCGGTGGCGCCCTCTTCGTAGGTGCATTCCATGTCGAACTTTTCCTCGGCCATCTCGGCCCACTGGAAGGCGACCTTGCGCGCCTCGGGCAGGCCCAGGCTGTGTTTGCGTTCGATGTGGATGTCTGCCATGTGTTGTGTCTCCGTGTATTTCTTCAGCGCGCCGCCAGCAGCTTCTGGCGTTCGCCCCTGGCCTGGCTGGCCAGTTGCCGGACCTCATCATAAAAGACCGGCCAGTTCCCGCCGCTGCGCGCAAACAGCGCCTCGAAGCCGGGCACCAGCTCGTCATAAGCGGCCTGGGCGCCAAACGAGGCGTTGTTGGCCTGCGCGACCCAGCGGTCATAGCCACCCAGGCTGCCGGCGGGCACGGCCCAGGCGGCCCTGAGTTCCGCATATTTCGCCCGGAAGTTCTCCATAGCTATGTTTTTCATAGCTAACTTCTCTTGCCGGCCAAGGGCTGGAGCCGTTTTTGATTCATAAATGGCGGTCAGTGCGCGGCGTGTGTCCTGCGCCAGCGCGCGAAACTGCCGTCGCTGCTGCTCCATGCCGGCGTAGTCGGCGCGGGCCTTGTCCGAGCCGTTGGCCGCCAGCCAGCGTGCCACCCCCAGGCGCTCGACCGCGGTGGCAAACGATTCGTTGAAGGGCGTGTCGTCCTGCACATACACCACCTGGTGCGCCAGCTCATGGAAAATCAGGCGCGCCAGGTCGCCTTCCGGGTAGCTCACGAAGGTGCTGAGCAGCGGGTCGCCGCCGGCCCAGTTCATCCAGCCCAGCGTGGAATAGGCCGGAACGCCGTAAACATGAACGTCCAGGCCGGTGGCCTGCAGGCGCGCGGCTTCGGCGCGGGCCTCCTGTTCATCAAAGTAGCCGCGGTAGCCGACACAGCCGGCCACCGGGAAACACCAGGTCTCGGGTTTCAGCGACAGCGCCGGCGCGGCCGTGACGTTCCAGACCACCGCCTTGCGCTGCAAATCGGCGTAGCGCTGGTAACTCGCGTTGTCGGGCAGGTGCAGCTCGTTGACCGCAAAGCGGCGGATGCGCTGGGCGAGTTCGAGCCTGGCCTTGAGTTTTTCCGGCGTCTGGCTGTCCTGCAGCCACTCGGGCAGCGGCCGCGCCGCGTTCATCAGCTCCAGGTGGCCGCTGACCGACTGCCAGTAATACCCCAAGGTGCTGCAGCCGGACATACCCAGCACAGCGATGGCGAGGACGGTGAGGGCGGATTTTTTGAAGCGCACAGGCTTTAGAGCAAACTTGCCTCGTCAAGTTGCACGTCGACCAGGCAGTCGTAAAACACCGGCCCGCGCCCGAGGTCGGTCAGTTGCTGGCTGGTGAGCTGGTTCACGTTGGTGCCGTCCAGGCCGAGCTTGCGCCACCAGACGCCCAGGCCGTTGACCACGCCGGGCCGAGCGCGCTTCGAGACCTCGACCTTGACCCGATAACTGCCGCGCTGGTTGAAGACACGCACCACCGCGCCGTCGGGAATACCGCGCGCGGCGGCGTCGTCGGCATGGATTTCCAGCAAGGGTTCGCCTTCGATGTCACGCAGGCTTTTGACGTTGACGAAGCTGGAATTGAGGAAGTTACGCGCCGGCGGCGAAATCATCGCCAGCGGAAAGGAGACGGAGCTGCCGGCCGTCTCGTGGTTGTCGAGGTGATCGGGCAGGCCGTCCAGGCCTTGCGCCGCCAGCCGCGCGCTGAAAAACTCGCATTTGCCCGAGGGCGTGGGGAACACGCCCTGCGCAAAAGGCGCATCGGGGACAGGCAGGGTGGCAAAACCCTTGGCCAGCAGCTCCTCGAAGTCCACCTTGTCGCCGTCCGGGCCGCTGAAGGCCGCGCGGCACAGGGTTTCGTCGTCGTCCAGAAAGCAGGGCTCGGTGAAACCCATACGCGCGGCCAGCGCGCGGAAGATTTCGCTGTTGGGCCGCGCTTCGCCCACCGGCGCGATCGCCGGCCGGTTCAGCAACACGTCGGTATGGCCGTAGGACGCATGGATGTCCCAGTGTTCGAGCTGGGTGGTGGCCGGCAGGATGAAGTCGGCGTAGTCGGCGGTGTCGGTCTGGAAATGCTCCAGCACCACGGTGAACAAGTCCTCGCGCGCAAATCCCTGCACCACCTTGCCGGATTCGGGCGCCACCGCCACCGGGTTGGCGTTGTAGACGATCAGCGCCTCGATCTTCGGGCCGAAGCTGTCCGAGCTGTCCCGCAGCAGGTCGTCGCCGACGGTGATCATGTTCAGCGTGCGCGGCCAGCGCCCGGCCAGCAGGTCAGGGCGCTGCAGCGCGGCCTTGTTGATCGGGAACATGCCCGAACTCGACAGCAGCAGGCCGCCGGCGCGGTTGCGCCAGGCGCCCGTCAGCGCCGGCAGGCAGGCGATGGCGCGCGCCGCATTGCCGCCGCCGCGCACGCGCTGCATGCCGTAGTTCAGGCGGATCGCGGCGGGTTGGGTCGTGCCGTAGTCGCGCGCCAGCGCGGTGATCTGTGCCACCGGCACGCCGCAGACGGCGGCGGCGCGCTCAGGCGGCCATTGCAGCGCGCGTGCCTTCAACTGCTCCCAGCCGACCGTGTGGTTCCCGATGTAGTCGTGGTCCAGCCAGTCGTGGACGATCAGCTCATGCATCAGCGCCAGCGCCAGCGCGGCGTCGGTGCCGGGCCGCAGCGCAATGTGTTCATGGCACTTGTCGGCGGTTTCGGTCTTGCGCGGGTCGATGCAGACGATGCGCGCGCCCTTGCGCTTGGCCTCCTGCACATGGCGCCAGAAATGCAGGTTGCTGGCGATCGAGTTGCTGCCCCAGATGATGATCAGTTGGGCTTCGGAAAAAAACTCGACCTTCATGCCGACCTTGCCGCCCAGGGTCTGGGTCAGCGCTTCGCCGCCGGCCGCCGAGCAGATGGTGCGCTCCAGCAGCGAGGCGCCGAGCTTGTTGAAAAAACGCGCGGCCATGCCTTCGGCCTGCACCAGGCCCATGGTGCCGGCATAACTCCAGGGCGCGATGGCCTCGGGGTCGCGCGCGGCAATCGCCTTCAGGCGCGCCGCGATCTCGTCCAGCGCGCTGTCCCAGCCCACCGGCTCGAATTGACCAGAGCCTTTGGGGCCGACCCGTTTGAGCGGCTGCAGGATGCGCTCCGGGTGGTAGCTGCGTTCGGTGTAACGCGACACCTTGGTGCACAACACGCCGCCGGTCTGCGGGTGGTCCGGGTTGCCCTGCACCTTGATGGCCACGCCGTCCTCCACCGTGGTCAGCAGCGAACACGTGTCCGGGCAGTCGTGCGGGCAGGCGCCGCGCACCTGGCTCGAAGCTTTCACGAAACTGACGCTAGGGGAGATGCCGATGGTATTCATTTTGACGAGGACTATAGTTTTAAAAAGGAGGCGCCGATCTCCCTGCAACAACTCACGGAGACATTATGGGAACATTTCAAGGCTTGAGGTCTGTGCTCTTCGCTGCCGGCCTGGGACTGGCCGGCATCACGGGCCTGGCCCAGGACGGTGTCGGCAAGACCAGCCTGGTGATCGGCCAGTCGGTGGCACTGAGCGGGCCGGCGGCGCCGCTGGGTGTTTCCTTCGCCAAGGGCGCCCGCCTGTTTTTCGACCGGGTCAACGCCGCTGGCGGCATCAACGGCCGCAAGATCGAGCTGGTGACGCTGGACGATGGTGGCGATCCCGCAACCACCCTGGCCAACACGCAAAAGCTGCTGGCCCAGGGTGTGTTGTCGCTGTTTGGTTATTACGGGTCGCCCCAGGTCACGGCGGCCTACCCGGCGATCAGGGACAGCGATGTGCTGCTGTTCGCGCCGATGGCCGCGGCCGACGAGTTCCGCGGCTCGGTCTACCCCAATGTCTACTCGGTGCGGCCCGGCTATTCGGAAGAAGCGGTGGCCATCATGCGCCATGCCGACACGCTGGGCTCGCGCAAGCTGGTGATCCTGCATGCCGCCGACGGCGAATCGCTGGCCGCGCTCGATGCCTCGGAGCGCAGCATGCAGGGTGGCGCCAACCTGCTCGGCCGGCTGCCGATCGCCGAGGTGGTCAAGGCGCTGAAGATGGCCCCCGAGTCGGTGCTGGTGATCGGCGATCCGCGTGTCGCGGCCGGCGCCATCCTCGAGCTGCGTGCCAAGGGGTTTCGCGGCCCGATCTACGGTTATTCCAACACCGGTGAAAGCCTGCTGGCCGAGCAGCTCGGTGCCGCCGGCGCCGGTGTGGTGGTGGTGCGTGTGGTGCCGCGCAGCGACAACTTCAAGCTGGCGGTGGTGCGCGAGTTCCAGGCCGATCTGGCCGCTGTCAAAATGGGCAAGCCGAATGTCTACATGCTGGAGGGCTACATCGCCGCGCGCGTGTTCACCGAGGCCCTGCGGCGCATTCCGAAAGACCCGAGCCGGGCCAAACTGCGCAAGGCGATCGACGGCCTGGACGAGGTCAGCGTGGGCGGGTTTCGCGTGCATTTCGCCGGAGAACGCGTGGCATCGCGGCTGGTCGAGCTCAGCCTGATCGATTCGCAGGGACGGGTCCGCGAATAGTGGGGGCGCTGCGACACTAACTGACAGTCTTCTGACTGCAATCCAAGGGTTAACCCTTAAAACATAGGATTAGTAGTACTAAGGTAGTAGTTTCGCAAAAAGCCGGGATTGGCGCTATCCGGTCGTCAGCTTCAAAACCAGGGTGCGACGCGAAAATCGTCGCATGCTTATCAATCGCCGAACCTTCTCCCTCACCGCCGGTGCCGCTGTGCTTGCCGGTTTCAACATTGCCCGCGCGCAGTCCGACAGCAAGATCATCCTCGGGCAGTCGGCCGCCTTCACCGGCCCGGCCGCGCAGCTGGGCATCCAGTTCTACCAGGGCGCCAAGGTCTATTTCGACCAGGTCAATGCCCAGGGCGGCGTTGGCAAGCGGCTGATCGAGATCCGCAACCTGGACGACGGCTACGAGCCGGACCGCTGCGCTGAAAACACCCGCAAACTGCTGGCCGACGATGTGTTCGCGCTGTTCGGCTACATCGGCACCCCGACCAGCGTGGCGGCCCTGCCGCTGGCGACCAAAGACAAGGCGCCCTTCATCGCGCCTTTCACCGGCGCCATGGCGTTGCGTGAGCCCTTCAACAAATACGCCTTCCAT
>PNNC01000101.1 GCA_013824015.1 Polaromonas sp.
TTTGAGGTTCTCGGGCTTGCTCGGGTCCGGGTGGTGGTTGGGAAAGTCGCCATCGACCTCGCTGAACAACTCGGTCACCTCGCAACCGAGCGCGCGGAAGATGCCCGGCGCCGAAGCGCCGGCAATGCCGTTGCCGGAATCGATCACGATCTTCATCGGCCGCGCCAGCTTGATGTCGGAGACGACGCGGTCACGGTACGGCGCCAGCACATTGACATGGGTGATTTTTCCGGTGCGCCCGGTCGCTGGCGCAGCGTCGCCGGTTTCCATGCGCTGACGCAGGCCCTGGATCTCGTCGCCATAAATCGCGCGGCCGGCCATCACCATCTTGAAACCGTTGTAGTCCTTGGGGTTGTGGCTGCCGGTGATCTGGATGCCGGAGTTCGCCAGCGTGCAGGCGGCGAAATACAACATGGGCGTGGTGACCATGCCCACATCGACCACATCGACGCCGCTGGCAACCAGGCCGCGGATCAGGGCCGCACTGAGGGCCGGCCCGCTGACACGGCCGTCGCGGCCGACGGCGACCACGGTTTCGCCCTGCACCCGCGCGGCGGCGCCGAAAGCGCGGCCCAGCGCTTCGGCCACGGCTTCATTGACGGTGGAAGGCACGACACCACGGATGTCGTAAGCCTTGAAAATCGAGGGGTTCACCTGCATGGGTCGGGACCTTCCTGGGGGTTGCTGTAGCCAGGTTATTGTAGGCGCGGGGTGGGCGGGGAAGATGTCCGAAAACGGCTAGTCCATGCAGGCCTGCAGCGTATCATCCAGCGCATGACCACCGACAAAGCCCTGCTCGCCGACGACGCCTGTTACCTCGCGCTGAAAACGCGGGATGCGCGTTTTGACGGCAGCTTTTTTACCGGTGTGACCTCGACTGGCATCTATTGCCGGCCGGTCTGCAGTGTCAAGACCCCGAAGCGCGAGAACTGCCGCTTTTTCGGCCATGCAGCGCAGGCCGAAGACGCCGGCTTCCGCCCCTGCCTGCGTTGCCGGCCCGAGCTGGCGCCGCATTCGGTGGTGTGGTCGATCCAGGATGCGAGTTATATCCTGGCGCACCAGGCCGCGCGCCTTCTGGACGAACCCGAAGCCTGGGGCGATGCCTCGCCGTCGGTCGAATTGCTGGCCAGCAAACTCGGCGTCAGCGACCGTCATGTGCGGCGCATTTTCGAAACGCAGTTCGGCGTGTCGCCGATGCAATACCTGCAAACCCGCCGGCTGCTCACGGCCAAGCAGTTGCTGGCCGACACGTCCTTGCCGATCACGCAGATCGCGCTGATCAGCGGCTTTGCCAGCGTGCGGCGCTTCAATGCGGCCTTTGTTGGCCACTACGGATTGAACCCGACGCAGTTGCGGCGCCAGGGCGGCACGGCGTCGGATACTGGCATCACCGTGAAGCTGGGCTACCGCCCGCCGTACGACGTGGCGGCCATGGTGAGCTTCTTCACAAAACGCCAGATCCATGCGATCGAGTTTGTCGACCTCGATGCGGCCGGGCCACGGCTGGGCCGGACTTTTTGCATCGAAAGCGGCGGCAAGGTGCACGCCGGCTGGCTGCTGGCCAGCTTCGACGAAAGCCGCTGCCATGTGGCGCTGCGCATCAGCGACTCGCTGCGCGAGGTGCTGCCGCTGGTGATACGCCGGGTGCGCGCCATGCTGGACCTGGACGCCGATCCGCAGGCCATCAATGCCGTGCTGCATGACAGCTTCCCGGGTGGCGACGGCCTGCGGGTGCCGGGCGCGATGGACGGCTACGAGCTGGCGGTGCGCGCCGTGCTGGGCCAGCAGATCACGGTGGCGGCGGCACGCACGCTGGCGCAGCGACTGGTCGACAAACTCGGCGAGCCGATTCAGACGCCGTGGCCGGGCCTGACGCGCCTCTTCCCCCCGGCCGCTGTGCTGGCGCAGGCCGGTGGCGATGCGCTCGGGCAGCTCGGCATCGTGCGGCAGCGGCAGGCGGCGATTGTCGGCATCGCCCGGGCCGTTGCCGAAAAACGTGTGCAGTTGCACGGCGGCGCCGACGTCAACGCCACGATGGCCGCCTTGAAGGAATTGCCCGGCATCGGCGACTGGACCGCGCAGTACATCGCCATGCGCGCGCTGCGCTGGCCCGATGCCTTTCCGGCCGGCGACGTGGCGCTGCACAAGGCGCTGGGCGTGTTGGCCCTGAAGAACCCGGCGAAGGAAGCCGAACAGGCCTCGCTGGCCTGGAAACCCTGGCGCAGTTACGCGGTGATCCGCGCCTGGAGCGGCGCGATGGCGCCATCGGGCGTACCCATTGCTACTGAATCGATAGCTGCAAGCCCACGTCCGACAGGGGCGAGAGGCCAAAAACATGCCGCCAACAACTGAACCCGGTCGCCGCTGCAACCGTGCATGCGGCCAATGAGAGACACTCCATGGAGAGCATCATGAAATTCACGACATCCATCGTCCAGACCCGCTACGCGAGCCCGCTGGGGACCATCATCATCGCGGCCACCAACAAGGGCCTGGCCGGGCTCTGGTTCGACGGCCAGAAACACCTGCCTCCTGAACTGACCGGACCGGCCGTCTGGCCCAGCGCGCCGGACCACCCGGTGCTGAAAGAAGTCATCAGTCAGCTCACCGACTATTTCGCCGGCCGGCGCAGCGAGTTCGATGTGCCGCTGGACCTGGCCTACGGCACGGCCTTCCAGCAATCGGTCTGGCAGGCGCTGCTGAAGATTCCGCCCGGTGGCACGGCGAGTTACGGCGAGCTCAGCGCCCGCATCGGCAAACCGGCCGCGGTGCGCGCGGTGGGCGCGGCGGTCGGCCGCAACCCGGTCAGCATCATCGTGCCCTGCCACCGCGTGATGGGCGCGGGCGGCGCACTGACCGGTTATGCCGGCGGCCTGGAACGCAAAAGTGCGCTGCTCAAACTGGAAGGCGTGCTTGTTGAGGGTCTCAGGTGACTGTGGCCCTTCCTGCACTCAAAAACAAAAGCTGGCTCGGCGACTTTTTGTTGCTGGCAGCGATCTGGGGCTCGTCCTTTCTGTTCACGCGTTTCGCCGTGCTGGATTTCGGCCCGCTGCCGACCGCCGCGGTGCGCGTGGGAATCGCGGCGACCTTTTTGCTGCCGCTGGTGCTGCTGCGCGGTCATGGCCCGGCGCTGAAAAGGAACTGGCGCCGCGTGTTCCTGGTCGGCCTGTTCAACTCGGGCATCCCGTTTGCGTGTTTTGCGTTTGCGTTGCTGTCCATCACCACCGGCCTGTCGGCCATCCTGAATGCGACCGTGCCGATGTTCGGCGCCATCGTCGCCTGGTTCTGGCTCAAGGACCGGCCCACCGGCTCGCGCGTGCTGGGCCTGCTGATCGGTTTTGCCGGCGTGGCCATGCTGGCCTGGGACAAGGCTACCTTCAAGCCCGACGCGTCCGGCGTGGCGCCGGGCTGGGCGGTGCTGGCCTGCCTGTTCGCCTGTGTCTGTTATGCGCTGTCAGCCAGTTATGCCAAGCGCCACCTGACCGGCCTGCCGCCGCTGGTCACCGCCGCCGGCAGCCAGATCGGCGCGACCCTGGGCCTGGCCCTGCCGGCCGCCTGGTTGTGGCCGGCGCAGGCGCCGGGTAGCCGCGCCTGGCTGTCGCTGTTGGTGGTCGGCGTACTCTGCACCGGCATTGCCTACGTGTTGTACTTCCGGCTGATCGAAAACGCCGGCCCGGCCCGCGCGCTGGCCGTGACCTTTGTGGTGCCGGTGTTTGCGGTGCTCTACGGCGTGCTGTTTATCGGCGAGGCGGTCACGCTGTGGATGCTGCTGTGCGCCGTGGTGATCATCTGCGGCACGGCGCTGTCCACCGGTTTGCTTAAACTCGGCCGATGAGCGCCGTCCGCAAAACCAAACTCAAGCTGCCGGCGCCCAGGCCGCGCAACCCGCTGGTCGCGCCGGCGCTGCAGCGCAAGGCCGGGTCCCACCGGAAATCACAGGCGGCCACGCGGCGCGCCGACAAGATGGCGCTGAAGAAACAGATCAGGCGCGGCGACGATTAGGCGAAACTGGCCAGCACATTGATGGTCAGCGCGACGATCAGCACGTTGAAGGCGAAGGACAGAATGCCGTGGCCCAGCGTCAGCCGGCGCATCTCGCGCGAGCTGACCTGCACGTCCGACACCTGCGAGCTCATGCCGATCACAAACGAGAAATACAGGAAGTCGAAATAGTCGGGATCGGGCTGGTTCGGAAACACCAGCCCCGGGCCGTCCGGCTCCTTGCGTTTTTCTTCCTGGTAATAACGGTGCGCATAACGGAAGGCGTACATCGTCTGGATGAACAGCCAGGACAGCGCCAGCGCCGTCATCGCCAGCACCATGTGCACCACGCGTTCCGTGCCTTCGAGTTCCTTGACCTGCTGCAGCAGCAGCGTGATGCTGGCCACGCAGGCCAGCACCGCCAGCACCATCACCAGAAAAAGCACGACGCTGGGTTCATCCTGGGCCTGCGCGCGCTCCCGCGTTCTTTTCGAGTCGAACACCTCGGCCAGCCACCAGGCCAGCACCAGGTACACCGCCGCGCCCACACACCAGCCGACCAGTGCCCGGAACGGCAAGGTGGTGGGCAGCGGCAACAGGGTGACCGCGACGCCGGCGGCCAGGCCGTAGATCAGGCGTTGCGGGCCGGTGGTTTCGGAAAAATGTTTGCGCATGGGGCGATTGTGCTGCAGCGTCGATCCGGTCGGCCACAACACCGGCAAAGGCTGGACGAGCGGCACCAAGCAAAAAGGGTTTGCTTCTATTTTCATAGCAGCAAACCCTTCAATACTGGCGGAGTGGACGGGACTCGAACCCGCGACCCCCGGCGTGACAGGCCGGTATTCTAACCAACTGAACTACCACTCCTGGTAGTGACAACTTTCGCTCTTGCGAGCCAAGTCGCCTGCTTGCGCGGGCTTGTTGTCAACTTGCGCCTTGGGCCTCACATTGCTGTGAAGAATTCTGGCGACCCCACGGGGATTCGAACCCCGGTACCTACCGTGAAAGGGTAGTGTCCTAGGCCTCTAGACGATGGGGTCTTAACCTTGGAACTTCCGGCAGCAGGTTTTTGTTTTGCAACAACAACCTGCCGAAAAAAACTGAAAACTTTTCGACAGTTGAATGGTGGAGGTAAACGGGATCGAACCGATGACCTCTTGCATGCCATGCAAGCGCTCTCCCAGCTGAGCTATACCCCCGTATCAACCGAGCAGGTTTCCCTGCAATCGTCGAGCCTTGAATTATAGCCCGAATTTCAGGCGCTTTTCAACCGCCCCAAACGCGAAATCACATTGCCGCGGTCCATCAGCGACAAAAGTGCATCCAGCGAGGGGGTTTGTGGCCGTCCGGCCACCAGCACACGCACCGGCATCGCCAGTTGCGGCATCTTCAGGCCGGTCTCGCCCAGCACCTGCTTGATGACGGCGGCAATCGACGGCTTGCTCCACTCGGCGTCCCCCAGCAGCTCGGCCAGCCTGGCCACTGCCGGAAAAACCTCGGCAGGCACATGCGCCTGGATCTCTTCGGCAGCCACCGGCGCCTCGCTGACCAGCACGCCCATCCACTCGGCGAGTTCGACCAGTGTGCTGCAGCGGTCTTTCAGCAAGGCGCAGGCGGCCACGCGGCGCGGCGCGTCGAAGGCGGCCTGTGCGTGCGCATCGAGGAAAGGCAGCACCAGCTCGGCCAGCGTGACCTCGGGCATGGCCTTGAGGTGCTGGGCATTGACCCAGCGCAGCTTGGCCTCGTCGAACTGCGCGGCGCTTTTGCCGAGGTGGTCGAGGTTGAACCACTGCAAAAACTGTTCGCGGCTGAAAATTTCGTCATCGCCGTGGCTCCAGCCCAGGCGTGCCAGGTAGTTGACCATGGCGTCGGGCAGGTAACCTTCTTTCGCATACTGCGTGACGGCCTTGGCGCCATTGCGCTTGCTCATCTTCTCGCCCTGCTCGTTGAGCACGGTCGGCAGGTGGGCATACACCGGCACCTCCTTGCCGAGCGCACGCAGGATGTTGATCTGGCGCGGCGTGTTGTTGACATGGTCGTCACCGCGGATCACATGCGTGATGCCCATGTCCATGTCGTCGACCACCACGCAAAAGTTGTAGGTCGGTGTGCCGTCGGGCCGCGCGATCACCAGGTCGTCGAGTTCGTCGTTGCTGATCTCGATGCGGCCCTTGACCTTGTCGTCCCAAGCCACGACGCCGCCCTGCGGATTCTTGAACCGCAGCACCGGCAACACACCTTCGGGAACGGGCGGCAGCGTCTTGCCGGGCTCGGGCCGCCAGGTGCCGTCGTAACGCGGCTTTTGTTTGTCGGCCATCTGCTGCTCGCGCAGCGCATCAAGCTCGGCCACACTCATGTAGCAGGGATAGACCAGTCCATCGGCCACCATCTGCGCCAGCACAGCCTTGTAGCGGTCCATGCGCTGCATCTGGTACACCGGACCTTCGTCGTAATCCAGCCCCAGCCAGCGCATGCCTTCGATGATCACATCGACCGCTTCCTGCGACGAACGTTCGACATCGGTGTCCTCGATGCGCAGGATGAAGTCGCCGCCGGTGGAGCGCGCAAACGCCCACGGATACAAGGCAGAGCGGATGTTGCCGAGGTGGATGAAGCCGGTGGGGGAAGGCGCGAAACGGGTGCGGGTCTTGAGGGTCATGCCAGGGTGTCCAGGCCACGCGACAGGTCGGCCTTGATGTCGTCGATATGGTCCAGCCCGACCGCCAGCCGGATCAGGCCCTGGCTGATGCCGGCGGCCTGGCGCTGCTCTTCCGTCAGGCGCCCGTGCGAGGTGGTGCCGGGATGGCTGATGATGGTTTTGGTGTCGCCGAGGTTGGTGGCGATGCTGACGACCTGCGTGCTGTCGATCACGTGGTACGCGTTCTTGCGCGCAGTCGCGACGTCGTCACCGCGCAGGTCGAAGGACAACACCGCGCCGCCCAGGCCGGATTGCTGGCGCATCGCCAGATCGTGCTGCGGATGCGAGGCGAGGCCGGGGTAATAGACCCGCGCCACCTGCGGCTGCTGCTCCAGCCACTTCGCCACGGCCAGTGCATTGGCCGACTGCGCCTGCATGCGGATGCCCAGTGTCTCCAGCCCCTTGAGCACGACCCAGGCGTTGAAGGGCGCCAGTGTCATGCCGGCGGTGCGCACCACCGGGCCGAACACGTCAACAATCAATTTTTTCGGGCCGCACAGCGCACCGGCCATCACCCTGCCCTGGCCGTCCAGGTATTTGGTGCCCGAATGCATGACCAGGTCGGCGCCGAATTCGGTCGGCCGCTGCAGCGCCGGCGAACAGAAGCAGTTGTCCACCGCCAGCAGCGCGCCCACGCTGTGCGCGAGGTCCGCCAGCGCCGCGATGTCGCAGACTTCGGTCAGCGGATTGGTCGGCGTCTCGGCAAACAGCAGTTTGGTGGTCGGGCGCAGCGCGGCCTTCCACTCGGCCACGTCGGTCTGCGACACAAAGGAGGTCTCGACGCCGAACTTGCCGAACTCGCGGCCGATCAGCGCGATCGTCGAGCCGAACATCGAGCGTGAACAGATCACATGGTCGCCAGCCTTGAGCAGGCCCATACACATCATCAGGATCGCGCCCATGCCGGTGGAAGCGCCTATCGCGGCCTCGGTGCCTTCCATCGCGGCCAGGCGCCGCTCGAAACTGGTGACCGTGGGGTTGGAGGTGCGGCCGTAGGTGTAGCCCTCTTCGGTGCCGGCAAAACGCCGCGCCGAGGTTTCGGCATCGGGTTGTACAAAACCACTGCTCAGGTACAGCGCCTCGGAGTTTTCGCCATGCTGGCTGCGCTCCTGTGCCACGCGCACGGCCAGCGTGTCGCGGTGCAAATCGTCGGGAAGTTTCCGCTCGCTCACGATCAGGCCTCCTGCGGATTCGGCAGGGCTAGGCGCGAGACATCGACCTCGTTTTCTTCGCTGCTGTCGACACGCCCGGCGTTCATTTTGGCGATGCTTTCGGGCGTGATGTCGCCGGTGATGTAAACGCCGTCAAAGCAGGAAGCATCAAAGCCGTCGAGATTCTTGTTGAGCGCACCGATCGCGCGTTTCATGCCTTCCACGTCCTGGTAAATCAGCGCGTCGCAACCAATCGCGACGCGGATTTCCTCGACCGTGCGGTCATGCGCCACCAGCTCGTCGGCCGTCGGCATGTCGATGCCGTAGACATTGGGGTAACGCACCGGCGGCGCCGCGCTGGCGAGGTAAACCTTTTTCGCGCCGGCATCGCGCGCCATCTGCACGATCTCGCGGCTGGTCGTGCCGCGCACGATGGAGTCATCCACCAGCAGCACATTGCGGCCCTTGAATTCGCTGGCGATCACATTGAGCTTCTGGCGCACGGATTTTTTGCGCACGCCCTGGCCCGGCATGATGAAGGTGCGACCGACGTAGCGGTTCTTCACAAAACCTTCGCGGTAGGGGATGCCCAGCAGGTGCGCCAGTTGCGTGGCGCTGGGGCGGCTGGACTCGGGGATCGGGATGATCACGTCGATCTCGTTGGGCGGCACGGTGGAGACCACCCGTTTGGCCAGCGTCTCGCCCAGGTTCAGGCGCGCCTGGTAGACCGAAATGCCGTCGAGCACCGAATCCGGCCGCGCGAGGTAAACAAACTCAAAAATGCAGGGCTTGAGCTGCGCGTTGTCGGCGCATTGCTCGGCATGGACGGTGCCCTGCAAGTCGACAAACACCGCTTCACCCGGCGCGATGTCGCGCACAAACTGGTGCGAGGTGCCTTCAAGCGCGACCGACTCGCTGGCCACCATCACGGTTTTGCCGCTGTCGTTTTCGCCGCGGCCCAGGCACAGCGGCCGGATGCCGAAAGGATCACGGAAAGCCAGCAGGCCGTGGCCGGCGATCAGCGCGACCACCGCATAGGAGCCTTTGACACGTTTGTGCACGCCACGCACCGCGGCGAACACATCGCTTGGTGCCAGCGGCAGGCCGCGTGTGGTTTTTTCGAGCTCGTGGGCCAGCACGTTGAGCAGCACCTCGGAGTCGCTGTCGGTGTTGATGTGGCGGTGGTCGGTGGTGAACAGCTCCGCCTTGAGTTCGGCGGCATTGGTCAGGTTGCCGTTGTGCGACAGCACCAGGCCAAACGGCGCATTCACGTAAAAGGGCTGGGCCTCGTCCTCGCTGTAGGCATTGCCAGCGGTCGGGTAACGCACCTGGCCCAGGCCCACGGTGCCGGGCAAGGCGCGCATGTTGCGCGTGCGGAACACGTCGCGCACCATGCCCTTGGCCTTGTGCATGAAAAACTTGCGTCCCTGCTGGGTCACGATGCCTGCGGCATCCTGGCCGCGGTGCTGCAGCAGCAACAGGCCGTCATAAATCAGCTGGTTCACCGGGGCGTTGCTGACAACACCGACTATTCCGCACATAGAGTTCCGTTCATAAAAATGTCCACCGGCCCGCACGTCCCGGAAAGCGGAACGCCGCTGCCTGATTACCCGAGATACTTTCCGAACTGCTCCGGCAGCACCGGCTTCAAGCCCCTGAGTGCTGCGCCCATCACCTCGGCGCCGACCGACTCCTGCCACCACACGGCGCTTTTGAAGGCCGTCATGTTGATCACCACCGTCACCGCCAGCAGCAAAATCACGCCGCGCACCAGGCCGAAGGCTGCGCCCAGTGTGCGGTCCACCGGCCTGAGGCCAATGGCTTCCACCATCTTCTTGATCAACACCGCCAGCAGGCCCGCCGCAAACACGGCCAGCACAAAAATCAGCACAAAAGCCGCCGCGTAACGCACCGGCTCCGACACACTCTGCAAGGGCAGCAGCAGCGCCACCTGCGGCGCGAACCACTGCGCCAGGTAAAACGACGCCGCCCAGCCCAACACCGACAACACCTCGTACACCAGGCCGCGCCAGGCGCCGATCAGCAGCGACAGCGCCAGCACGCCCAGGAAAGCCAGATCAACAACCGCCACAATGCGCCAAAGACGTTCTTACAAGGTCAGGATGGCCGCAGGCAAATCAAGCCCCTTGATCTTGCTGGCCGCCTTGTCGGCATCCGCCCTGGTGGCAAACGGCCCGACCCGGACCCGGATGCGTTTGCCGTCCTTGGTATCGGCCACCTGGGTATAGGTTTTCAGCCCGGCGCGCTCCAGCTTCTGGCGCACTTCACGCGCCTTGGCTTCATCGGCAAATGCGCCCACCTGGACCACCAGCCGGCCTTCCAGCTCGGTGCCGGCCGGCTTGGCGGCGGCCGTTGCGACCGGCTTGCCTTCGAGCAACGCCTTGGCGCGGGCCGCCTCGTCGCCCGACGCGGGTATTTTGGCGGCCACCTTGGGCTCTGGCTTTGCTTCTGTTTTGATAGCAGGCGGTGCAGGCGGGACAGGGGCTACAGGCTTGTCCGCCACAATTTCTTCACGCGGCGTGAGGCTGGACGGCGCGGCCACCTTGTCGGCGACGGCCGGTGCGCTGGCCGCCACTGTGGGCGCAGGCGTCGCAGCAGGCGCGGGGATCACCAGCGGCTTGACGGTATTCTTGCCGGGGATTTCGATCGGGATGTCCACCGCCACCGGCCGC
>PNNC01000042.1 GCA_013824015.1 Polaromonas sp.
CGAGTAATCGAGGGAAAGGGTCGCATGCCAGGCCATCGGTCGAGTTTAACCGGGGCTTTGGTGCGCCCCGGTCCGCTGGGTGCTATTGAATTCGTAGCTGCTTGCGCTTGACTGGCATGGGCTGGAGATCGATTTACGTCTCGGTTTGGACTTCAGTGGTCTACCAGCAAGCCGGGGGTTGCCCGGCGGCAACTCACTTTCTTTTGCTTCGCCAAAAGAAAGTAAGCAAAGAAAAGGCGACCCGATGGTCTGGGTCCCCTGCGCTGCGCTTCGGGGCAACCTGCGGTGCTCGCCGAAAACGGGGTCGAGCTCGAACTCGCTTCGCTCAGACAATCGCTCGCCCTGATCCGTTTTCGGCTGCGCTCCTCGGCCCAGCCCGACGGGTGGGGGCAGAAGACAAACATCCCAACCCCAATACCGAATTCAATCCGGAGCAGAAGAAGCGCGCAGCGCTTCTTCTGCGGGAATCCCAAGCGGCGGTCATGTTTGCACGCGAGCGCAGCGCACGCGGCCACATGAAGTCCCCCTCCATCGCCCAGCGGGGCGAGGGAGGGGTTAGGGGTGGGAGTGGGGAGTGGAAACTACTGTCCCGCGCAGACCACGAACGCAGCGTGACGCCGCGAATCGGTCCTCAGGCAGCCGCCAGCTGCCGCCCGTCCTTGACCCGTTCGGCCAGATGCGCCAGCGCCTCCTGCACCTGATCGACCAGGATCAGGCACAGGTCGCCGGGCTGCAGGCGTTCGAGGGCGGTGTCGATGGCGACGAACTCGCCGCGAATTTCGTCAATGCGGCTGGTGCGGGCCGCGCCGGTCAGGCCTTCGCGCAGCAAGGCCATGACCTCGCCGTCGGCCCGGCCGCGCTGGGCGGCGTCCTGGTACAGCAACACATCGTCAAACGCCTTGCCGAGGATGATGGTCTGGTCGCGGATGTCGCTGTCGCGGCGGTCGCCGGCGCCGGAGATCACGACGCTGCGGCGTTGTCCCGGGGTGGCCGGCATCGCGTCCACCGCCGCCACCAGCGCGCGCATGGCGTCGGGATTGTGGCCATAGTCGGCGATCACGGTGGCGCCCTTGTAGTCCATCACGTTGAAACGGCCGGGCGCGTTGTGCGCATCACTGACAAAACTGGCCAGGCCGCTCTTGAGGGTTTCCCACTGGATGCCGACCGCCCAGGCTGCCGCCACCGCGGCCATCACGTTTTCGACCTGGAAGCCGATGCTGCCGCTGCGGGTCAGCGGGATGTGTTGCAGCAACACGCGTTCGCGCCAGGCGCCTTCGGCGGCGACGATCGCATTGCCATCCACATACACGGTGCGTTTGCCCTGGGCGCGGTGGGTGGCCATCAGCGGGTGGTGCCGGTCGGCGGCGAAGAAGACCACGTTGCCAGGACAGGTGGGTGCCATGGCCGCCACAATCGGGTCGGCGGCATTGAGCACCGCATAACCGGTGGGCGCCACGTTTTGCACGATGACGCGCTTGAGCACCGCCAGGTCCTCGACGGTGGTGATGTAGTTCAGGCCGAGGTGGTCGCCGCTGCCAATGTTGGTGACCACGGCCACCTGGCAGCGGTCAAAACCCAGACCCTCGCGCAACACGCCGCCACGCGCCACCTCAAACACCGCGGCGTCCACGTCCGGATGCATCAGCACGTTGCGCGCGCTTTTGGGCCCGCTGCAGTCGCCGCTGTCGGTCTGCCGGCCATCCACGTACACACCGTCGGTGTTGGTCATGCCGCAGCGCAGGCCGCTGGCGGTCAGCAGGTGGGCGATCAGCCGGGTCACCGTGGTTTTGCCGTTGGTGCCGGTCACGGCCACCACCGGCACACGGCCGTCGTCGCCGTGGGCAAACAGTTCGTTGATCATCGCGCCGCCGACAGCCCGGCCCTTGCCGTAGGACGGAGACAGGTGCATGCGCAGGCCAGGCGCCGCATTGACCTCGACCACGCCGCCGTTTTGCGCCTCCAGCGGACGCAACACGCTTTCACAGACCACGTCCACACCGCAGATGTCCAGGCCGATCATCTTCGCGGCTGCCACCGCGCGCGCAGCAACTTCCGGGTGCACGTCGGTGGTCACGTCGGTGGCCGTGCCACCGGTGCTGAGGTTGGCGTTGTTGCGCAGGATCACGCGGCGCCCGCGCGCAGGAATCGACTCCGGCGTCAGGTCCTGAACCGCCAGCCGCGCCACGGCGATCTCGTCGAAACGGATCCTGGTCAGCGACGTTGCGTGGCCTTCGCCGCGCCGCGGATCCTGGTTGACGATGTCGACCAGTTCGCGCACGGTGTGCAGGCCGTCGCCCAGCACCTGGGGCGGCTCGCGTCGCGAAGCGGCCACGAGTTTGTTGCCGACGACGAGCAGCCGGAAGTCATTGCCGGGCAGGAATTTTTCGACCAGAACATCACCGTATTCAGCGGCGGCGCGGAAGGCGATGTCGAGATGGTCACGCGTGACGATGTTGACCGTGACGCCCTTGCCCTGGTTGCCGTCCAGCGGTTTAACAACCACCGGCAGCCCGATCTGCTGGGCGACTGCCCAGGCGTCGTCGGCATCCGTGACCGGGCGTCCGGTGGGCACCGGCACGCCGGCCGCCTGCAGCAGCTTCTTGGTCAGGTCCTTGTCCTGGGCAATCGATTCGGACACGGCGCTGGTGGTGTCCAGTTCGGCGGCCTGGATGCGTCGCTGGCGCGAGCCCCAGCCGAATTGCACCAGGCTGCCGCGTGTCAGGCGCCGGTAGGGAATGCCGCGCGCCACTGCCGCGTCCACGATGGCGCCGGTGCTGGGGCCGATGCGTTCGTCTTCGTCGAGTTCACGCAGCTGCGCGATCGCGGCGTCGATGTCGAACCCGGTTTCATTGAGCGCGGCAAACACCAGTGCCTGGGCCAGCTCCAGCGCGAGGCGCCCGACCGCTTCCTCGCTGTACTCGATGACGGTCTGGTACACGCCGGGCTCCAGCGTGGCGGCCGTGTGGCTGAAGGTGACCGGGCAGCCGGCATGGGCCTGCAGCGCCAGCGCGGCAGATTCCAGTACATGCGCCAGCGACACCGGGCCCACATAACCGCCGGGGCGCAGTGCGCCTATGGCCGGAAACAGCGAGCGTACGCGCGGCTCGAAACCGGGCAGCCGGTCGATGGCGCACTCGGCGTCGGTGCACGCAACAATCGCTTCAAGGGCGGTGTGGCGGCTCCACAGGTTGGGGCCGCGCAGGGCGCGGATGCGCGAGACATTCATGGGAGAGTCTTTCGGGGCTGGGCAGCGCTGGATTCGAAAGCTTCGATGCCCGCGCCGATCAGGTTGAGGGGGATGCCCAGCGCCCAGGCCGCAGCGATGGCAGCGAGCAGGCTGTCTTCGGCGGTCGGGGCGTGGCGGCCCTGCCAGACCGACAGTTTGTCGAGCCCTGGCAAAAACACCTCGCTGCTGCCGGTGGCCAGCACCACCTGGCCCTGACGCATGAACACGGCGCGACCGCCGTTGTCCAGGTGGGCGCTGATCGCTGCCACGGCCGGGTCCAGCGCATAAAAAATGACCTCGCCATCACACAGGCCGGCCATGTTGGCAATGACCGGGTCGGCGGCGTTGAGGACGGCCACGCCGTCGGACAGCACCACATCAACCTGGGAGCGCATGACCTTGAACATCGGTTCGGGGTCATGGATGTCGAACTCGGCGAGGTGGTCCCAGCCGCCCAGGTCGGTGACGACACCGACCTGGCAGCGGTCATAGGCCAGGCCGGTGCGCAGGATGGTGTCGGCGCTGTTTTCAAACACCGCAGCCTCGACCGCGCGGTTGATCAGCAGGCGCTGGCCGGCTTCCCAGCAGGTGCCGTCGCTGGTGTCGAGGCAGCGCCCGTCCACAAACAGGCCATCGCGGCAGGCCAGGCCGGTATGTTTGCCTGACAGTTGCAGCAGCCAGGCCACGAGCCGGGCGATCTGGTGGGTGCCGACGGAACCGGCGACCCCGACGACCGGAATCCGGCCGCTGTGTGAGCCTTCCGGGGCCTCGGGAAACAGGTGGTCGCAAATGGCGCGGCCGACCGGGCGCGGCGCGCCCTCGGCTGGTTTGAGGTGCATCAGCAGGCCGGGGCCGGCGTTCACTTCAACAATCGCGCCGCCCTGGGTGTGCAGCGGCCTGGAAATGTCCTGCGCGACCAGGTCGACGCCGGCGATGTCCAGGCCGACCACCCGTGCCGCCAGCGAAACGATGTAGTCCACGTCGGGGTGTACTTCGTCGGTGCAGTCGATCGACACATTGCCATTGCGCTGGATCAGCACCTCGCGTCCGGCGGCGGGAACGTCCTGCGGGCGCAGGCCCTGGCGCTGCAGCTCCAGCACGATGGCTTCTTCCTCGTCGAGCTTGATCAGGCTCAGCGGAAAATCCTCCTCGTAGCCGCGTCGCGGGTCGGTGTTGAGCTGGCTGTCGATCAGCTCGGCCACGGTCGAACGCCCGTCGCCGCGCACGCTGGAGGTCTGGCCGCGTGTCGCCGCGACGACCCGGCCGCCGACAACCAGCAGCCGGTGTTCATGCCCGCGGACAAAACGTTCGACCATCACGTCGCTGCCCTGCGGCGCGGCGACATGGAAGGCGGCTTCAACTTCCTCGCGGGTGCTCAGGTCCATGGACACGCCGCGGCCATGGTTGCCGTCGGAGGGCTTGACCACCACCGGCAAGCCGATGTCCTGCGCGGCTTCCCAGGCGGCTTCGGCGTTGTCCACGATCTGGCCCTCGGGCACCGGCACGCCGCAGGAAGCCAGCAGGCTTTTGGTCAGGTCCTTGTCGCCGGCGATGCCTTCGGCGATGGCGCCGGTGAATTCGCTTTCAGCGGTCCAGATGCGGCGCTGGCTGGCGCCGTAACCGAGCTGCACCAGGTTGCCGTCGTTCAGCCGGATATGCGGGATGCGGCGGTCGCTGGCGGCGCCGACGATGGCGGCGGTGCTGGGACCGAGGTAACACTCGTCCACCTTGGCGCGGACCCGACCGACGGCGGCCTGGAGTTCGGCTTCGCCATAAGGCTCATGGTGGGCGCCGTTGTTGATGGCCGCCATCAGCAGCCGGTGGCCCTCGGCCAGGGCGCTGCGGGCGACCTGTTCGTCGCGTGCGCGGAACACCATGCGGTACACGCCGCGCTGCGAGGTGCTGCGGGTCTGGCCGAAACCGGTCGGCATGCCGGCCAGGTTCAGCAGCTCGATGACCACGTGTTCCAGGACGTGGCCGGCCCAGGTGCCTTCGACCAGGCGCTGGATGAAGCCACCGCGCTCGCCGACGCCGCAGTGGTGCTCGACCAGGGCCGGCAGCAGGCCGACCAGCCGGTCGCTGAAGCCGGGAATCAGGTTGGAAGGAAAGTCTTCCAGGGGCCCCAGGTCCAGCCAGGTTTCCAGCACCGGCCGGTAAGTCCAGATGTTGGGGCCGCGCAGGTAATTGATGCGCAGAAGCTGGATATCGTCCTTTTTGCTCATGTTTTTGGGGCTTCGGTCAACCGGACGGGCCGGGGCAGCGTTCTTGTCGGGAAGCGCCCCGGAAGGGGCGTTTCTGGTTGATACAGGCAGGGCTTCTGCCCAAGGCGTGGAATAGCTCATGGCCGGGCTGCCCGGCTTGGGCGAAAATCGCTGCTTCGGTCCCGGAAATCCCCGGGGCACCGGTTTTTACGGCTTCCACAATCACAATGCAAAATTCTCATTCGGTTGATGCCTCCAGCGAGGCCGGCCCAGCGCAGAAAGTCCTGCGCGCGCAACTCGCAGCCCATGAGAACGTCTTATGCACGGTACTGGTTGACCTGAATCGCCAACTTCGGTTTTCCCGGGGCTGGCTGGCGTTGACGGACCGGCGGCTGATGGCCCAGGACCCGGAAACCGGCCAGTGGGCAAGCTGGCCGCTGCCGGCAAAACCGCCAGCCGGCGCCGCTCCGGCCCTGGTCCTGCGCCATTTTGACCATGCCGGCGTCGGCACCCTGGAGCTGCACGGGGACGGCACCCGGCTGGCCAGCTGGCGTTTCACGCTGGCCGCCAATGTCCAGGCCTTGCGCCTGCTGCGCCTGTTTGAGCAGCAAACCGCCCCGGGGCCGGAGCCTGCGGGCCTGGCGGACGAGGTCGCCCTGTGCCCGCTGTGCGACACCGTGCTGTCGCCGGACAGCGACGAATGTGCGACCTGCGCCCGGGAGCTGCATACCCCGCCATCGACCTGGGTGCTGCTGCGCCTGTGGCGTTTTGCCCGCCCCTACCAGTGGCAGCTGCTGGCCGGTTTTGTGCTGACGCTGGCGTCCACCGCGGCCACCCTGGTGCCGCCCTACCTGACGATTCCGCTGATCGACGACATCCTGATTCCGTTCCAGAACGGCCAGCAGATCGAGTCCTGGAAGGTGCTGGCCATCCTCGGCGCCTTGCTGGCGGCGGCGGTGGTGGGCTGGGCGCTGAACTGGGCCCGCACCTATTTGCTGGCGCTGGTGTCCGAGCGCATAGGCGCCGACCTGCGCACCGCCACGTTTGACCACCTGCTCGAGCTGTCGCTGGACTACTTCGGCGGCAAACGCACCGGCGACCTGATGGCGCGTATTGGCTCGGAAACCGACCGCATCAACGTCTTTCTGTCGCTGCATGCGCTGGACTTCGCCACCGACGTGCTGATGATCCTGATGACGGCGACCATCCTGTTTTCGATCAACCCCTGGCTGGCGCTGGTGACCCTGCTGCCGCTGCCCTTCATTGCCTGGATGATCCATGCGGTGCGTGAGCGCCTGCGCACCGGCTTTGAAAAGATCGACCGGGTCTGGTCGGAAGTGACCAATGTGCTGGCCGACACCATTCCAGGCATCCGCGTGGTCAAGGCCTTTGCCCAGGAAAAGCGTGAAGCCCAGCGTTTTCGCGATGCCAACCGGCACAACCTGGAGGTCAACGACAAGCTCAACAAGGTCTGGTCGCTGTTCACCCCGACGGTGTCGCTGCTGACCGAAATCGGCCTGCTGGTGGTCTGGGCCTTCGGCATCTGGCTGGTGTCCAAACAGCAGATCACCGTCGGTGTGCTGACCGCGTTTATCGCCTACATCGGCCGTTTTTACACCCGGCTCGATTCCATGAGCCGCATCGTCTCGGTCACGCAGAAGGCCGCGGCTGGCGCCAAACGCATCTTCGACATCCTCGACCACGTCTCCAATGTGCCGGAACCGGCCCACCCGGTGCCCATGGCGCCGCTGCAGGGACGTATCGAGATGAGCGGCCTGGGTTTTCGTTACGGCAACCGCGCGGTGATCCGCGGCCTCGACCTGACGATCCAGCCCGGCGAGATGATTGGCCTGGTCGGCCACAGCGGCTCGGGCAAAAGCACGCTGGTCAACCTGATTTGCCGCTTTTACGACGTGACCGACGGCAGCATCAGCGTGGACGGCACCGACATCCGGCGTTTCACCGTGGCCGACTACCGCCGCAACATCGGCCTGGTGTTGCAGGAGCCGTTTTTGTTTTTCGGCACGATTGCCGAAAACATCGCCTACGGCAAGCCCGGCGCCAGCCGCAGCGAGATCGTGGCCGCGGCCCGCGCCGCCCATGCCCACGAGTTCATCCTGCGCCTGCCACAGGGCTACGATTCGCTGGTCGGCGAACGCGGCCAGGGCCTGTCGGGCGGCGAGCGTCAGCGCATCTCGATTGCCAGGGCCCTGCTGATCGACCCGCGCATCCTGATCCTCGATGAGGCGACCTCCTCGGTGGACACCGAGACCGAGCAGGAAATCCAGAAGGCCCTCGACAACCTGGTGCAGGGCCGCACGACGATTGCCATCGCACACCGCCTGTCCACCCTGCGCAAGGCCGACCGGCTGGTGGTGATGGACCGCGGCCAGGTGGTCGAGGTCGGCCCGCACGACGAACTGATGGCCCAGCAGGGCGCCTACTGGCGGCTGTATGAAGCGCAGGCGCGCCAGGTCGACAGCGAGGGCAACCAGGACGCGGAAGAAGGCCGGATTGCGCTGGCCACTTCGCAGGTGGCGCATACCGCGCAGAGGAGCGGCAATGTCTGAGGCAACAAACATCAACGCCTTCCAGCTGGAGCGCCACGCGTCCGGCCGCCTGTTGCTGACCGACAGCCAGGGCCAGGCACACCTCGGGGTGGTGCCGGTGCGCGCCTTCCCGATTGCGGCGCCCGCCGAAGGCATCTCGCTGGTCGGCAGCGAGGGCCATGAGCTGGTCTGGCTGGAGCGGCTGGACGACCTGCCGCCGGCGCTGCGCAGCCTGCTCGAGGAAGAACTGGCGCTGCGCGACTTTGTGCCCGAGATCACCCGCATCCACAGCGTTTCCAGCTTCGGCACGCCCAGCACCTGGGCCGTGGACACCGACCGGGGCGAGACCAGTTTTGTGCTCAAGGGCGAGGAAGACATCCGCCGCCTGAGCCGCCAGTCGCTGCTGATCGCCGCCGGTCATGGCGTGCACTTCAGCGTGAAGGACATGGGCGCGCTGGACCGGGCGTCCCGGCGATTGCTGGAGCGGTTTCTCTAGTCGCAGGCGCGACGGCCAGTGCTTGCGGCGCTTGTCGCCAACGCCGGTTTGGCTTACCGGCTGGCGGCGGGCTCGTCGGCAGGGGCGTCGTCCGGCTTGACCGGTGCGCCCGCAGCCGCGCCACCGAGCGCACCGGCCACGACGCCGACGGTGCCGCCCACCACCACACCGACCGGTCCCGCCAGCACGGCGCCAAGCGCTGCGCCGGTCGCCGCGCCGGCGACCATGCCACCGCCGGTCCATACCGAACCGGCTTCGCGCTGCGACTCCGCCGCCGTCAGCGGAAGCTGGGCCGCGGGCTCCGGGTCCTGCGACGGAATGCCGTGGCCGGGCCTGGCCTGCTCGGCCAGGTCCGGGTCGGCCGGCGCGGCGACTGGCGGCCGGACTGTCAGGGGGGTGGATGGGGACATGGCTGGCTCCTTGGCGCTGACGTGCGAGGCAAAAGCACCCGCTGTCCTTCCCTTGTACGCCGCGCACCCGCCGCAGATGCCGTCTGGCAGGCCGCAGCCCTGTCGGACAAGACCTTGGTCCAGCCCCACCCCGCTGCGCCGGATTCTGTGTCAAACCGGGCGTCAGCCCATGTCCCTCATGGGCGTAGCGCTATCGAAGTGATAGCGAACAAGCGGTGTCCCGGGGCCAGGTCTGTGCTGCCCGCTGATCCGGATCCCTGAACGCCGACGCTGCCAGCGCCAGCTGCACGGGATCCCGGCAGACCGAGCGGCTTGCACGTCAGCGCAGACCGGGGGTTCCATGTTGTCCCCCGCCATCGCCCACCGGCAGCGCCGCGTGATGCCGGATTCGCTATTAAATCAATAGCTGCGAGCGCAGGCGGGACATGGGCTGGAGCCCGATTTGATGCCTCAGTCCGAGGCCGGGCTGCCTCAGCCGCCCTGCGTGCCGCGGTGCGCCCAGCCGGTCGTGTGTTTCTCGATGTAGCTGAACAACTCGTACATGATCATCGCCATCGCACCAATCACCACCAGGCCGGCAAAAGCCAGCGCCATGCGTTGCTGCGACCCGGCGCTGAGCATCAGATAGCCGATGCCGGAATCGCCGGCGGTCATTTCGGCCAGCACCGTGCCGACAAAGGCCAGCGTGATCGCCACTTTCAGCGAGCCGTAGAAGTAGGGCATGGAGCGCGGCAGGCCGACCTTGACCAGCACGTCCCAGCGTTTGGCGCCCAGCACGCGCAGCACGTCTTCGAGTTCCGGTTCCAGCGTCGCCAGGCCGGTCGCCATGTTGACGGTGATCGGGAAGAAGGAGATCAGAAACGCGGTCAGGATGCCGGGACCAACACCGATGCCGAACCAGACGATCAGGATGGGCACGATCGCCGCCTTGGGCACGGCGTTGAAGGCCACCAGCAGCGGATAAACCGCGGCGTAGGCCAGGCGCGAGGAGCCGACCAGAAAGCCCAGCATCACACCGACCACGATGGACAGGCCGAAGCCGACCATGGTGACCCAGAAGGTTTTCCAGGCGGCCTGGGCAATCGGGCCGGCGAACTCGGCCATGGACTGGGCGATGGCCAGTGGCGCCGGGAAGATGTATTCGGCGATGTCGAAGACCATGACCACCGCCTGCCACAGCGCGATGATGGCCGCCAGCAGCACAAACGGGGACCAGCGCTCAATCTGTTTCTTGCTCATGGCTGTGTGCCTCCAGCGGCTGGCGCCGGGTTGATGACGGGGGTGCGGATCGCGCCGATGTGGCTGCGCAGCTCATGCACGATGTCGCCGAACTGCTGGGTGTAGGTCACCTCGAGGTCGCGCGGGCGCGGCAGGTCGATTT
>PNNC01000003.1 GCA_013824015.1 Polaromonas sp.
TGCCTTTCCTGACCGAAGGTTTCACCGCCGCGGCCATGGCCAAGGTCGGCACCAGCGCGATCGAGAGCCGCAAGATCGGTTATCTGCTGGACAGCGATGTGATCGTTCCGAACAAGGACGAACTTCTGTACGTCGCATTGAACGAGGCCCGTGCGCTGTTCAACTCCGGCTACCGCGCGCCGCACAAGCGGCCCTTCCCGGTGGTCGGCCGCAGCGGCCTGGCGACCATCAAGGGCCAGCTCGTCAACATGCGCGATGGCGGCTTCATCAGCGCGCACGACTTCCACATCGCCAGCCTGATTGCCAACGTGGTCTGCGGCGGCGACGTCGACGCCGGTTCGCTGGTGACCGAAGAGTATTTGATGACGCTGGAGCGCAAGGCCTTCTGCTCCTTGCTCGAACATCCCAAGACGCAGGAGCGGATCATGGGGATGATGAGCACGGGCAAACCTCTGCGTAATTGATCAAGCTACTGCGGAACTTATGAACACCCCGATCGGACGCTCACTGCGTGTAGCGCCTTTCCCCCTTGCAGGGGGCAACGCCTGTCGCCCGGCAAAGCCGGTTCTACGGCGTTTGCTGGCCAGGAATACCCATGAGTGATCACACCCCCAACCGCCTCGAACGCCAGTTGAACCGGCTGTCGGACTTGCCCGCGTTTGCGCGCACGTTTTTCCGCGGGGTGGTGATGCACCGGGCGGTGCCGTTCACCGGTACGGCCGGGCTGGACTTCCTGGAGATGACGCCGGCGCGGGTCGAGATCGGCCTCAACAACGAGAAGAAGGTGCAGAACCACATCGGCGGTATCCACGCTTCGGCGATGAATCTGCTGGCGGAAACCGCGACCGGCATGGTGGTGGGCATGAATGTGCGCGACGACTGCATCCCGCTCGCCAAGGAGCTGAAGATGGCGTTCAGGAAACGCGCGACCGGCGCACTGCGTGCCGTCGCCACGCTGAGCGACGAGCAGCGGGCCGCCATGCAGGCCAGCGACAAGGGGGAAGTCAGTGTGGCCGTTACCGTGACCGACGAGGCCGGCGTGAACCCGGTCGAATGTGAATTTGTCTGGGCCTGGATTCCCGCCAGCCCGCGTAAAAGTTAAACAGCGCAATCAGCGCAACTGAAGAATCAAAAGGAAAACATCATGGCCAAACAAGTCCAGGAAGCCTACATCGTTGCCGCCACCCGCACGCCCATCGGGCGTTCGCACCGCGGCTTCTTCCGCAACACCCGTCCCGACGACCTGCTGGTGCGTGCGCTGCAGGCTGCACTGGCCCAGGTGCCGACGCTGGACCCGAAAGCCATCGAGGACATCATCTGCGGCTGCGCGATTCCCGAGGGTCCGCAAGGCCTGAACATCGCGCGCATCGGCGCGGTGCTGGCCGGCCTGCCGACCAGCGTGGGCGGCATCACGGTCAACCGTTTCTGCGCGTCGGGCCTTTCCGCCATCCAGATGGCGGCTGACCGCATCCGGGTCGGGGAGGCCGATGTGATGATTGCCGCCGGCACCGAAAGCATGAGCATGGTGCCGATGTCGGGCAATTCGCCTTCGCTGTCGCCGGCCATGTTTGGCAACGACGAAAACATCGGCATTGCCTACGGCATGGGCCTGACCGCTGAAAAAGTGGCGCAACAGTGGAAGGTTTCGCGTGACGCGCAGGACCAGTTCGCGCTGGAGTCGCACCAGAAGGCGATGAAGGCGCAGAAAGACGGCGAGTTCACGGCCGAGATCACGCCGGTCGAAGTGACCGACCGCTCGCCCGACCTCGAAAGCGGCGAAGTGATTGCCAAAACCCGAACGGTGAGCCTCGACGAAGGCCCGCGCCCCGACACCTCGCTCGAGGGCCTGGCCAAGCTCAAGACGGTGTTTGCCGCACGCGGTTCGGTCACCGCCGGCAACAGCTCGCAGACCTCGGACGGCGCCGGTGCGCTGATCCTGGCCAGTGAAAAAGCCGTCAAGGAACACGGCCTGAAGCCACTGGCGCGTTTTGTCAGCTACGCCGCCAAGGGCGTGCCGCCGCACATCATGGGGATTGGCCCGATCGAGGCGATTCCCGCAGCCCTGCGTTATGCGGGTCTCCAGCAGGACGACATCGACTGGTATGAGCTGAACGAAGCCTTTGCCGCCCAGTCGCTGGCGGTGATCAACACGCTGGGGCTGAATGCGGCAAAAGTGAACCCGATGGGTGGCGCGATTGCGCTGGGCCATCCGCTGGGCGCGACTGGCGCGATCCGCGCCGCGACGGTGATCCATGCCTTGCACCGGCACCAGCTGAAGTACGGCATGGTGACGATGTGTGTGGGCATGGGACAAGGCGCCGCCGGAATCTTCGAACGGGTATAGGGCTACTGCGCGGGCGCACTGCGTCGTTGCAGCCCAAAGAAAATCCTCACGACCCTTTAGGTCGCTCCGGTTTTCTTCGGGCGCCCGCGCCTAGCATTGCATCCCGCTCGCTACGCCCTGGTGGCTGTGTTGGTTCTTTAAGGAGACAGTCATGCAAAAGCAGCTTCTGGAATCGGGCACTTCACAACTCGCCTTGCGGGTTTACGCGCCGGCCGAGCCGGCGCGCGCCAGTGTGGTGATTGGCGGGGCCATGGGGGTGCGCCAGGACTACTACGCCCCATTTGCCGAGTGGCTTTCAGCGCAGGGCTTTCGTGTCACGACCTTTGACTACCGCGGTTCTGGCGACTCGCTGCCGGGCACGCCGGATGGCAGCCTGCGCGGCTTCCAGGCGGATCTTCTGGATTGGGCGAGTGATTATGAAGCGGTGGTCGATACCGCGAAGGCGGCCTTGCCGGATGCGCCGCTCTACCTGCTCGGTCACAGCCTGGGTGCGCAGCTGCCGGGCTTTCTGAAAAACCAGCACCAGGTCGATGGGCTGGTCAGCATTGCTGCCGGCAGTGGTTACTGGCGCGACAACGCGCCGCAACTCAAGCGCCTGATCCTTTATTTCTGGTACGTACTGGTGCCGCTGGCGACGCGGCTGTGTGGTTATTTCCCCGGACGCAAACTGAAGAAGGTCGGTGACCTGCCGGCCGGCGTGATGTTGCAGTGGCGCAAGTGGTGCCTGAACCCGCAGTACAGCGTCGGCGCCGAAGGCGAGGGCGCCCGCCTCAGTTATGCGCAAGCCAGCTTCCCGGTGCTGGCACTGTCCATCACCGACGACGAGCTGATGACCTGGCGCGGCACGCAGAACCTGATCAACCTGTACACCGGCGCCGAGCGCAGTTTTGAGCGCATCAAGCCGGCCGACCTCGGTGTCAAACGCATCGGGCATTTCGGGTTTTTTCGCCAGCAGTTCAGCGACTCCCTGTGGCCGCGGATGGCGCAAACCCTTGAGCGCATGGGCCAGACGCCGTCTGTGGACCGCGTCACCGGCACGACTGCCTGAGCCCTTCAAGGGCGGCATACTCGAAGCATGAGTCCCCATCCTTTTGATTCCGCCGTGGCCCTGCAGGCGCAGGCCGATGGCAGCTTTCTCGGACACACCAGCGCCGCTTACGCCAACATGGTCGGGCCTTTTGGCGGCGTCACGGCGGCGCAGGCGCTCAACGCGGTGCTGCAGCATCCGCAGCGGCTGGGCGACCCGATCTCGCTGACGGTCAACTTCGCGGCGGCACTGGCCGATGGACCGTTTACCGTGAGCGCGCGTCCGGCGCGTACCAACCGCTCCACCCAGCACTGGATCATCGAGATGCAGCAGGGTGGCGAGACGGTGCTGACCGGCACGGCTTTTTTCGGCTTGCGGCGCGATACCTGGGGTGCTGACGAACACACGATGCCGGAGGTGCCGCCGCCGGCCGAGGTGGCGCGTGCCACGGGACCGGCGCGGGTCGAATGGGTCAAGCGTTATGAGATGCGATTTGCCGAAGGCGCGATTCCCGTTGAGTGGCACGGCACCGACCAGGGCATCAGCCGGACCCGCCTGTGGCTGCGCGACGACCCGCCGCGGCCGCTGGACTTTGCCTCGCTGACCGCGCTGTCGGATGTGTTTTTTCCGCGCGTCTGGCGGCGCCGACCGCTGCTGGTGCCCATAGGCACGGTGTCCATGACCGTGTACTACCATGCGGATGCCGCGCTGTTGCAGTCCACCGGCAGCGGCCACCTGCTGGGGCAGACCCAGGCCCAGGCTTTTCGCAACGGCTACTTTGACCAGACGGCGCAGTTGTGGAACCAGGCGGGTGACTTGCTGGTCACCACCCACCAGGTGGTTTATTACAAGGAATGACTTTGAAAAACAAGGTAGCCCTCATCATCGGCGCAGGCGACGCGACCGGCGGCGCGATTGCCCGGCGCTTCGCGCGTGAGGGTTACACCGCCTGCGTGACGCGGCGCAGCCTGGACAAGCTGCAGCCGCTGCTGGAACAGATCCAGGCCGACGGCGGGGTGGCTCACGGCTTTGCTTCCGATGCGCGCAAGGAGGAGGAAGTGGTTGCGCTGGTCGAACGGATTGAAAACACGCTGGGCCCCATCGAAGTGATGGTGTTCAACATTGGCGCCAATGCCCCCAGCAGCATTCTTGATGAAACGGCGCGCAAGTATTTCAAGATCTGGGAGATGGCCTGTTTCGGCGGTTTTCTCAACGCGCGCGAGGTCGCCAAACGCATGGTGCAGCGGGACGGTGATGGCCACAAGGGCACCATCATTTTCACCGGCGCCACCGCGTCGCTGCGGGGCGGCGCCCACTTTGCCGCGTTCTCGGGTGCCAAGATGGCGCTGCGCGCGCTGGCGCAAAGCATGGCGCGCGAGCTCGGGCCGCGCGGCATCCATGTGGCGCACGTGGTGGTCGATGGCGCCATTGACACCGCCTTCATCCGCGATAACTTTCCGCAGCGTTATGCGCTCAAGGCCGAGGACGGCATTCTCAATCCCGAGCACATTGCCGACAGCTACTGGATGCTGCACCGCCAGCCGCGCGACGCCTGGACCCATGAGCTCGACCTGCGGCCTTACCTGGAGAAGTTCTGATGCCCACAACGGTTGAGTTCTTTTTTGACGTGGGCAGCCCGGCCGCCTACATCGCCTGGAAGCAGTTGCCGCAGGTGTGCCGCGAAACCGGCGCCGTGATCGACTACAAACCGATGTTGCTCGGCGGGGTGTTCCAGGCCACCGGCAACCACTCCCCGACCACCGTGCCTGCCAAGGGCCGCTACATGATGGACGACCTCGCCCGCTTCGCCGCGCGTTATGGCGTGGCGTTTCAGCAGAATCCCTACTTCCCCATCAACACGCTGATGCTGATGCGCGGCGCTGCCGGCCTGCAGGTGCAGCAACCGGCGCGTTTTCTGCCTTACGTGGACGCGGTGTACCGCGCGATCTGGGCCGATGCGAAGAACATGAACGATCCCCAGACCGTGGCCGCGGTGCTGCAGGCCGCCGGGTTTGATCCCGGGGCGCTGCTGGCCATGACCGGCGAGCAGGCGGTCAAAGACCGCCTGAAGGCGATCACCCAGGAGGCGGTCGAACGTGGCGTGTTCGGCGCGCCCACCTTTTTCGTCGAGGGTCAGATGCACTGGGGGCAGGACCGGCTCGATTTTGTACAACAAGCACTGAAAGCAGCAGCATGAGCAACGACATCCTCACCCACACCGAAGCCGGCGTGATGACCATCACCCTGAACCGGCCGGAACGCAAAAATTCGATCACCGCCGATATGTACGGCGCCATGGCCGATGCACTGGCCACGGCTGCGCAGGATCCCGGTGTGCGTGTGGTGGTGTTGCAGGGCAACGAAACAGTCTTCAGCGCCGGCAACGATATCGGCGACTTCCTGAACAAGCCGCCTGCCGGCATGGACTCGCCGGTGTTCCGATTCCTGCGCGGCATCGCCGCCTTCCCCAAGCCGCTGCTGGCGGCCGTGTGTGGCCCGGCGGTGGGTGTGGGCACCACCATGCTGCTGCATTGCGACCTCGTGTATGCCGGCGACAACGCGGCGTTTTCCATGCCGTTCGTGAATCTGGGCCTGTGCCCCGAGGCGGCTTCCAGCCTGCTGGTGCCGCAGATGCTGGGTTACCACCGGGCCGCGGAAGCGCTGCTGCTGGGCGAGCCCTTCATGGCCGAGGCGGCCCTGGAGGTGGGTCTGGTCAACCGCGTCGTGCCGCCCACCGAAGCCAGTGGCCTGGCCGAGGCGGTTGCGCGCAAGCTCGCGGCCAAACCCCTGACATCGCTGGTCGAAACCAAGCGCCTGATGAAAAAGGGCCAGCAGCAGCTGGTTCAGCAGCAGATGGATGAGGAAGGCGCCAGTTTCGGCCGCATGCTCGGCGAGCCCGCGGCGAAAGAGGCCTTCGGCGCGTTCCTGGCAAAACGCAAGCCGGATTTCAGCAAGGTCTGAAACCGGAGTTTGAGCATCAAATTGGCCTCCAGCCCATGTCCACTGGACCTGAATAGCTATTAATTTAATAGCAGTCTGGTCGACGGCGGGCCATGCCGCAGCTGCTCAGCGGGCGCCAGGCCCTTTCTGCTGCTGCGCGGCGGGCGCCGCGGCACGGCATACTCCTTGCTGAATTTTCCGGAGAAAGCCAAGCATGCCGTATATGTTGTTGATTCACGAGCCGGTCGGCCAGCGCCAGACACGCGGAGAAGCCGGGGGCCGCGTCGTCTACGCGCGCATGCTGGACTTTGCGGCCGACCTCAAGGCGCGCGGTCTGTTGCTTGCGACCGAATCCCTGCTGTCGCAGGATCAGGCTGCGCGGGTGCGGGTCAGCGGCGGTCAGGCGAGTGTGCTCGACGGCCCGTTTGCCGAGGCCAAGGAAATGGTGGGTGGCTTTTTCCTGCTCGATTGCCAGACGCGCGAGGAAGCCATCGCCATTGCCGCGCAATGTCCGGCCGCCGAGTGGGCGACCGTGGAAGTGCGCGGCCTGGGACCCTGTTTCACCTGATCGGGGCTGAATCCCTCCGGAAAAGTAACAGAAAATTTTTTTGCAGAAACTTGTCGATTTCAGGCTGGCTGCTTCGTCGTCAGGGTAGAAGCCGCTGTTTGCGGGCCTCCCGGCCCCCGGCTTCGTTCCATGCCAGGAGAAGCCATGCGATTCATGATCATTGTCAAATCCACGCCTGAATTCGAAGCCGAGACCACCCCGCAGCCACCCGACGAAAAGTTGATGGCTGCCATGGCCGATTACCACGAGGAATTGTCCCAGGCCGGTGTGCTGCTGGACGGCAGCGGCCTGCACCCCAGCCGCAAAGGCTGGCGCATCCACTACGACGGTCAACAACGCACGGTGGTCGATGGCCCGTTTGCCGAGGCCAAGGAGCTGATCGCCGGTTTCACCACCATCCAGGTGCGCAGCCGCGAAGAGGCGCTGGCGTGGTCGCGCCGTTATCCCAATCCGGTGGGCGAAAACGCACCGGCGGTGATCGAGGTGCGCCAGCTTTATGAGCTCGATGACTTCGAGCCCGGCGCGCAGGTGGAGCGATTCCGCCAGATGAACACGCCCAGCCAGAAATAGCAGGCGCGCCATGCTCAAGACCCTTGTTCTTGTCGTGCTCGGCCTGGTGTTGCTGGCCATCGCCGCCGTGCTGCTGCTGGCCGCGCGCCAGCCCGAGACTTTCCGCGTGCAGCGCAGCACGTTGATGGCGGCGCCGGCCGACCGCATCTTTCCACTGATTGCCGACCTCCGGCAGATGAACAGCTGGAATCCTTTCGTCAAGCGTGATCCGCAGGTCCGGGGCAGCTACAGCGGCCCGCCCACAGGCGTTGGCGCCACCTATGTGTTCGAAGGCAAACAGGCCGGCAGCGGCAGCCTGCGTATCACTGACACGGCCGTACCCACAAAGGTCGCGATGAAGCTCGACATGAGCGCGCCCATGGAGGCCCACAACGATGTGCTCTTCACCCTGACACCCGAAGGCGGCGCCACCCGTGTGACATGGACCATGCAGGGCCCCCGTCCCTTCCTGGGCAGGGTCTTGGGCGTGGTTTTCAACATGGACAAGATGGTCGGTGGCGCCTTCGAGGAAGGCCTGGCCGAACTGAAACTTCGCGCCGAAGGCGCCTGAACCCCCGCACACACAAGGAACACACCATGTCACGCCAGATGTTCGTCAACTTGCCCATCAAGCACATGGAACGCAGCCAGACCTTCTTCAAGGCTCTGGGCTTCTCGTTCAACCCGCAGTTCACCAACGAGCAGGGCGCCTGCATGGTGATCAGCGAGGACCACAGCTACGCGATGCTGCTGGTCGAGCCCTTCTTCCAGGGCTTCACCAAAAAGCCGATTGCTGACGCGACCCAGACCACCGAGGTGCTGATTGCGCTGTCCTGCGACAGCCGCGAGGAGGTGGACGCGATGGTGAAAAAGGCATTGGCCGCCGGCGGTACGGCCCCGAATCCCTCGCAGGACCACGGCTTCATGTACAGCCACGGCTTTACCGACCTCGATGGCCACACCTGGGAGGTGTTCTGGATGGACGCCAAGGCCACCCCGCCCGGGGGCTGAGTCCTCACAGGTGCTCGCTGCCCCGGCGTTCGAGGACTGCCGGTACCATTGATCCATGCATTCCGCCACCCACCAGGCCATCGCCGCCGTCTGGCGCATCGAGTCCGCCAAAATTGTGGGCGCGGTGGCGCGTATGGTGCGCGACATCGGCCTGGCCGAGGAGCTGGCACAGGATGCGCTGGTGTCGGCGCTGGAGCACTGGCCGCTGGACGGCGTGCCCGACAACCCCGGCGCCTGGCTGATGCGGGTGGCCAAAAACCGGGCACTCGATCATTTGCGCCATGCCCGGATGCAGGCTGAAAAACTCGACCAGATCGGGCAGGACCTGGAGGCGCGGGAGGCGTTGGTGGTTCCGGATTTTGTCGACGCGCTCGACGCCGCGCGGCAGGACGAGATCGGCGACGATCTGCTGCGCCTGATCTTCACCGCCTGCCACCCGGTGTTGCCCGCCGAGGCCCGGGTGGCGCTGACCCTGAAGCTGCTGGGCGGCCTGAGCACCCACGAAATCGCCCGTGCGTTTCTCGCGGCCGAACCGACGGTCGCGCAACGTATCGTGCGCGCCAAGCGCACGCTGGCCGAGGCCCGGGTGGCGTTCGAGTTGCCGCGCGGGGATGCGCTGGCTGCCAGGCTGGCCTCGGTGCTTGAGGTGGTCTATCTGGTGTTCAACGAGGGCTACACCGCCACCGCCGGCGACGACTGGATGCGACCGGCATTGACGCAGGAGGCCCTGCGCTTGGGCCGCATGCTGGCCGAACTCGCGCCCGATGAGCCTGAAGTTCACGGCCTGCTGGCCCTGATGGAGTTGCAGGCCTCGCGCGCGGCTGCACGTGTGGACCTGCGGGGCCGGCCGGTGTTGCTGCTGGCGCAGGACCGGGCGCGCTGGGATCACCTGCTGATACGCCGCGGCCTGGCTGCGCTCGAGCGCGCCAGGGGGCTGACGACGCCTGCGGGCGAGGCGCCGGGCCCCTACGCGCTACAGGCGGCGATTGCGGCCTGCCATGCGCGTGCGCGCCAGGCCGAAGACACCGACTGGGCCGGTATTGCGGCGCTGTATGAGGACCTGGCCCGGATCGCGCCGTCGCCGGTGGTGGAGCTCAACCGTGCGGTGGCCGTCGCGATGGCTTTCGGGCCGGCCGCCGGTCTGGCGATCATCGACAGCTTGCGCGGCGACAAGGCGCTGCAGAACTACCAGTGGCTGCCCAGCGTGCGCGGTGACCTGCTGGCCAAGCTGGGGCGCCAGGCCGAGGCGCGCGAAGAGTTCGAGCGCGCCGCTGCGCTCGCCGGGAATGCGCGGGAAAGGGAACTGTTGCTGGAGCGGGCCCGGGGGATGGCCGGTCCAGATACTTCGGCTTGAGGCATCACGTCGCGTCCCCGGCTCGCCTTGTTTGGCAGGGCCTGACTCCCCACTCCCACCCCTGGCCCCTCCCTCGCCCCGCTGGGCGATGGAGGGGGACTTCATGTGGCCGCGTGCGCTGCGCTCGTGTGCAAACATGACTGTGCGTTGAGATTCCCGTGCAGGAAGCGCGCAGCGCTTCCTGCACTCCGGATGAATGCGGTATCGGTATCCGGTATTGGGCTTCTCCTCCACCCGTCGGGCTGGGCCGAGGAGCGCAGATGGAGGCGGGATCAGGGCGGCAGTTGTCCGAGCGAAGCGAGTTCTGCCGACCCCCGCCGGAATCGAGCACCGCAGGTTGCCCCGGAGCGAAGCGCAGGGGACCCAGACCATCGGGTCGCCTTTCTTTTGGGTACTTTTCTTTGGCGAGACAAAGAAAAGTGCCTCGCC
>PNNC01000166.1 GCA_013824015.1 Polaromonas sp.
GGCACCTGCGCCAGGCGCAGCACGGTGGCGTGCAGCATGTCGGCCACGGTGCGGCCGGGGACGTTGTACAGCACCATCGGCAACTCGACCGCTTCGGCAATCGCCGTGAAATGGCGGTACTGGCCTTCCTGGGTCGGCTTGTTGTAGTAGGGCACGACCTGCAGCTGGCAGTCGGCGCCGACTTTTTTGGCAAAACGCGCGAGTTCGATGGCTTCCGAGGTCGAATTGGCGCCGCAACCGGCCATCACGGGGACACGGCCTTTGGCCTGCTCGACCGAGACACGGATGATCTCGCAGTGCTCTTCGACATTGACGGTCGGCGATTCGCCGGTGGTGCCCACCACGCCGATGCAGTCGGTGCCCTCGGCAATGTGCCAGTCCACCAGCTTGCGCAGCGTCGGGTAGTCAACGCTACCGTCCTCATGCAGGGGGGTGGCCAGTGCAACGATGCTGCCGGTAATGGTGTTCATGTCTGTGTGTCAGTTGAGGGGCCCGGCCTGCCGGTACCAGCCAGGAAATAAGGCTGATTCCGCATTCTACCCAGTGGCCGGGATGGATTCGCGGGGGCTGTCCAGCAGATAACGTGGGACTGCCGCCGGCGATGACGGTTCCCTGAGCGCGGCAATCCTCTGTGTAAAGCGGGGCGGCGCGTCCCGGTAACCGTCTTCAAAAGCGACGATGCGCAGGCCCTGGCAGATGTGCAACAACTCACCCGGACGCAGCAGGAAATCCGGTCGCGAAGGCTTGCCCACCGTTTCGTTGCCTTGTGCAAAGGTTTCGTAAATCAGCACGCCGCCGGGCGCCAGGCTGTCCAGCAGGACCGGCATCAGCGGCCGCCACAGATAGTTGGTCACGACCACGGCGTCGAAGCGGCGGCCGGCAAACGGCCACGGACCGGCCTCGATGTCGGCCACCACCTTGTCGCAGGCGGAGGCTGGAATTGCTATCGAATCAATAGCTGCCTGCGACCGATCCACAAGGGCTAGAAGGTGTTTTCTCTTGTAAAACCACCAGGCATGGCGGCCCTGGCCGCAGGCCACGTCCAGCACCGTGCCGCCGGGACGGACCAGGTGCGACCAGCGTTGCACCCAGTCGGAAGCGGGCTCGCTGCCGTGCGGGCTGAGGGACGGGATGGGCAGGCTCACCGGGGTTTGACCTCGTCCTTGAGCGCGGCCAGCGCCATGTTTTCGACGGCGCCCGGCGCCAGCAGCTTGAGCCAGCGGCCGAGCTTGCCTTTGGCCGTCATCACCACCTCGCGCTCCCGGCGCTCCATGCCGTGGATGATCAGGCGGGCGCATTCCTCCACGCTCATGGCGCCGTCCTCCTTGAGCCCGCTGCTGCCGGCTGGTGCACCGGCCGCGTTGAAGCCGCGGTGCCGGATCTGCGTGGCAACCACGCCGGGGTAGGCGGTGGTGACGCTGACACCGGCGCTTTTCAGTTCTGCGCGCAGCGCTTCAAAAAAGCCGGTCATCGCAAATTTGGTGGCGCTGTAGGCGGTGCGGCCGGGCACACCGACCAGGCCGGCCAGACTGGATACCGCGACGATGCTGCCGCGGCTTTCCCTGAGCGCGGGCAGGGCGGCATGGGTGCACCAGACGCTGCCCCACAGGTTGATTTTCATCAGCTGTTCGTACCAGCCGAGGTCCTCCGGCCTGACCTCGGCGAACAGCGCCTGGGCCGACATGCCGGCGTTGTTGACCAGGACATCGATGCGGCCAAAGCGGGCCACCGCCGCTTCGATCAGCGCGCGGCACTGGGAGGGGTCCGATACGTCGGTGCGCACCACCAGCGTCGCGGCGCCGCCGGCCTGACACCGCGCGGCCACGGCTTGCAACGCAGCTTCGTTACGCGCCGCCAGCACCAGCGAGAGTTGCGCGCCATGGCGCTGCGCGAGCTGGGCTGCCATTTCGGCACCTATGCCTTCGGAGGCGCCCGTGATCACGATGGTCTGCATGCCGCTGTCTCCGCTTCTTTGGGGAAGCGCAAGCCTAACACCGTCATGCCACCCTAGAAGCAGGCCCAGATCTGGTCGGCCAGGGTCCGCAGAAAGTCGGGCCGGGTGTACAGCGCAAACACGCCCACACTGGCCGCGATGGCCAGCGTGTACAGCGCGAGTTTGCGGGCCATGTCAGGCGCCTTGCGGGAGCGTAGCCGGCCGCGGCCGGTGGATCGCGGTTTCGCGCACGGGCAGGTTCACCAGCGCGGCAAACACGCCCAGCGCGATCGCGATGTACCAGACGATATCGTAACTGCCGGTGCGGTCATACAGGTAGCCGCCCAGCCAGACGCCCAGGAAGGAGCCGATCTGGTGGCTGAAAAACACAAAGCCGCTGAGCATGGACAGGTGCTGGATGCCGAAAATCTGCGCCACCACCGCATTCGTCGGCGGAATGGTCGACAGCCAGAGCAGGCCCATCACGCTGGCAAAGATGTAGACACTGAGCGGGCTCAGCGGTGCGGCCAGGAAGACCGCAATCACCACGGCCCGCGCGAAATAAATGAAGGCCAGGATGTTTTTCTTGGACAGGCGCTGGCCCAGCGTGCCGGCGGCATAGGTGCCGAACACATTGAACAGGCCGATCAGCGCCAGCGCGTAGCTCGCGACTTCCGGCGACAGGCCCTTGTCGCGCAGGTAGCTGGGCATGTGCACGCCGATAAACACCACCTGGAAGCCGCACACAAAATAACCGGCCATCAGCAGCTGGAAGCTCGGGTACTTGAAGGCTTCCTTGAGCGCCTGGAAGATGGTTTGTTCGCGTGCTGGCGCCTGGCCGGCGCCGAAGCGGGTCTCGCGCAGGCCGAAGGCCAGCGGCGCGATCAGCAGCACGGCGGCGCTGAGCGCCAGCAGCGCTTCCTTCCAGCCCAGGCTGCTGATCAGGAAACCTTCGACCGGCACCATCAGGAACTGGCCGAAAGAGCCGGCGGCGGCGGCCACCCCCATGGCCCAGGAGCGTTTTTCGGCCGGGATGTTGCGCCCGATCACGCCGTAGATCACCGCGTAGGTGGTGCCGGCCTGGGCCGCGCCGATCAGGATGCCGGCGGTCAGCGTGAACATCAGGCCGGTGCTGGACAGCGCCATGCCGACCAGGCCCAGCGCATACAACACGGCGCCGCCGATGATCACGCGGAAGGCGCCGAAGCGGTCGGCCAGCATGCCGGCAAAAATCCCGAAAATGCCCCAGGACAGGTTTTGCACCGCAATCGCCAGCGCAAAGGTCTGGCGCGTCCAGCCCTGTTCCTGGGTGATCGGCAGCAGCCACAGGCCGAAACCGTGGCGTATGCCCATGGACAGGGTGACGATGATGGCGCCGCACAGCAGCACCTGGGTCATGGAAAGATTGCGAGGCATCGGTTGCATCCCCTGAATGTAACCAGATGGGCTTTTTTCTGCTTTCCGGAATTGTCACCGCTTTGATGAGAAATACGCATGAATGTGCAGGAGTCGTCATTCGGGCTGTATATTTATCCAGTTGTAAAATCCTGCCCGACTACAATCAGCCCTCCCATGGCGACCAAACTACCCAACGACTATTCCGAAGGCTCGATCCGCGTGCTCAAGGGCCTTGAGCCCGTCAAGCAGCGGCCGGGCATGTACACGCGCACCGACAACCCGCTGCACATCATCCAGGAAGTGCTGGACAACTCGGCCGACGAGGCGCTTGCCGGCCATGGCAAGAAGATCAAGGTCACGCTGCACACCGACGGGTCGGTCAGCATCGAGGACGATGGCCGCGGCATCCCCTATGGCCTGCACCCCGAGGAAAAGGCGCCGGTGATCGAACTGGTGTTCACCCGTCTGCATGCGGGCGGCAAGTTCGACAAGGGCAAGGGCGGCGCCTACAGCTTCTCGGGCGGCTTGCACGGCGTCGGTGTCAGCGTGACCAACGCGCTGTCCAAACGGCTGGAAGCCACCTCTTACCGCGACGGCATGGTGGCCAAACTGGTGTTCGAAGCCGGCGACGTGACCGAGAAGCTGCACCTGCGCAAGGCCGGCGAGGGCGACCGCAAGTCCGGCACCACCGTGCGGGCCTGGCCGGACAGCAAGTATTTTGAAGCCTCGGCGCTGCCGATGGCCGAGCTCACCCATTTGCTGCGCAGCAAGGCGGTGCTGATGCCCGGCGTCACCGTGACGCTGGCGGTGGAAAAAACCAGAGAGGTCCAGACCTGGGTCTACAAGGGCGGCCTGCGCGACTACCTGATGCAGACCCTGCCGGCCGATCCGGTGATTCCGCTGTTCGAGGGCGAAGGTTTTGCCGATGCGGCGCATGACAGTTTTGCCGAAGGCGAGGGCGCCCAATGGTGCCTGGCTTTCACCGAAGACGGCCAGCCGGTGCGCGAGAGTTACGTCAACCTGATTCCGACCAGCGCCGGCGGCACCCATGAAAGCGGCCTGCGCGACGGCGTGTTCCAGGCCGTCAAGAGTTTTGTCGACCTGCATTCGCTGCTGCCCAAGGGCGTCAAGCTGCTGCCCGAGGACGTGTTTGCGCGCGCCAGTTATGTGCTCTCGGCCAAGGTGCTGGACCCGCAGTTCCAGGGCCAGATCAAGGAACGGCTGAATTCGCGCGATGCGGTGCGGCTGGTGTCCAGCTTCGTGCGGCCGACGCTGGAGCTGTGGCTGAACCAGCATGTCGATTACGGCAAAAAACTCGCCGAACTGGCCATCAAGGCCGCGCAAAGCCGGCAAAAAGCCGGCCAGAAGGTTGAAAAACGCAAGGGCTCCGGCGTGGCGGTGCTGCCCGGCAAGCTGACCGATTGCGAAAGCAGGGACCTGGCGCACAACGAGGTGTTCCTGGTCGAGGGCGATTCGGCCGGCGGCAGCGCCAAGATGGGCCGCGACAAGGAAAGCCAGGCCATCCTGCCGCTGCGCGGCAAGGTGCTCAACACCTGGGAGGTCGAACGCGACCGGCTGTTTGCCAACACCGAGATCCATGACATCGCGGTGGCCATCGGTGTGGATCCGCACGGCCCCGACGACACGCCCGACCTGAGCGGCCTGCGTTACGGCAAGGTCTGCATCCTGTCCGACGCCGACGTGGACGGCTCGCACATCCAGGTGCTGCTGCTGACGCTGTTTTTCCGGCATTTCCCCAAACTGATCGAAACCGGCCATGTGTTTGTGGCCCGTCCGCCGCTGTTCCGGGTCGATGCGCCGGCCCGTGGCAAAAAACCTGCTTCCAAGGCCTATGCGCTGGATGAAGGCGAATTGCTGGCGATTCTCGACAAATTGCGCAAGGAAGGCGTGCGCGAAGGCGCCTGGGCCATCAGCCGCTTCAAGGGCCTGGGCGAAATGAATGCGGAACAATTGTGGGAAACCACACTCAATCCTGACACCCGCCGGCTGTTGCCGGTGCAGCTCGGCAACCTGGACTTCGCCCAGACCGAGTCGCTGGTGACCAAGTTGATGGGCAAGGGCGAAGCCGCGGCGCGGCGCGAGCTGATGGAACTCCACGGGGATACCGTGGAAATCGACATTTAAAGGTGATCTTGATGAAAACGCTGTGGTCTCCCCGGCAAGGCCCTGTTCATGCATAAAAAATGGCTCCAGCCCATGTCGGGCTTGCGCCGGCTGCTATCATTTTTGATAATGGGGGCGGTGCTGCTGGTGGCTGCGCCGGCGCGCGCCGATGTCTGGGGTTATGTCGACGAGGCCGGTGTCGCGCATTTTTCCGCCGAGCGCCTGGACGAGCGTTACCAGCTGTTTTTCCGCAGTGGCGAGACCTTCGACACCAGCCGGGGCAACCGCGGACTGTCCGCCTACAACCCCGGTTCGCCGGGCGCGCCGCCCAAACTGCTGGCCTTTTTTGATGTGTCACCCAATTACAAGGCGGTCAAGCACCTGCTGCGGGAGGCCTCGGTGGCGCAGGACATCGACTACGAGCTGCTGCAGGCGCTGATCGCCACCGAATCGGGCTTCAACACCCATGCGGTCTCGCCCAAGGGCGCGGTCGGCCTGATGCAGCTGATGCCGCCGACGGCCCAGCAGTATGGCGTGCGGCCCGACAAGAAGACGCCGATCGAAAAAAAGCTGACCGATCCCAAGACCAACATCCGGGCCGGCTCGCGTTACCTGCGCTACCTGATCGACCTGTTTCCAGGCCAGCTCGAGCTGGCGGTGGCGGCTTACAACGCCGGCGAAGGCGCGGTGCAGCGCGCCGGCAACCGCATTCCCAACTACCCCGAGACCAAAAACTACGTCAAGACCGTGATGCAGCTGTATTCCCACCTGAAGCCACCGAGCATGGTGGGTGACGCCCGCCGCTCCGGCCGGGTCCGGATGGAGATGATGGGCGGTGCGCGCGGCCAGCCCGTCGGCGGCGCCAAAGGCCGCGGCAACCAGGTGCCGGCGCTGGTGGTGCAAACCCCGGTGGCGCCGGAATTCCGCATCGAGCGCGAATAAGTGAATCCGGTCTTCAACCCTGATACCTTTGTTCTCGGTATCGCCGTCGGCGTGCTGGGCCTGGTGCTGCTGCTGAGCCTGATCATTGCGTATGCCTACGACGAACCCACGCTGTTCGCACTGGGCGGCTACCTGCTGGGTATCAACCTGGCCCTGCTGGCGGGTCGGCAGATGGCCTGGCCGGTCCAGGAGGTGGAAACCGTGCTGCTGATCCTGGGCCCGACTGCGCTGGCCGGCCTGCACACCTGGTTGCTGCGCAAACGCAAGACCGGCGCCGCCGACAGGCTGGCCATGGCCGCCACGGTGCTGGTCGCGCTGGGCCTGGCCGGTCTGAGGCTGGTCGATGATTCACCGCTGGCCATTCTTGCCAGCAGTTACGGCCTGGGCGGCTTGTTGCTGCTGTCCTGGCTGATTCTTTGCCTGCCGGCCTGGCGCATCTCCGGCCCCTGGAAATGGTGGCTGTTGCTGGGCCATGTCGCAGGCGTGGTGGTGGCCATGCTGTTCCTGCTGGGCCGCCTGGATTCCACCGCCACCTACTGGCCGGTGGCCATGCTGCTGCTGGTGCAGGGACCGACCACCTACCTGGCGCTGGTCTGGCGCAGCCGCCTGCTCAATGAAGGCCGGCTGCGCGGACTGGCCGCCAAGGTGACCGACCCGCTGACCGGGCTGTCCAGCCTGGCGGTGTTGATCGACCGGCTGCGGCCGGCCATCCACCGCGCCCAGAATCTCCGGCACGGCGGGGCCTTGTACCTGATTGCCATTCACAATTTTGCCGGTCTGGTCAGCGAGCTGGGCGCCGACGCCCAGGAAAAACTGATCCTGGAGGCGGCCAACCGCATCCGCCGCGCCATCAGCGACAGTGACACCGCAGCGCGTATCAGCGAGCAGCTGTTTGCGGTGGTGGCGCAGGATCTGGAAGACGACGGCCAGGTGGACTCGCTGGCGACCCGGCTGCTGGTCAGCGGCTTGCGCATCGAAAGCGAGTTCCTGCCCGGCGTGTCGCTGCAGTTCCGGGTGATCGCCACCAACCTGAAGGTGCCGCCGCTGCCCGATGTGCCGGCCGCCCAGGCCTGGCTGCGGGGGCTGGCCAACTATTTCGGCGCCTGGCCGGACAGCCACCGTTCACGCAACATCCTGCTGTTCACCGACGGGCACATCCGCAAGCCGCACAGCGCCGCGGGCAACAGCACCTTTTGAGCCGCCCGTCCGCACGCCGGCCGCGACTTCTTCCTTTTCCTGTTTATTGACCTGCGAACCCCCAGACACCGATGGACGATCTTTTCACTCCGCCCCCGCCTGCCGCCCCCGAACTGCCCGACCAGGAGTCCCTGGCCGCTTATGCCCAGCGTGCCTACCTCGAATACGCGCTCAGCGTGGTCAAGGGCCGGGCGCTGCCCGATGTCTGCGACGGCCAGAAACCGGTGCAGCGCCGCATCATGTACGCGATGGCGCGCATGGGCCTGGGGTTTTCCGGCGCCGGCGGTGCCAAGCCGGTCAAAAGCGCGCGTGTGGTCGGCGATGTGCTGGGCAAATACCATCCGCATGGCGACCAGGCCGCGTATGACGCGATGGTGCGCATGGCGCAGGACTTCAGCCAGCGTTACCCGCTGATCGACGGCCAGGGCAATTTCGGCAGCCGTGACGGTGACGGCGCCGCGGCCATGCGTTACACCGAGGCGCGGCTGGCCAAAATCACCACCTTGCTGCTCGACGAACTCGACGAAGGCACGGTCGATTTTGTGCCGAATTACGACGGATCCTTCGAAGAGCCCAGGCAGCTGCCGGCACGCTTGCCCTTCACGCTGCTCAACGGCGCCAGCGGCATCGCTGTGGGCCTGGCCACCGAGATCCCCAGCCACAACCTGCGTGAAGTGGCCGATGCCTGCATCGCGCTGATCAAGACGCCCAAGCTGGCCGACGACGAGCTGTATGCGCTGATGCCCGGACCGGATTACCCGGGCGGCGGCCAGATCATTTCGACGGCCGCCGACATCGCGGCCGCCTACAGCAGCGGCCGCGGCTCGCTCAAGGTGCGCGCACGCTGGAAGATCGAGGACCTGGCGCGCGGCCAGTGGCAACTGGTGGTGCAGGAGTTGCCGCCCGGCGTCAGCACGCAGCGTGTGCTGGAAGAAATTGAAGAGATCACCAACCCGAAAATCAAGGCCGGCAAGAAGGCGCTGAGCCTGGACCAGGTCCAGCTCAAGCAGACCGTGCTGGCGGTGCTGGACGTGGTGCGCGACGAGTCCAGCAAGGATGCGGCGGTGCGGCTGGTGTTCGAGCCCAAGACCAGCCGCATCAGCCAGAGCGAGCTGATCACGACGCTGCTGGCACACACCAGCCTCGAAAGCTCGTCCAGCATCAACCTGACCATGGTGGGCCTGGACGGCCGTCCCACCCAGAAGAACCTGCGCCAGATGCTGAACGAATGGATCAGCTTTCGCCAGACCACCATCCAGCGGCGCTCGCAACACCGCCTCGACAAGGTGCTGGACCGCATCCACATCCTCGAAGGCCGGCAGCTGGTGCTGCTCAACATCGACGAGGTCATCGCCATCATCCGCCAGGCCGACGAGCCGAAGGTCGCGCTGATCGCGCGTTTTAATCTCAGTGACCGGCAGGCCGAAGACATCCTCGAAATCCGCCTGCGCCAGCTCGCGCGGCTGGAAGCCATCAAGATCGAGCAGGAGCTCAAGAACCTGCGCGAAGAGCAGGGCCGGCTGGAGGAAATCCTTGGCAGCCCGGCCGCGCTGCGCCGCCTGATGATCAAGGAGATCGAAGCGGACGCCAAACAGTTTGCCGACCCGCGCCGCACGCTGATCCAGGCCGAGAAAAAGGCCGTGCTGGAAGTCAAGGTGCTGGATGAGCCGGTCACCGTGGTGGTCAGCGCCAAGGGCTGGGTGCGCGCGCGCAGCGGCCACGGCCATGATGCGGCCAGTTTTGCCTTCAAGTCCGGCGACGGGCTCTACGGAACCTTTGAATGCCGCACGGTCGATACGCTGCTGGTGTTTGGCACCGCGGCCAAAGGCACGGGCCGGGTTTATTCGATCCCGGTGGCCATGCTGCCGGGCGCGCGCGGCGACGGCCAGCCGGTGACCACCCTGATCGAGCTCGAGAGCGGCACCCAGCCGGCCCATTATTTCGCCGGGCCGGCGGGCGCCACCTTGCTGCTGAGCGGCAGCGGCGGCTACGGTTTCCTCGCGACGGTCGAGAACATGACAACCCGGCTCAAGGGCGGCAAGGCCTTTATCAGCTGCGCCGAGGGCGAGACGATTTGCAAACCCTCGCACGTGTCGGGCAGCAGCGGCGCCGCGCCGCTGATCCCGGCCACCCATGTGGCCTGTGCGTCCACCGGTGGCCGCATCCTGACCTTCGAGATCAGCGAGCTCAAGACCCAGCCCGCCGGCGGCCGCGGCCTGGTCCTGATCGACCTGGACGCGAAAGACACGCTGGCCGGCGCGGCGGCCTACACCCGCAGCGTGAAGATCGAAGGCATTGGCCGCGGCGGCAAGGTCCGCGAGGAAACGCTGGAGATCCGCAGCCTGAACAATGCCCGCGGGGCACGGGCGCGCAAGGGCAAGGCGGCCGATCTGGGGTTCAAACCGGCCGCGGTTTCGCGGGTCGAGTAAACCGCGACACCAGGCGGCTAGCCCTGGTTGTCATCCGGACTGGATCCGGGATCCATCTTTTGCTTCCTCGAACCTTGAGGTGTGCCTGCGCCGGTTGGCCGGGGGTTGCCCGGCGGCAACTCACTTTCTTTTGCTTCGCCAAAAGAAAGTAAGCAAAGAAAAGGCGACCCGATGGTCTGGGTCCCTCCGC
>PNNC01000089.1 GCA_013824015.1 Polaromonas sp.
AAAGAGTCGGGCGTCAACCTCAAGAACGACGTGCTGGCCCTGCAGCGCCTGAAGGAAGCCGCTGAAAAAGCCAAGATCGAGCTGTCGTCGAGCGCGCAGACCGACATCAACCTGCCCTACATCACGGCCGATGCCTCGGGTCCGAAACACCTGAACATCAAGATGACCCGCGCCAAGCTGGAGCAGCTGGTCGAGGAACTGATTGAGCGCACCATCGCCCCGAGCCGCCTGGCGGTCAAGGATGCGGGTGTTGCCAGCAGCGACATCCATGACGTGATCCTGGTCGGCGGCCAGACCCGCATGCCCAAGGTGCAGGACAAGGTCAAGGAATTTTTCGGCCGGGATCCGCGCAAGGACGTGAACCCCGACGAGGCCGTGGCCGTCGGCGCCGCGATCCAGGGCCAGGTGCTGTCCGGTGACCGCTCCGACGTGCTGCTGCTCGACGTCACCCCGCTGTCCCTCGGTATTGAAACCATGGGTGGCGTGATGACCAAGATGATCAAGAAGAACACGACCATCCCGACCAAGTTTGCGCAGACCTTCTCGACCGCCGAAGACAACCAGCCGGCCGTGACCATCAAGGTGTTCCAGGGCGAGCGTGAAATCGCCTCGGGCAACAAGGCGCTGGGCGAGTTCAACCTCGAAGGCATCCCGCCGGCCGCACGCGGCACGCCGCAAATTGAGGTGTCTTTCGACATTGACGCCAACGGCATCCTGCATGTGGGCGCCAAGGACAAGGGCACCGGCAAGGAAAACAAGATCACCATCAAGGCGAACTCCGGCCTGTCCGAGACCGAGATCCAGCAGATGGTCAAGGATGCCGAGCTCAACGCGGCCGACGACAAGAAAAAGGTCGAGTTCGTGACCGCCAAGAACAATGCCGAAGCCATGGTTCACAGCGTGAAGAAGTCGCTGGTGGAATACGGTGACAAGCTCGACGCCGGCGAGAAGGAAAAGATCGAGGCCGCCATCAAGGACATGGAAGAGGCGCTGCAGGGCGACAGCAAGGACGCCATCGACGCGAAGAACGCCGCGCTGATGGATGCCAGCCAGAAACTCGGCGAGAAAATGTACGCCGACATGCAGGCTTCGCAGGCGGGCCAGGCCGCCCCTGGCGCCGGCGCAGAAGAGGCTGCAGCCAAGGCCGCCGCCGACGACAATGTGGTGGACGCTGAAGTCAAGGAAGTCAAGAAGGGCTGATCTACCTGTTGATCAGCCTCGGGGCGGTAAAGCGGAATCGGGGCTGGTCCCCGCGTTCCGCTTTTCCGCATCCGGGGCACAGGATTTTTTTCCACTGAACACGCGAATCCCATGGCCATCAAAAAAGACTATTACGACACGCTGGGCGTCCCCAAAAACGCCAGCGATGAAGACATCAAGAAAGCCTATCGCAAGCTGGCGATGAAGCACCACCCGGACCGCAACCAGGGGGACAGCAGCAAGGCGGCCGAGGAAAAATTCAAGGAAGCCAAGGAAGCCTACGAGATGCTGTCGGACGCGCAGAAACGCGCGGCCTACGACCAGTACGGCCATGCCGGCGTGGACCCGAACCGCGGCGGCGGCCCCGGCGCGGAAGGTTTTGGCGGTTTTGCCGAAGCCTTTGGCGACATCTTCGGTGACGTGTTCGGCGCACAGCAGGCACGCGGCGGCCAGCGCGGCGGCCGCCAGGTCTACCGCGGCGGCGACCTCAGTTATGCGATGGAAGTCACGCTGGAGGAAGCGGCCACCGGCAAGGACGCGCAGATCCGCATCCCGAGCTGGGACGACTGCAGCACCTGCCGCGGCAGCGGCGCCAAACCCGGTACCAAGGTTGTCACCTGCACCACCTGCCACGGCCACGGCGTGGTGCAGATGAAGCAGGGCTTTTTCAGCGTGCAGCAGACCTGCCCGCAGTGCCGCGGCACCGGCAAGCTGATCCCCGAGCCCTGCATGAGTTGCCACGGCGTCGGCAAGACCAAAAGCAACAAGACCCTGGAAGTCAAGATTCCGGCCGGCATCGATGACGGCATGCGCATACGCTCCACCGGCAATGGCGAGCCCGGCACCAATGGCGGACCGCCGGGTGACCTGTACATCGAGATCCGGCTCAAGAAACACGACATCTTCGAGCGCGAAGGCGACGACCTGCACTGCGTGGTGCCCATCGGCATGGCGACGGCAGCGCTGGGCGGCGAGATCGAGGTGCCGACGCTGGCCGGCAAGGCCGCGATCGACATCCCGGACGGCACCCAGACCGGCAAGCAGTTCCGCTTGCGCGGCAAGGGCATCAAGGGTGTGCGTTCCAGCTACCCGGGCGACCTGTACTGCCACATCACGGTCGAGACGCCGGTCAAGCTGACCGAACACCAGCGCAAGCTGTTCAAGGAACTCGACGAGTCCCTGAAAAAAGGCGGCGCCAAACATTCGCCGACCGAGGAAAGCTGGACCGACAAGCTCAAGGGCTTCTTCGCGCCCTGAGCCAGGCCAGCGCCAGGCAGCTATCAAAGCGATAGCTGCCTGCCCTTGTCCGACATGGGCTGCAGGCCTGTTTGGCCTGGCATGACGGCGCCGCGCCGAATCATTCTCAAAATGCAACACCTGTCGCCGCGGGACAAGCGGCCGCCAGGACGCGCACGGCCGGCGGCTGGCTTATAGTGCTTCGTTCCCCATCACTTCCGCACAAGCCCCCATGAAAACCAAAGCCGCTGTCGCCTGGAAATCCGGCGAACCCCTGACGATTGAAACCGTGGACCTGCAAGGCCCGAAATTCGGCGAGGTGCTGGTCGAGATCAAGGCCACCGGCATCTGCCACACCGACTACTACACGCTGTCCGGCGCCGACCCGGAAGGCATCTTCCCGGCCATCCTCGGCCATGAAGGCGCGGGCATCGTGGTTGATGTCGGCCCGGGCGTGACCACGCTCAAAAAGGGCGATCATGTGATTCCGCTGTACACGCCGGAATGCCGCCAGTGCAAGTTCTGCCTGTCGCGCAAGACCAACCTGTGCCAGCTGATCCGCGGCACCCAGGGCAAGGGCCTGATGCCCGACGCCACCAGCCGCTTCAGCCTGGACGGCAAGCCGATCTTCCACTACATGGGCACCTCGACCTTCAGCAACTACACCGTGGCGCCCGAAATTTCGCTGGCGAAAATCCGTGAAGACGCGCCCTTCGACAAGGTCTGCTACATCGGCTGCGGCGTGACCACCGGCATAGGCGCGGTGCTGTTCACCGCCAAGGTCGAAGCCGGCGCCAACGTGGTGGTGTTCGGCCTCGGCGGCATCGGCCTGAACGTGATCCAGGGCGCGAAGATGGTCGGCGCCGACAAGATCATCGGCGTGGACATCAACCCGGCACGCCAGGAAATGGCGCGCAAGTTCGGCATGACCCATTTCATCAACCCGAAAGAAGTCGACAACGTGGTCGATGCCATCGTGCAACTGACCGATGGCGGCGCCGACTACAGCTTCGAATGCATAGGCAACACCCAGGTCATGCGCCAGGCGCTGGAATGCACCCACAAGGGCTGGGGCCGCAGCATCATCATTGGTGTGGCCGAGGCCGGCGCCGAGATTTCCACACGCCCGTTCCAGCTGGTTACCGGCCGCAAGTGGGAAGGTTCGGCCTTCGGCGGCGCACGTGGCCGCACCGATGTGCCGAAGATCGTCGACTGGTACATGGAAGGCAAGATCAATATCGACGACTTGATCACGCACACGATGCCGCTCGAAGACATCAACAAGGGCTTCGACCTGATGAAAAGCGGCGAGTCGATCCGCGGCGTGGTCCTGTACTGAGCGGCCTGCCCATGGACAGCCTGCTGCCGCTGCGCCACATCAGGGCCGGCGTGCTCGACGTGGCCGTGTACGAAACCGGGCCGGTGGACGGCCCGCCGGTGTTCCTGATGCACGGCTTCCCTTACGACATCCATGCCTACGCCGGGGTCGCGCCGCTGCTGGCCGCCCAGGGCTGCCGCGTGTACGTGCCGTATCTGCGCGGTTTCGGTGCGACGCGTTTTCTGAACGACGCCACGCCGCGCTCGGGCGAACAGGCCGCGCTGGGCGCCGACCTGCTGGCCCTGATGGATGCGCTGGCCGTGCCGCGCGCGGTGCTGGCGGGTTACGACTGGGGTGGCCGCGCCGCCTGCGTGGTCGCCGCGCTCTGGCCCGAGCGTTGCACCGGCCTGGTCTCGCTGAACAGCTACAACATCCAGAACATTGCCAAAGCGATGTCGCCGGACACGCCGGCCAACGAGCACAGCCTCTGGTACCAGTATTACTTCCACAGCGAACGCGGCCGCGCGGGGCTGGCGGCCGACCGCCGCGCCTTCTGCCGCCTCCTCTGGAAACTGTGGTCACCGACCTGGCGCTTTGATGACGCCAGCTTCGAACGCAGTGCCGCCGCTTTCGACAACCCGGATTTTGTGGAGGTCGTGATCCACTCCTACCGCCATCGCTTCGGCCTGGTGGCCGGCGCCCCGGCACTGGCCGGCATCGAAACCCGCCTGGCGGCGCAGCCGGCCATCCGCGTGCCCAGCATCACCTTCGACGGTGCCGACGATGGCGTGCGGCCGCCCGCCACGGCCGCTCAACACGCGCGCTTTTTCACCGGCCCGCGTTCGCATCACATCGTGCCCGGCGCGGGGCACAACCTGCCCCAGGAAAAACCGCAGGTCTTCGCCGACGCGGTGATCGCACTGGTACAACAAGGCCACAACGCATGAACACCGCCCCCGAGCTCCTCAGTGAACACCTCTGCTTCGGCGGCACGCAGCGCTTTTACCAGCACAGCGCCCGCAGCACCGGCCTGACCATGAAGTATTCGGTGTTTCTGCCGCCGCAGCGCGTGATCGACGACGCCGGCGGCAAGGTTCCGGCACTGATCTACCTCGCGGGCCTGACCTGCAACGAGGAAACCTTCATGACCAAGGCCGGCGCGCAGCGGCTGGCCGCGACCCTGGGCCTGGCGCTGATCGCCCCCGACACCAGCCCGCGCGGCGCCAACATCCCGGGCGAGACCGACAGCTGGGACATGGGGCTGGCGGCCAGTTTTTACCTCGATGCGGTGCAGGCGCCGTGGGCCAAAAACTACCGCATGGAAACCTGGCTGACGGCCGAGCTGTTGCCGCTGCTGGCGGACACCCTGCCCGTGCATACCGGCCGCATCGGCATTTTCGGCCACTCGATGGGCGGCCACGGCGCGCTGACGCTGGCGCTGCGCCACCCCAGCTTGTTCAAGTCGGTGTCGGCGTTGGCGCCGATCTGCGCGCCCAGCCAGTGCCCCTGGGGCCGCAAGGCCTTCAGCGGCTACCTGGGCGCCGACGAAGCGGCCTGGGCCGCGCACGATGCGACCGCCCTGATGGCCGGGATGGGTGCCGCCCCCTACCCTGGCGGCATTCTGATCGACCAGGGCCTGGCCGACAAATTTCTGGCTGAGCAGCTCAACCCGCATCTGTTTGAAGCCGCCTGCGCCCGCGCTGGCCAGGCGCTGCAGCTGCGCTGGCACGCCGGCTACGACCATGGCTATTACTTCATCAGCAGCTTCATGGCCGACCACCTGAATCACCACGCGCGGCAGCTGTCGGAATAAGGCACGCCGATCTTTCTGCTGCGCGCGCCGATCTGGCGCCTGCGGTGCTCACCGTCAAGCCGTACGCTGCGCTCCTCGCCGCCACCCCGTGGAGGCTCAGCCTGGCGACAGCATTCAGAACAGGCGGGCCTGCCCCGAAGCCGACGGCGGCACGAACCGGCCCAGATCGAGCTCCACCCGCTGCCGGTTGAAGCCGAGCCGGTGACAGGTTTTCTCAAAACGCTGTTTGATCAGGTCAGCCCAGAGTCCGCTGCCTTTCATGCGCGAGGCAAAGTCGCTGTCATAGTCCTTGCCGCCGCGCATTTCGTGGATACGCGCCATGATGCGCTCGGCGCGTTGCGGGTAATGTATTTCCAGCCACTGCCGGAACAGCGGCGCCACCTCCCAGGGCAGGCGGATCACGGTGTAAAACGCCGAACGCGCACCGGCCTGCCACGCGGCCTCCAGCACCTTCTCCATGTCGTCGTTGACAAAAGGAATCTGCGGCGCGACGCTGACCCCCACCGGCACGCCGGCCTCGGCCAGCGTGCGGATGGTGCGCAGCCGCCGGTGCGGCGCGGCGGCGCGTGGCTCCAGCGTGCGCGCCAGCTCCGGATCCAGCGTGGTGATGGTCACATACACCGCCGCCAGTCGTTCGGCCGCCATCGGTGCGATCAGGTCGAGGTCACGTTCCACCCCGCTGGATTTGGTGACCAGTGAAAACGGATGCCGCGCCTGCTGCAGCACCGCGATCACCGCGCGGGTCAGGCGCAGTTCCCGCTCGATCGGCTGGTAGCAGTCGGTGCCGGAGCCGATGTTGAGCAGCTTGGGCACATAGCTGCGTTTGCCCAGGTCCATACGCAGCATCTCGGCGATGTTGCGCTTGGCAATCAGTCGGGTTTCAAAGTCCAGTCCTGGCGACAGGTTCAAATAGCTGTGGGTGGGTCGCGCATAACAATAGATGCAGCCGTGTTCACAGCCGCGGTAAGGATTCAGGCTGTAGTCGAAAAAGATGTCGGGCGAGTCGTTGCGCGTGATGGCGCTGCGCGCGTCCTCGAAGCGGACCGTGGTTTCCAGCGCGGGCCTGCCGTCCGCCGCGTCGGCCTCCAGCGTGCCCCAGCCATCGTCCCAGTCCGAGCGTGTGTCCTTTTCGAAGCGGTGCGCGAAGCGCGTCGCGGCACCGCGGCCCTTGATGGCGTGGACGGGGATCAGGATGTCGGGCATGGCGGCAATCAGGATGGAAACAACTGTATGGATAACCAGTATATTCCTTGGCGCCCGGCCCTGCAAACTTGCCTCGCGCGCTACAAAATCAGGAGCGGTAGAAGCCCGCTGGACAGGGGCCAGAGCCGGTTGTTACGTGAAAGCCTGGCGGAAATTTCAGCGCAGGGCCGCAGCCGGCCTTAGCAGGCTGCGCCAGCGCGCCTCGGGCGACTCGACGCTGCGGTACAACAGGTCGCCGGCCAGCAGCGACAGCCCGAAGGCGCCCAGCATGCCCAGGCAATTGGCAAGCAACTGGGCCGGCCAGAGATGGCTGACCACCGCGTTGACCAGCAGGCAGACCGGAAAGTGAATCAGGAACACCGCGTAGGAGATCTGTCCCAGCCGCAGCATCCAGGCCTGCTGCAGCCAGCGTGCCGGCCAGGGGCTGCGCTGCAGCCAGACCAGGCCCAGCGCCACAAGCACCGCCACCAGCAGGCGCCCGCGAAAATCCAGCAGCAGCGCGGCGGCGCCCAGGCCCGCAATGACCAGCAGCCAGCGCGCCGGCCGCTCGCTGCGGCTGGCCCACCAGGCCAGGATGCCCAGCGCGTAAGCACCGAAGAAGTACAGGCCGGTCATGTCCAGTCCGGCATGCCGGTTGAACAACAGCAGCGACGCGGTGGCCAGCACCAGCACCAGCCAGCGATGGCGTTCGCCGCGCACCAGCCAGAGCATGAACACGGCCATGGCGAACAGCTGCAAATCTATCGCGACGTACCAGATGCCGGCCGACAGCGCCTCCTGGCCAAGCAGGTCCTGCAGCAGGAACAGATGGGCCAGCAGTTGCCACAACGTGGGCGCGCCGGGCACCGAGTCATGCTGCAGCCAGGGCCGCACCAGCGCCGCCACCGCGACCGTGATCAGCACCGCCACCACCAGCGGCAGCGCGAGGCGGCGGTAACGCTTGAGGATCAGGCGCAGCGGTTGCCGGAAGCGGGCCTTGCCGTCCGGGGCCAGCGAACAGGCGGCCAGAAAGCCGCCAAGCACCAGAAACACCTGAACCGCCATCCGGCCATAGGTGTAAAGCCAGTCCATCAGTCCCGGTGCGGCACGGTGCACCACGTCGGACATCGGACCATAAAACGCCAGGTGGTGCCAGACGATCAACACGCAGGCCCCACCCTTGAGGGCATCCACCCCGGGCAGGCGTTGCGCGGTCGCCATGGCCGGGGCCGGCTAGGCGCAGATGCGCTGGCGCGCCTCGTCGTACTCGCGCTTGAGCTGCGCCACGTAGTCGGCCGTGCTTTGCACCTTGCTGATCGCGCCTATGCCCTGGCCGCAACCCCAGATGTCTTTCCAGGCCTTGGACTTGCTGCCCTCGCCGCTGGCGAAGTTCATGGTTTTCAGGTCGCCCTCAGGCAGGTTGTCGGGGTCCATGCCGGCGGCAATGATGGACGGCTTCAGGTAGTTGCCGTGCACGCCGGTGAACAGGCTGGAGTAAACGATGTCGTCGCTGTTGCTGTCGACGATGGACTGTTTGTAGGCATCCGCAGCGCGTGCCTCGTCGGTGGCGATGAAGGCCGAGCCGATGTAGGCGAAGTCGGCGCCCATGGCCTGCGCCGCCAGCACCGCGCCGCCGGTCGAGATCGAACCGGACAAGGCCAGCGGGCCGTCGAACCACTGGCGGATTTCCTGGATCAGTGCAAACGGGCTTTTCACGCCGGCATGGCCACCGGCGCCGGCTGCCACCGCGACCAGGCCGTCCGCGCCCTTTTCAATCGCCTTGCGCGCGAACTTGTTGTTGATGATGTCGTGCAGCACCACGCCGCCGTAGCTGTGCGCCGCGGCATTGATGTCCTCGCGTGCGCCCAGCGAGGTGATGTAGATCGGCACCTTGTACTTGACGCACATTTCCATGTCGTGCTCGAGCCGGTCGTTGGACTTGTGCACGATCTGGTTGATCGCGAAGGGCGCGGCCGGCTTGTCCGGATTCGCTGCGTTGTAGGCCGCCAGGGTTTCGGTGATTTCGGCCAGCCAGTCCTCGAGTTGCGCCGCCGGACGCGCATTGAGCGCCGGCATGGCGCCAACCACACCGGCGATGCACTGGGCAACCACCAGCTTGGGGTTGCTGATGATGAACAGCGGCGAGCCGATGATGGGCAGCGGCAGGTTGGCGAGCGGCGCGGGAAGTCTGGACATGGTGTCTCCGGTCAATTCAGGAAGATTTTTAGTTGAATATGCCTCTAGCCCCTGTCAATCGGGCGACAGCAGCTATGAAATCTATAGCAAAGAGCGGCTTCAGAAGGCTTCGAGCGCCAGCGCCGTGACGCTGTCGGCGCCGTCCACAATGCTGTCGCGCATGCCGGGCGCCTTGCTCAGCAGGTGATCGGCGTAGAACACCGCGGTGATGATCTTGGCCTTCATGAAGTCCACATCGTTACCGGCAGCCAGTTGTTCCTCGGCGACCAGCAGCGAGCGCGCCAGTTGCCAGCCGGCCACCAGGTTGCCGGCCAGCATCAGGTAGGGCACGCTGCCGGCGAAGACCGCGTTGGGCGAGGCCTTGGTGTTGCCGGCGACAAATTCCACCACGTCGACAAAGGCTTCGCGTGCCGCCTTCAGGCGCCTGGCGACGGTTTTCGCCGCGGCCCCGCCCTGCTTGAGCAAGGCCGCTTCGGTCTTTTCGATCTGGGCGGCAATGCCTTTGGCGGTCTGGCCACCGTCACGCGCGGTCTTGCGGCCCACCAGGTCGTTGGCCTGGATCGCGGTCGTGCCTTCGTAAATCGTCAAAATCTTGGCGTCGCGGTAATACTGCGCCGCACCGGTTTCCTCGATGAAACCCATGCCGCCATGCACCTGCACACCCAGCGAGGTGACTTCCAGGCTCATCTCGGTGCTGTAACCCTTGACCAGCGGCACCATGTATTCATAAAAGGCCTGGTTCTGCTTGCGCACCTCGGCATCCGGGTGGTGGTGCGAAGCGTCATAGGCCGCAGCGGCGACCGAGGCCATCGCGCGGCAGCCTTCGGTGTAGGCGCGCATGGTCATCAGCATGCGTTTGACGTCGGGGTGGTGGATGATGGGCGCGCTGGCATTGATCGATCCATCGACCGGGCGGCTCTGCACGCGGTCCTTCGCGAAAGTGACGGCCTTCTGGTAGGCGCGCTCGGCGATCGCAATGCCCTGCATGCCGACCGCATAACGCGCCGAGTTCATCATGATGAACATGTACTCGAGGCCGCGGTTTTCCTGGCCGACGAT
>PNNC01000231.1 GCA_013824015.1 Polaromonas sp.
CGCGGCCTGGAAGCCTCGCCGACCAACGAGCTGCTGATTGAAGAGTCGCTGCTCGGCTGGAAAGAGTACGAGATGGAAGTGGTCCGCGACAAGGCCGACAACTGCATCATCGTCTGCTCGATTGAAAACCTGGACCCCATGGGCGTGCACACCGGCGACTCGATCACCGTGGCGCCAGCCCAGACGCTGACCGACAAGGAATACCAGATCCTGCGCAATGCCAGCCTGGCCGTGCTGCGCGAGATCGGCGTCGACACCGGCGGCTCCAACGTGCAGTTCTCGATCAACCCGGTCGATGGCCGCATGGTGGTGATCGAGATGAACCCGCGTGTCTCGCGCTCGTCGGCACTGGCGTCCAAGGCCACCGGATTTCCGATTGCCAAGGTGGCGGCCAAGCTGGCCATCGGCTACACACTCGACGAGCTGCGCAACGAGATCACCGGTGGCGCGACCCCCGCGAGTTTCGAGCCCAGCATCGACTACGTGGTCACCAAGATTCCGCGTTTTGCGTTCGAAAAATTCCCGGCCGCCGATTCGCGCCTGACCACGCAAATGAAGTCGGTGGGTGAAGTCATGGCGATGGGCCGCACCTTCCAGGAGTCCTTCCAGAAAGCCCTGCGCGGCCTGGAAGTCGGCGTGGATGGCATGAACGAAAAAACCCAGGACCGCGAGGTGCTCGAGAAAGAACTCGGCGCGCCCGGCCCGGACCGCATCTGGTACGTGGGCGATGCGTTTGCCATGGGCATGAGCGTGGACGAGGTGTTTGCGCTGACCAAAATCGACCCCTGGTTCCTGGTGCAGATCGAGCAGATCGTCAAGATCGAGCTGGAGCTGGAAACCACCTCGCTGGACAAGATCGACGCCGCCACGCTGCGCACGCTCAAACAAAAGGGGTTTTCCGACCGGCGGCTGGCCAAGCAGCTCAAGACCACCGACACCGCCATCCGCGAACGGCGCGTGGCGCTCGGCGTGCGCCCGGTCTACAAACGGGTGGACACCTGTGCCGCCGAGTTCGCGACCAACACCGCCTACATGTACTCGACCTACGAGGCCGAGGGCAGCGAGTGTGAAGCTGCGCCGACCTCCAACAAGAAGATCATGGTGCTGGGCGGCGGACCGAACCGCATCGGCCAGGGCATCGAGTTCGACTACTGCTGCGTGCATGCCGCACTCGCCATGCGCGAGGACGGCTACGAGACCATCATGGTCAACTGCAACCCCGAGACCGTCTCGACCGATTACGACACCTCGGACCGCCTGTATTTCGAGCCACTGACACTGGAAGACGTGCTGGAAATTGTCGACAAGGAAAAGCCGCTGGGTGTGATCGTCCAGTACGGCGGCCAGACGCCCCTGAAGCTGGCGCTGGACCTGGAGAAAAACGGCGTGCCCATCATCGGCACCTCGCCCGACATGATAGACGCGGCCGAAGACCGTGAGCGTTTCCAGAAGCTGCTGCATGAACTGAAGCTGCGCCAGCCGCCCAATGCCACCGCCCGCACCGAGCCCGAAGCACTGGAAAAAGCTGCCGCCCTGGGTTACCCGCTGGTGGTGCGCCCCAGCTACGTGCTGGGTGGCCGCGCGATGGAAATCGTGCACGAGCAGCGCGACCTCGAGCGTTACATGCGCGAGGCGGTCAAGGTCAGCCATGACTCGCCGGTGCTGCTGGACCGCTTCCTGAACGACGCCATCGAGTGTGATGTGGACTGCATCCGCGATCCGGATGGCGTGACCTTTATTGGCGGCGTGATGGAACACATCGAGCAGGCCGGCGTGCACAGCGGTGATTCGGCCTGTTCGCTGCCGCCGTATTCGCTGGGCGCGGAGACCATCACCGAGATCAAGCGCCAGACCGCGGCGATGGCCCAGGCCCTGAACGTCGTCGGCCTGATGAATGTGCAGTTCGCGATCCAGCATGTGGACGGCCAGGATGTGATCTACGTGCTGGAAGTCAATCCGCGCGCCTCCCGCACCGTGCCTTTCGTCAGCAAGGCCACTGGCATCCAGCTGGCCAAGGTGGCGGCGCGCTGCATGGTCGGCCAGACTTTGGCCTCCCAGGGCATCGGCAAGGAAGTGACACCACCGTACTTCAGCGTCAAGGAAGCGGTCTTCCCCTTCGTCAAGTTCCCCGGCGTGGACACCATCCTCGGCCCCGAGATGAAGTCCACCGGCGAGGTGATGGGTGTGGGCAAGACCTTTGGCGAGGCCTTTGTGAAGTCGCAACTCGGTGCCGGCACCAAGCTGCCGACCTCGGGCAAGGTGTTCCTGACGGTCAAGAACAACGACAAGGAACGCGCCGTGGACGTGGCGCGTGCGCTGGCCGCCCTCAAGTTCGAGCTGGTCGCCACCAAGGGCACCGCCGCGGCCATCACTGCCGCCGGCATTCCCTGCGGCGTGGTCAACAAGGTCACCGAGGGCCGGCCGCATGTGGTGGACATGATCAAGAACAACGAAATCGCGCTGGTCATCAACACGGTGGAAGAGCGCCGCAACGCGATTGCCGATTCGCGGCAGATCCGTACCTCGGCGCTGCTGGCCCGGGTCACCACCTTCACCACGATCGCCGGCGCCGAAGCGGCGGTCGAGGGCATGAAGTACCTGGACAACCTGACCGTGCACTCGATCCAGGAGCTGCACGCGCAACTGGTCTGATCGGGGCAAGTACCGATTGGGTGCCGGCGCATTTGCATTAAACTGGCACCAGGACAAACTTGTTAAGACGCCGCCGCCAGGTGACTGGTGGCGGTTTCGCTTTTGGAGCACTCAAACATGGCAACCATTCCCATTACAAAAAAAGGCGCAGAAAAGCTCAAGGCCGAACTGCACCAGCTCAAGACGGTGGAGCGCCCCCATGTGATCAACCTGATCTCGGAAGCGCGCGCCCAGGGTGACCTCAGCGAAAACGCCGAATACGACGCCGCCAAGGACAAGCAGGGCTTTGTCGAAGGCCGCATCCAGGAAATCGAAGGCAAGCTGTCGGCCGCGCAGATCATCGATCCGTCCGAGGTCGATGCCGGCGGCAAGGTGGTGTTCGGCTCGACCATCGAGCTCGAAGACGAAGACTCCGGCGACAAGGTGACCTACCAGATCGTGGGCGAGGACGAGGCCGACATCAAGCTGGGCCTGGTCAACATCAGCTCACCGATCGCCCGCGCGCTGATCGGCAAGGACGAGGGTGACACCGCCGAGGTGCAGGCACCGGGTGGCATCAAACGTTACGAAATCATTGCGGTGATGTACATCTAGCCTTCCAGGCTGACACATGAAGCCACGCATCAGCATCCTGCTCGCCGCCCTGTGGTGGGGCAGCCTGAGTACGCTGGGCTTTCTGGTCGTGCCGCTGCTGTTTGTGCACCTGCCCAGCCCGGCTGCCGCCGGCGCCATGGCGGCCAAATTGTTCACCGCCCAGACCTGGCTCAGCATCGCCTGCACCTTTTTCCTGCTGCTGTTTCTCAAGGGAAAAGAGGCGCCAGCCCATACCCAGCAAGCGCAAGCCGCTATGAAATTTGTAGTGGCCGGACTTTTTCTGGCGGTGCTGGTGGAGTTTGGTGTGTCGCCCCGCATCGTCAATGCGCGGGCTGAAGGTGGCAATCTCAAACTCTGGCACGGCCTGGGTACGGCGATGTATCTGGCCCAGTGGCTGGCGGCGGGCTGGACCTTGTGGTGCCTGAGCCGCGCCCCGAAAGCCGGCGACGCATAACCAGGCAGCGGAAACCTCAGACTCTTTCAGCCGCCTCGAGGGTGTTGACCAGCAGCATTGTGATGGTCATCGGGCCGACGCCGCCCGGCACCGGGGTGATCCAGCCGGCCACTTCCTTCACGCCGGCAAAATCGACATCGCCGCAGAGCTTGCCTTCGTCATTGCGGTTCATGCCGACGTCGATGACCACCGCACCGGGTTTGACCATGTCGGCGGTCAGCACATTGCGCTTGCCGACCGCGGCCACGACCACGTCGGCCTGCAGCGTCAGCGCCTTCAGATCTTTGGTGCCGCTGTGGCAAATGGTCACCGTGGCGTTTTTCTGCAGCAGCATCAGCGCCATGGGTTTGCCGACGATGTTGCTGCGGCCGATCACGACCGCGTGTTTGCCCTGGAGGTCGTAGCCAATGCTCTCGAGCATCTTCATGCAGCCGTAAGGCGTGCAGGGCCAGAAGCCGGGCTGGCCGACCATCAGTGCACCGGCGCTGGCGACGTGAAAGCCATCGACATCCTTGTCGGGTGAAATGGCCTCGATCACCTTTTGCGCGTCGATGTGGGCCGGCAGCGGCAGCTGCACCAGGATGCCGTGGATCGCCGGGTCGTGGTTCAGCGCGTCGACACGTGCCAGCAGGTCGGCCTCGCTGAGCGTCGCGGGGTATTGCTCCAGCACCGAATGCAGGCCGCTGTCCTGGCAGGCCTTGACTTTGTTGCGCACATAGACCTGGCTGGCCGGGTTCTCGCCGACCAGCACCACCGCCAGACCGGGGACGATGCCGCGCGTACGCAAGGCGGCGGCGCGCCGGGCGACGTCGCCACGCAGTTGTTGGGACAGGGCGTTGCCATCGATCAGTTGTGCAGTCATGGGTTTATCGCTTTGAAGTAAAAACGCCCGCTGGTCCTTGGACCACGGGCGCAGGCAGCTATCGAAACGATAGCGGCGGAAGAAGGGATTCAGGCCTTGGGTGCGCTCGAGCCCAGGGCAATTTTCAGCAGGTCGGCCACGGTGTTGGCATTGAGTTTTTCCATGATGTTGGCGCGGTGCGCTTCCACCGTCTTGATGCTGATGCCCAGATCGTCGGCGATCTGCTTGTTCAGGCGGCCGGCCACGATGCGTTCGAGCACCTGCGCCTCGCGCGAGGTCAGCTTGGCCAGCAGGGCGTCGCGGCTGGCCGATTGCTGGTGTTCGCTGAAGGCTTCCTTGGCCTGGTCCAGCATGCGTTCGACCAGGCTCACCAGGGCTTCTTCCTGGAACGGTTTCTGGATGAAGTCCATCGCGCCTTTTTTCATGGTGTCCACCGCCATGGGCACGTCGCCGTGGCCGGTGATGAACACGATGGGAAGCGGCGACTTGCGTTCGACCAGGCGGTCCTGCAGTTCCAGGCCGGTCATGCCACCCATGCGGATGTCGACGATCAGGCAGGCGACTTCACGCGCGTCGTAGCGGCTCAGAAAGGTTTCGGCAGAGTCATAACAACGCACCCGGTAATCCTTGCCCTCCAGCAGCCACTGCAGCGAGTCGCGTACGCCCTCGTCATCGTCGACGACATACACGGTGCCTTTTTTTGGAATCAAGCTCATGCCAAACCTTTTGCGTAGACGGTATCAAACAGCTTGTCAGTGAACGCCGGCCGGCGGGGACGGCGTTTCTGTGGCAGCCAGGGCTGGGGAAAGCAGGGGAGTCACGGGGATCCAGAAGGTGAACCGGCACCCCACCACTTCGTCGCCATTGTAGAGGTTCTCCGCCTGCATCCTGCCCTGGTGCGACTCGACGATGCTGCGGCACAGCTTCAGGCCGATGCCCATGCCTTCGGCCTTGGTCGAGTAGAAGGCTTCATAGAGCCGGCTCATGACTTCAGGCGACATGCCCTTGCCCGAATCGAGCACCGAAAACTCGATCACGTTCTGCTCGTCGATCGACTTGGGAACCACCCGCAACTCGACGCTGCGCCGCGCTGTCGGGCGTTTCGCCTGCGCGATCGATTCGGCGCCGTTTTTCATCAGGTTGATCAGCACCTGCTCGATCAGGATCGGGTCGACCATCACGGGCGGCAGGCGCGCGGCAATGTAGTGGCTGAGCCGCACGTTGTGGCGGCGCAGCTCGATGTCGGCCAGTTCCATCGCATTGCTGACCATGGTGGCGACATCGGCCGAGCTGCGATTCGGCTCGCTGCGTTTCACAAAAGAGCGGATGCGCTGGATGATCTGGCCGGCGCGATGGGCCTGTTTGGCGGTTTTTTCCAGCGCCACCAGCAGGTCCTCGTTGCTGATCTGCTGGCCCTTGATGCGCGACACCATGCCGTTGCAGTAATTGTTGATGGCGGTCAGCGGCTGGTTCAGTTCATGGGCCACGCTGGACGCCATCTCGCCCATGGTGATCAGGCGGCTGGCCGACTGGGCACGTTCGGCCTGCTGGGCCGCCTGCTCCTCGGCGTGGCGGCGCGGCGTGATGTCAGTGGCAATCACCATCTGCGCCAGCCGGCCATCGACCCAGGTCAGGTAACGCGAGCGGACTTCCAGCCATTTGGACAGCTCCGGGATGAAAATTTCCGCGTTTTCCGTCTGTGCCGCGGTCAGGGTATCGGTCGGAAAGCCGGCCAGCCCGTCCACGGCATCCAGCGTATCGTCGGTCGGCGCGACCGCGGGCACGCCGGCCTGGGCGATCAGGTTCATGTGGCCGGCGACCTCGCCGCCGAACCAGGCGCGGTACAGCTTGTTGGCAAACAGCAGTTCCTCGCTGCCCAGCGGCGCCACGGACACCGCTGCGTCCAGCCCTTCGAGCACGGTGGTGAAGCGTTCGTAGGAGTTGGAGAGCTCCTCGCGGATGCGTTTGGGCTCGGTGATGTCGGTGACCGAGGTCATCCAGCCGGTCTGCTGGCCGCGCGGATCGATCAGCGGCGAGACATACATGCGGCCGTCGAAGATGGCGCCACTTTTGCGTTTGATGCGCACCTCGAATCCGCCAGGGGCGGAGCGTCCGTGCAACTCGTCGTCCAGCCGCGCCGCGAGTGTGTCCCGGTCCTGGTCCGGCCAGTAGGGGAAGGGGGCGGTACGGCCGACCAGCTCGCCCTCGCTCCAGCCGGTCATCTGGCAAAAGGCCGGGTTCACGTAGGTGATGCGGCCTTGCAGGTCCAGCGCACGCATGCCGGTCAGCATGGAGTTTTCCATGGCGCGGCGGAAGTTGGTTTCCGAGATCAGCGCTTCCTGGGCCTGCACGCGCCGCCGCGTATGGCGCCAGGTGCCCAGCAGCATCCAGACGGTCAGGACGCTGAGCGCGCTGACCAGCCAGAAAAAACCGCTGCCGACCACACCGAGCGATGCGCGATAACCCTGGGCCTTCAGCAGCAGGCCATTGCCGACCGGCGACACCGGGATCTCATACTCCTGGGCCTCGTCGGACCAGGGCAGCAGCTTGGCGGCGGTGTTGCGTGGCGGCGGCAGATTGCCGGCGAGCAGCTTGCCCTGGTCGTCGAGCAAAGCCACCGCGTATTTGGCGGTTACCTCGGTCGGCACCCCGAAACGCAGCAGGCCGTCCACCGCGTATTCCCCCAGGATCACGCCGCCGAACTTGCCCTGGTCATCGAGTGGAATCTGGAGTTGCAGCGTGGGCCCGTTGTGGCCGGCGTCGTCCTTGCTGCTCAGCGGGCGTGAATACACCGGCTGCCGCAAATCGCGGGCGAGGCCGAAGGTCCCTTCGGTTTCACCATATTTGAGCTGGTCGCCGGAGATGCGCGCTTGCGCCAGGTTGGCACTCGGCGAGACATAGGCCGCCCTGACCTTGCGGCGCGAATCCACCCAGGTCACGGCCAGCAACTCCGGGTACTGATTGACCAGCGACTCGGCCTGGGCAATAAATTCCTCGGTGTCCACGTCCTTGTTGGAGACGTCGCGGCCCAGGCGCATCAACTGCTCCTGGCGTTCCAGCAGCCGCAGGCGCAGACGTTGCTGGGCGTATTCGACATCGCGCTTCACGGCCTGCTGTTCGCGATCGATTTCCTCGATGCGCAGATAGGCGAAGGCGGCAATCACCGCTGCCAGGAACAGCATGACGGCCAGCAGGGGGCCAAGGGTGACAAAACGGTCCTGGCGGGTCGGCGATTGTTTGCGCCACCAGCGGCGCCAACGGGCCAGCGGCGCGGTGCCGGCAGGGCGGGAGGAAGAGGCGGGGATGGGCACAGTCATGGTGGGCCGCCCAGTTTAAGTGAGTTAGGCCCGGCGAGCCTTGCTTCCACGGCGCAGCCCCGCGGTCATGCAGCATTTGGGGGTCTGCGATGACCCTGACACCCGGAAGTGGTGCAGGTTTCACGTTTCTTAATGTGAAATCAACTGGCGCTATTTGAAATTTCATAAATATTATGAGAAACTAGGAGCTTCAATCTAAATTGCGTTACAACGTGATGAAGACGCCAATCAACACAGGCTAGCACCCTAGCCAACAGCAGGAGACAAACCATGGCTGCAAATCCGGAACAGGCACGTGTGGACACTTTGGGCGCAGCCGCGAATGACGCGCTGGACAAGGACGCCCAGGAAACGCGGGAGTGGCTGGAAGCCCTGACCGCGGTGATCGAAAGTGAAGGCCCGGAGCGCGCCCACTTCCTGCTGGAGCAACTGCTCGAGCATGCCCGCCAGGGCAGCATCGACATGCCGTTTTCGGCCAACACCGGTTATGTCAACACCATCGAGGTGGACCAGGAGGAGCGTTCTCCCGGCAACCTCGAGATCGAGCGCCGCCTGCGCGCCTACATGCGCTGGAACGCGATGGCCATGGTGGTCAAGGCCAATCGTCTGCACCCCGCTGACGGCGGTGACCTCGGTGGCCACATCGGCTCCTTTGCGTCGCTGGCCAGCCTGTTCGGTGCCGGCTTCAACCATTTCTGGCACGCTGAAAGCGAAAACCATGGCGGTGACTGCCTCTACATCCAGGGCCATGTGTCGCCCGGTGTGTATGCCCGGGCCTACCTCGAGGGCCGGCTGACTGAAGAGCAGTTGCTCAACTTCCGCCAGGAAGTCGACGGCAAGGGCCTGTCGAGTTATCCGCACCCCAAGCTGATGCCCGAGTTCTGGCAGTTCCCCACCGTCTCCATGGGTCTCGGCCCGCTGATGGCGATCTACCAGGCGCGTTTCCTGAAGTACCTGCACGCCCGCGGCATTGCCAACACCGAAAACCGCAAGGTCTGGGTGTTCTGCGGTGACGGCGAGATGGACGAGGTCGAATCGATGGGCGCCATCGGCCTGGCCGCGCGAGAAAAACTCGACAACCTGGTGTTTGTCATCAACTGCAATCTGCAGCGCCTGGACGGCCCGGTGCGTGGCAACGGCAAGATCATCCAGGAGCTCGAGGGCGATTTCCGCGGCGCCGGCTGGAACGTCATCAAGCTGATCTGGGGCAGCAGCTGGGACCCGCTGCTGGCACGCGACAAGGACGGCGCGCTGCGCAAGATCATGATGGACACCGTCGATGGTGACTACCAGGCCATGAAGGCCAATGACGGCGCCTATGTGCGCAAGCATTTTTTCGGCAAGGACCCGAGGACGCTGGAGATGGTCGCCAAGATGAGTGACGAGGACATCTTCGAGCTGCGCCGAGGCGGCCACGATTCGCAGAAGGTGTATGCGGCCTTTCACGCGGCGGTCAATCACGTCGGCCAGCCGACCGTGCTGTTGATCAAGACCGTCAAGGGTTTTGGCATGGGCAAGATCGGTGAGGGCAAGAACAACGTCCACCAGACCAAGAAGCTGTCCGACGAGGACATCAAGGCCTTCCGCGACCGTTTCAACATCCCGATTCCCGACAGCCAGCTCGCCGACATCCCGTTCTACAAACCGGCCGACGACACGCCCGAGATGCAGTACCTGCACGAGCGCCGCAAGGCCCTGGGCGGCTATCTGCCGCACCGCCGCGTCAAGGCCGATGAAAGTTTCACCGTGCCGGCGCTGGAGACCTTCAAGTCGGTGATCGAACCGACCGCCGAAGGCCGCGAAATCTCGACGACGCAGGCCTATGTGCGTTTCCTGACGCAGCTGCTGCGCGACCAGGCCCTGGGCCCGCGTGTGGTGCCCATCCTGGTGGATGAGGCGCGCACCTTCGGCATGGAAGGCCTGTTCCGCCAGATCGGCATCTACAACCCGGACGGCCAG
>PNNC01000021.1 GCA_013824015.1 Polaromonas sp.
CGGCGCTGCCGCGCCGCAGCGCTGCGCGCTGAATCGATTGTGGTGAAACAGCTTACTCACGCGCGGCCTCCGCGCATGAGTAACCTGTTTTCGTAGTCGATCCGCAGCACCACGGCCAGCGAAATCAGGTTCATCAAAATCGCCGACCCGCCATAACTCATGAGCGGCAGGGTCAGGCCCTTGGTTGGCAGCGCGCCCAGGTTCACGCCCATGTTGATGAAAGCCTGGAAACCGATCCAGATGCCGACGCCCTGCGCGACCAGGCCGGCGAACAGCCGGTCCAGCGCGATCGACTGGCGGCCGATGTGCATGATGCGGCGTGTCATCCACATGAAGGCGCCGATGACGCAAAGCACACCGAGGAAGCCGAACTCCTCGCCGATCACCGCCAGCAGGAAGTCGGTGTGCGCTTCGGGCAGCCAGTGCAGCTTCTCGATGCTGCCGCCCAGGCCCACGCCAAACACCTCGCCACGCCCGAAGGCAATCAGCGAGTGCGACAGCTGGTAGCCCTTGCCCATCGAGTACTTGTCGCTCCACGGATCGAGGTAGGCAAAAATCCGCTCGCGGCGCCAGTCGCTGAGCATCACCATCAATGCAAAGGCGATCACCACCACGGTGGCGATGACAAAAAACATGCGGGCATTGACACCGCCGAGGAAAAGAATGCCCATGGCGATCACCGAGATCACCATGAAAGCGCCCATGTCGGGTTCGGCCAGCAGCAGCAGTCCCACGATGCCGATCGCCACCGCCATCGGCATGACGGCACGGAAGAAGCGTTCCTTGACCTCCATCTTGCGCACCATGTAGTCGGCGGCATACAGCAGCACCGCGAACTTGGCGAGCTCGGACGGCTGGAAGTTCATGAAACCCAGCGAGATCCAGCGACGCGCGCCGTTGACACCCTTGCCGATGAAAGGCACCAGCACCAGCATCAGCAGGACCAGGGAGGCCACAAACAGCCAGGGCGCGAGCTTTTCCCAGGTCGCCACCGGCACCTGGAAAGCCAGCAGGGCCACCGCAAAGGCGACACCCAGCGACAGGGCGTGGCGCAGCAAAAAATGGGTATGGGCGTACCGCGCGAACTTCGGGTTGTCCGGCATCGCGACAGACGCGGAATACACCATCACCAGGCCCCAGACCAGCAGGGCCACGGTGACCCAGATCAGCGACTGGTCCACGCCGGACAAACGCACCGGCGCAGACGCCGTGCGCGAGCTGCCCTGGCCACCGAGACGGACCGGCAGGCCCTCGGTGGCCGCGCCACCCAGGCCGGAGAACCAGCCGGCAAGGCGTGTGGCGACGGTCATCCCACCACCCCCGCATCGTGTGCGAGCGCCTGCACCGCATCGCAAAACACCTGGGCACGGTGCCCATAGTTGTCGAACATGTCAAAACTCGCGCAAGCCGGCGACATCAGCACGGCGTCACCGGTGTGCGCCTGGGCCGCGGCCAGTTCGACCGCTGCCTGCATCGAGTCGGCATCCAGCAGCGCCACGCCTGTCGCAGCCAGCGCAGCGCGGATCTGTGGCGCGTCACGCCCGATCAGGACCACCGCCCGCGCGTAGCTGCGCACCGGGTCGGCCAGCGGCGAAAAATCCTGGCCCTTGCCGTCCCCGCCGGCAATCAGCACCAGCTTGCGTTCAGCGCCCAGGCCGGTCAGCGCGGCCACTGTGGCGCCCACATTGGTGCCCTTGCTGTCATCGAAATATTCAACGTCCTTGACCACGGCCACCGGTGTGACGCGGTGCGGCTCGCCGGCATAGTCACGCAGGCCGTGCAGCATCGACGCCATGGTGCCACCCGCGGCACCGGCCAGCGCCAGCGCGGCCAGCGCATTGGTGGCGTTGTGGCGGCCACGCAGGCGCATGGCCTCCACCGGCATCAGGCGCTGGATGTGCAACACCACGTCTTCGTCCTTGCGGCGCTTGACGGTTTCATCGGCCTCGGCCGCACGCACCAGCCAGGCCATGCCGTTGACGGTTTCGATGCCGAAGTCACCCGGGCGCTGCGGCATCCCGAGGCCGAAGGTCACATACTCGCGCCACTGCGGTTTTTGCAGCTTGACACGCACCGGTTCCGGCAACATCGCCATCACCGCCGCATCATCGCGGTTGAGCACCAGCAGCGCCTTGCTGCCGAACACGCGCGCCTTGGCCGCGCCGTAAGCGGCCATGCTGCCGTGCCAGTCCAGATGATCCTGCGTCAGGTTCAGCACGGTGGCGGCGCTGGGCTCGAAGCCGGACACGCCGTCGAGCTGGAAGCTGGACAGCTCCAGCACCCAGACCTCGGGCAGCGTCCCCGCATCGATGTGCCCGGCCAGCGTGTCCAGCAGGCTGGGGCCGATGTTGCCGGCCACCGCGACGCTTTTGCCAGCGTGCGCCACCAGTTGACCGGTCAGCGCGGTGGTGGTCGTCTTGCCATTGGTACCGGTGATGGCCAGCACCCTGGGTGCATAGCCGCGTTCGGCCTGGAGTTCCCGCAGCGCGGCGGCAAACAGGTCCAGCTCACCCCCCACCGGCAAGCCGACGGCCTGCGCCGCCTGCCACACCGGGGCCACCAGCTCGGGCGACAGGCCCGGGCTGCGGAAAACGGCGCGCACGTCCTGGCCCTCGATCAGGCCGGCGTCGAAGGGGCCGGCACGAAATTGCGCTTGCGGCAGTTCCCGCTGCAGCCGGGCCAGTTGCGGCGGCGCCTCGCGGGTGTCGGCCACCGTGACGCGGGCGCCCTGGCGCGCACACCAGCGTGCCATCGCCAGGCCTGAAGTCCCCAGGCCCAGCACCAGAACATGTTGACCCTGCAAGGGCGAAGCCACCGTCCCGCCTGCAGCGGCATCGTCGGCCACATCGTCTTCAGCGTCGCCGGGTGCAGCATCGACGGCCGGCGGCACATCCGCAGCAGCAACAGGCGCAGCGGACGGCTCGGGTGCGCTCACCTCGGCAAACAACTGGGCCACAAAGGCCGCGGCATCACGCGCTGCCGTCAGCGTGTCGGGCAGGGGCCGCGCACCCGGCTTGCCGGTCACGGCGGCGGGCGCCTGGCCGTCGCCGGCCGCCGGCGCCTCCCCTGCCGACGCCCCATCGGGCGCAGGCACGGGTGTCTGCGTCAGCGCTGCGGGAGGCTGTTCGGGCAGATCGCCGGTGGGGAGGGATTCGTCAGGATTCATCGCAATTTCAGGGTCGACAGGCCGACCAGGCACAGCAGCATGGTGATGATCCAGAAACGCACAACCACCTGCGTTTCCTTCCAGCCGTTCTTTTCAAAGTGGTGATGCAGGGGCGCCATCTTGAACAGGCGCCGGCCCTCGCCATAACGCGCGCGGGTGTACTTGAAATACAGCACCTGCAGCATCACCGACAGCGCCTCGACGACAAAAATGCCACCCATGATGGCCAGCACGATTTCCTGGCGCACGATGACGGCAATCGTGCCCAGCGCCGCACCCAGCGCCAGCGCGCCGACGTCGCCCATGAAGACCTGCGCAGGATGGGTGTTGAACCACAGGAAGGCCAGACCGGCGCCGGCCATCGCCGAACAGAAAATCAGCAGTTCGCCGGAACCGGGTATGTGCGGGAAAAACAGGTACTTCGAATACACCGCGCTGCCGGTCACGTAGGCAAACACGCCAAGCGCCGAACCGACCATGACCACCGGCATGATGGCCAGGCCGTCGAGCCCGTCGGTCAGGTTGACCGCATTGCTGGAACCGACAATGACCAGGTAGGTCAGCAGCACAAAGCCGAACACCCCCAGCGGATAACTGATCTCCTTGAAGAAGGGCAATTGCAGGCCCGCCTTGGGCGGCAGGTTCACGTCGAAACCGGATTGCACCCAGCTGAAAAACAGCTCGAGCACCCGCAGGTTGGAGCTCTCCGAAATGCTGAACACCAGGTAGAGCGCGGCCAGCAGGCCGATCACCGATTGCCAGAGGTATTTTTCGCGCGAGCGCATGCCTTCCGGATCCTTGTGCACCACCTTGCGCCAGTCGTCGGCCCAGCCGATGGCACCAAAACCCAGGGTCACGATCAGCACGATCCAGACAAAACGGTTGCTCAGGTCAAACCACAGCAGGGTCGAGATGCCGATGGCCAGCAGGATCAGCACGCCGCCCATGGTGGGTGTGCCGCTTTTGCTCAAATGGGTCTGCATCGCGTATTCGCGGATGGGCTGCCCGATTTTCAGGTGCGTCAGGCGGCGGATCACAAACGGGCCGGCAATCAGGCCGATCAGCAAGGCCGTGAGCGCCGCCATGACCGCGCGAAAGGTCAGGTACTGGAACACCCGGAAGTAGCCGAATTCCGGCGAGATGGTTTGCAGCCACTGGGCCAGGCTAAGCAGCATGGGGGGCCTCCTGCCGAGCCGCCTCAAAGGAGGCACGCGCCCCCTCGGGGGGCAGTGAACGAATGTGAACGTGGGGGCTCATCTTTTCTCCTCTTGTTGTTCTTGTGCGCCGGCGACCATGGCTTCCACGACCCGCTCCATCTTCATGAAACGCGAGCCCTTGACGAGCACGCTGCCCAGGCCTGGCAAGGCCGCCGCGACCGCCGCCTGCAGTGCCGGCAGGTCATCACCAAAATGCCGGCCAGCGCCAAAACTGGCGGCGGCGTCACCGGACTGCCGGCCCAGGGTGAACAGCTGTTCGATGCCGCGTTCACGCGCATGCAGCCCCACTTCGGCATGGAAGGCCGGCCCCTGATCGCCCACCTCGCCCATGTCGCCCAGCACCAGCAGGCGCGGGCCCGGCAACTCGGCCAGCACATCGATGGCGGCACGCACCGAGTCCGGATTCGCGTTGTAGCTGTCGTCGATCAGGGTGAGCGTGCGGCCGGCCACAGTGAGCTGCAAGGCGCGGGAGCGGCCCTTGACCGGTGAAAAAGAGGACAGCCCGGCGGCAATCGCCGCCAGCGGCACCCCGGCGGCCAGCGCGCAGGCCGTCGCGGCCAGCGCATTCTTGACGTTGTGGCGGCCCGCGACCTGCAGCGAAAACGCCAGCGCGCCCTGCGGCGTGGCGGCATCGACTTGCCAGGCGCTGCCGCGCCACTGCGCCGCGCCGGTCACGTCGGCGGGGCCCGATTCGGCAAAAGTGAGCACGGCACGCGATGCGGCGGCAGCGCGCCAGATCGGCGTGTAGGGCTCATCGGCCGGAAACACCGCGACGCCCGCCTCCGGCAATGCCTGGATCACGCTGCCGTTTTCACGCGCCACGGCTTCCACCGTGGCCATGAATTCCAGGTGTTCGCGCTGGGCGTTGTTGACCAGCGCCACCGTGGGCCTGGCCAGCGCCGCCAGGTAGGCGATCTCGCCGGGATGGTTCATGCCGAGCTCGACCACGCCGGCTTGATGGCCGGCGCGCAGGCGCAGCAGGGTCAGGGGCAAGCCGATGTCATTGTTGAAATTGCCCTCGGTCGCAAACGCCGCCTCGCCTTTCCAGGCGCACAGGATGGACGCAATCATTTGCGTCACCGTGGTTTTGCCGTTGCTGCCCGTCACCGCAATCAGCGGCAGGCTGAACTGCGAACGCCAGCCGGCGGCCAGCTGGCCCAGTGCCTTGAGCGAATCCTCCACCAGCAGGCCCGGCTGCTCCGGGGACAAGCCGCGTTGCGCCAGCGCTGCGACGGCGCCCTGGCTGGCGGCCTGTGGCAGGAAATCATGCGCGTCAAAACGCTCGCCCTTGAGCGCCACAAACAGGTCGCCGGGCCGCAGGCTGCGCGTGTCGCTGTGAACCCGGGTGAAACGCAGGCTGCCATCCCCCACCAGGCGCGCCGAAGGCAGCCACTGCAGGGCTTGCTGCAGCGTCATCATGCGAGGCCTCCCATGGCGACCCGGGCACCGGCGCCCTGGCTCAAGGCGGCCTCGGCCTGGGCCTTGTCGGAAAACGGCAGCTTGATGCCGGCGCTTTCCTGGTAATTCTCATGCCCCTTGCCGGCAATCAGGATCACGTCGGCGGCAGCCGCGCGGGCCACCGCATGCGTGATCGCCCGGGCACGGTCCGCCTGCACCTCGACACCCTCGCTGCGGCTGAAGCCTGTGAGGATCTGGCGGATGATGGCTGCCGGGTCTTCACTGCGCGGATTGTCATTGGTGACCACCACCTGATCGGCGCCTTTTTCGGCGGCGGCCGCCATCAGCGGTCGCTTGCCAGGATCGCGTTCGCCACCGCAACCGAAAACACACCACAGCCGGCCGGCACGTCCGTCGGCAAGCGGCCGCAGCGCGCCCAGCACCTTCTCGAGCGCGTCCGGCGTGTGCGCATAGTCAACCACCACCAGCGGCCGGCCCGGCACCGAAATCGCATCCATGCGGCCCGGCACCGGCGACAGATGGGCGCAGGCCTGCACCACCTCGCGCAGCGGCAGACCCAGTGCGCGCAATGCCGCCATGACACCGAGCAGGTTGGACACGTTGTACAGGCCGACCAGGCCGGTGGACAGGCGATGGCAGGACGCGCCTTCGAGCACGTCGAAGCTCATGCCCTCCTGACCCTGCTGGATGGCCTGCGCCCTGAGACGGGCCGGCGCGGCGCAGGACACGGTCCAGACGTCCAGGTCCGAGTCGCCCAGGGCCCCGGCCAGTGCCTCGCCTTTGGGGTCATCGATGTTGAGCACGGCGGCCTTCAGGCCCGGCCAGCCGAACAGGCGCGCCTTCGCCTGCCAGTAGGACGGCATGTCGCCGTGATAGTCCAGATGATCCTGCGTGAAATTGGTGAAGATGGCCACGCGAATGGTCGTCGCGTCGAGACGGTGTTCGGCAATGCCGATCGACGACGCCTCCAGCGCGCAGGCCGCAAAGCCGTCATCGACCCAGCGCCGCAGTTGCTGTTGCAGCAGCACCGGATCGGGCGTCGTCAGCCCGTTGAACACCATGGCATCCGGCCGGCCCATGCCCAGGGTGCCGACCACCCCACACGGCCGTTCCAGGCGCTCCAGCGCCTGCGCCAGCCACCAGGCCGTCGACGTCTTGCCGTTGGTGCCCGTCACCGCCAGCAGGTCCAGCTGGCGGCTGGGGTGGCCGAAAAATTCAGCGGCGATCGGCGCCGTGGCCAGCTTGAGACCGGGGTAAGCTGCCACGCGGCTGTCCGTCAGGCCGAAGCTCTCGACACCGTCACGCTCAACCAGGCAGGCCCCGGCACCGGCGTCCAGCACCCCGCCCACATAGCGGCGCGCATCGGTGGCCGCGCCCGGCCAGGCGATGAAGCCGTCGCCCGCGCCGACCTTGCGGCTGTCCGTCCACAAGCTGCCACTGACACGCTGGCGCAGCCACTGCGCCGCCTGTCCGGGGGTCTGCAGCTGATCCATCAGAAGGACTCCTCGACCGGGCTGTAGACGATTTGCGGCTTCACGCTCATGTCCGGCTGCACACCCATCATGCGCAGCGTCTGCTGCACCACTTCGCTGAAAACCGGCGCGGCGGCCACGCCGCCGAAATACTTGCCGTCGCTCGGCTCGTCAATCATCACCGCGACGATGATGCGCGGGTTCTCGATCGGCGCCATGCCGGTGAACCAGGCGCGGTATTTGTTGCTGGCGTAGCCCTTGCCCACCTGCTTGTGCGCTGTGCCCGACTTGCCGCCGACGGAGTAACCGACGGTTTGCGCGAGCGGGCCGGTGCCCCCAGGCGCCGCCGCCATCTGCAGCATCTTGCGCACGGCGCGCGCGTTGTCGGCGGAAAAAACCTTGATGCCGACAGCCGGCTCGCTGCTTTTGAGCATGGTGACCGGAATGATCTGTCCGTCATGCGCAAACGCCGTGTACGACTGCGCCATCTGGAACAGCGAGGCCGACAGGCCATAACCATAGGACATCGTGGCCTGCTCGACCGGGCGCCAGCTTTTCCAGGGCCGCAGGCGGCCCGTGACGGCGCCGGGGAACTGGATCTGCGGCTTCTGCCCGTAGCCGAGTGCGGTGTAGGTGTCCCACATTTCGTGCGGGCTCATCTTCTGCGCAATCTTGAGCGCACCGACGTTGCTGGACTTCTGGATCACGCCCTCGACTGTCAGCGTGCCGTAGTTGTGGGTGTCGCTGATGGTGAAGCCGCCGATGCTGTAGCGGCCGGGGCCGGTTTCCACCAGGGTCTGCGGCTTGATGCGGCCAGCCTCCAGCGCCATCGCGACCGTGATCGGCTTCATGGTCGAGCCAGGCTCAAAGGTGTCGGTCATCGCGCGATTGCGCAGTTGCTCGCCGGTCAGGTTCTGCCGTTTGTTGGGCACATAACTCGGGTAGTTGGCCAGCGCCAGCACTTCCCCGGTCACGGTATCGAGCACCACCACGCTGCCGGCCTTGGCCTTGCGCGCGATGACCGCATCGCGCAGCTTCTGGTAGGCAAAAAACTGCACCTTGCTGTCCAGGCTCAGCTGGATGTCCCTGCCTTCGAGCGGCGGCACCTGCTCGCCGACGTCCTCGACCACGCGCCCCAGCCTGTCCTTGATCACCTTGCGCGAGCCGGCCTTGCCGGCCAGCTCCTTGTTGAAAGCCAGCTCGATGCCTTCCTGGCCGCGGTCTTCCACATTGGTGAAACCGACCACATGGGCGGCGGTTTCGCCTTCCGGGTACTGGCGCTTGTATTCCTTGCGCTGATAGATGCCCTTGAGGCCGAGCGCATGGATTTTCTGGGCAATCGGTTCGTCCACCTGCCGCTTGATCCAGACAAAGGTCTTGTCCTCGTCAGCCAGCTTTTTGGCCAGCTCGCCCAGCGGCATCTCCAGCAGCTTCGCCAGCTCGGTCAATTGCGTCCGGTTGGCATCCACATCCTCGGGAATGGCCCAGATGCTGGGCGCCACCACGCTGGTGGCCAGCAGCAAGCCGTTGCGGTCCAGGATGCGGCCGCGGTTGGCGGGCAGTTCCAGCGTGCGCGCAAAACGCACCTGGCCCTGGCGCTGGAAGAAATCATTGCCGATGACCTGGACATAAGCCGCGCGGCCGGCCAGACCGGCAAAGGCCAGCGCAATGCCGGCCACAATCAGTTTGCTGCGCCAGACCGGTGTCTTGCTCGCCAGCAGCGGGCTGGAGGAGTACAGAACGCTTCGGCTCACGGACGTGCCTCAACTGCGGGCGCCTGTTGGTAACGCACGTATTCGGTGATGGCCGGGGTGGCGGTGCGCATCTGCAGGCGCTCCTTGGAAATCTGCTCGACACGCAGCGGCGTGGCCTGGGCGCGTTTTTCAACCTGCAGGCGCTCCCTGTCGGCCTCGAGCTGGCGGCTGCGCGCGGCCGTTTTTTCCAGCTCGACGTACAGGCGCCGCGACTCGTACTGGGTGCGCACCAGGTACAGGGCGCTGAACAACACCGCAATCAGCAGCACCAGGTTCAGCCGTGTCATTGCGCGGCTCCCGGATAACGCTGTGTGACGGCCTGAACCGGCACGTCGGTGCGTTCCGCCACGCGCATGACCGCGCTGCGCGAACGCGGGTTGGCAGCAACTTCCTCGTCGCCCGGCTTGATACGCTCCAGCGCTTTCAGCCGCATCGGCTTGGGCGCGGCAAAAGGCGCACGGCGGTCATACACCTCGCGCGAATGCTCGGTCATGAATTGCTTGACGATGCGGTCTTCCAGCGAATGGAAACTGATCACCACCAAACGTCCTCCCGGTTGCAGCACTTTGAGAGAAGCCTCTAA
>PNNC01000027.1 GCA_013824015.1 Polaromonas sp.
AGCGGTGGTTCCAAGAGGGCCCCGTTCCTGTCGGCGACGATCAATCGCCTTTGCAATCTGCCCAGCAAACCGTTCTTCGCCATAGTCACGAATGACCTCCGCAATGGTGTCTGTCTCCGCATCGGCCAGCCACTCGGCCACGCTCTGGCCACGCGTCGTGTCCATGCGCATGTCCAGCGGGCCGTCGCCGCGAAACGAAAAGCCGCGTGCCGGGTTGTCGATCTGCGGCGAGCTGATGCCCAGGTCCATCAGCACACCGGCCGCGCAGCCAGCGGGCAGGTCGCCCAGATGTTTGAAGCCTTCGTGGCGAATCGAAAACCGCGCATCGTTCAGGGTCTTCGCTTCGGCCACCGCCTCGAGATCCTTGTCGAAGGCGGTCAGCCGGCCCTGGGGCGAGAGCTGCGAAAGAATCAGGCGGGAATGTCCACCGCGACCAAAGGTCGTGTCGATGTAATGGCCGTCCGGTTGGATGTGAAGCGCTGTAACTGCTTCGTTCAACAAGACGGTGCGATGTGTCCATGTGTCTTGCACCGCCATCTTTCAGAATGAAAAGTCTCTGAAGACATCGGGCATGGGACCCTTCATCTGCTCAGCCTCCTGGGCTGCGTAGATCGCCGCATCCCAGAGCTCGAAGAAGCTGCCCATGCCGAGCAGCACCGTGTCCTTGCTGATTCCGGCTGCGGCGCGCAGCTCGGGCGACACCAGCACGCGGCCGCTGGCGTCCATCTCGACGTCCATCGCATTGCCGAGAAAAATCCGTTTCCACCACTGTGCCTCCATCGGCAGCGCGGCAATACGCTCGCGGAATTTCTCCCACTCGTTGCGCGGGAATATCATCAGGCAGCCGTGCGGGTGTTTGGTGATGGTGAGCTGGCTGGCAGCGGTGGCGCTGAGGACGTCACGGTACCGGGTCGGCACGGAAAGCCGACCCTTGGTATCGAGAGCCACAGAAGACGCGCCTTGAAACACTGTTAAAAACCTTTGGAAAACACTTTTCACCACTAAATTGCACTTTTTCCCACTTTATCAGGAAAGTTTTCGGGTGCAAGGACTTTGCAACAAATTTTTTCAATGAAATCAAGCACTTAGAAAGTTATTTCAAAGCGCGCGTGAATCAAAAGACGTTCTAAATTAAGTACTTAGATGACTTAATGAAAGTGTTGTCTCAAGGCTGCCCGGCAGCAGCGCCCTGGTCAGGGACTTCGGTCAGCCCGGATGGCCTGCGGGCAGGGGCGAACGACACGGCAGCAAGCTGCGCGGGCCGGGGATGTGCCTGGCGCAGCCAAAAAGCCGCAAAAACTGGGGGAGAAACGGCCCGCTTCAGGGGCTCAGCGCGGCGCGCGACGCCGCTCCGTGCGGCAGCGGGCTAGTCGACGCGTGTCAGCACCCGCGCGTGCTCGGTGATGCCGATCACGTTGAAAAATGCAGCCACCAGACGGTGCACGTCGGTGAACTGCACGGCGCGGTTTTCCGACTCACGCGCCGACACCCAGTTGAGCAGGGTGCCTGCGGCCGAGAAATCGACGCGAATCAGCTTGGCGCATGAAATGACCATGATGTCGGCGCCCATCAGCTTGGCCTCCAGCTTGTCCAGCACATCAATCGCATCGCCCTCGATCTGGCCGGACAGCTCCACCGCAAACAGGTTGGACATCTGTGAATTGCCGTCCATCTGGGTGTCGCCTTCCATCACACTGCTGATGCTTGATGGCGCGGAATCGCGGTACACATCACCGATGATGGTCTGGCCACTGACTGCGGCACCGTGCGGGTCCAGCGGCTTGTATTCGCAGCGTGCGCTGTCCCATGCCGGCGGCGACACTTCGTAAGTCACGCAGAAATCCAGCGCCGTCAACTCAAACTCGTCCGGCTGGTGGGTCACGCGCAAGGCTTCCATCCGCAGTTGCCACCAGGCCTGGGCGGTCTCGCGCACGCCCGAAGGCGTCGCGTCCTGCAGCACCTGCTGCAGTTTCGCCGCGCCAATAAACCGCAGTTGCACCGGCTGCGCGGCCCAGCCGCTGAACACCTTGCCAAGCGGCTCCACCGCGCCGGCATCGATGCTCTTGAGGTTGTGCCAGTCCAGCCGCCAGGGCATGGGCGCGCGGCCGAGGGCGGCGGTCATTGCGGCAACCGTCTGGATCCCCAGCACGGACGGGCAGATCCAGTCGGCTGCGGGGCCATTGCCCGGTACCGCTGCCGACGGGCTGGCCAGCTGTTTGACCATGTCGGGCATGGAATACCACTGCGGCGCGGAGCGGTCAAAACGCCCGACAAATTCAATCGCCTGATGTTCGAATTTTTCCTGCTGGCCGGTGGCCCGGTACAGATCGAACAGGGCCAGCCAGGTGTCGGCATGCTGCGCACGGCTGCCCTGGGGGCCCAGGGTTTCGAGCAGGCCGGACTCGGCGCCCGCATCGTCGCCGTTGGCAAAACGGATGGAGGCCTCCTCCAGCTCCGGATCGTGCGCCACTTCGGCGCCGTCCACCACGGAAAATTTGGACGCGGAAAAACCCGACGGGGTGTCGTCACGCGACAGCGCTGAAATCTGCTGCGGGCTGACCGGCCGGGATGGCGCGGCGGCGGGGGCAGCGGCCGGCACCGCCGGCGCAGCCACCCTTTCCGCCGCCAGGGGCGGCGCAGCCGCGGCCGGAACGGGGCCGCCGGTCTTGACGCGGGCCAGCGCGGCGGTCAGCTCGGTCGGGGCGGTCTGTGCATAGTTGGCCGGAAGCGCGTTGTCCAGCAGGGGCGCATGAACGCTGAGGTTGGCCGGGCCTGCAGCCGCCGGCGCCACCGGCATCGGTGCGGACGACATCGAACTCATGGCCGAACCGGTGCCGTGTTTGGTCTTCCACCACTGCATGGACATCTGGGCTTCGATCTCGTCGATCTTCTTCAGGGTCACCGCGCGGTCGTCCGGCTTGGACGGCATGCTGCTCTGGAAGAAGGACGGCCGGGCGCCCGGGTCCTGACCGGTCATGGCTTCGCGCTTGCGCATCTTGCGCAGCATGTCGAATTCGCGCTTGCGCACAAAGTCGTTGCGGCGCTTGCGTTCGATCATCTCCTTGAGCAACTGCTTGCTCATGGCCTCTTCGCGGCCGGATTCCCGGTTGTCCAGATCCGACCAGTTCGTGGCCGGATTGCGGACGAACTTCACGACTTTGGACAGCAAGCCGGGGGTGGTGTCTTCTTTGGCCATGAAAAACGGTCAGGTCGGATGAACGGCGGGGGAATCAGTCACCGAACATTTTCTGCTTGAGCTCGCGGCGCTGCTGCGCCTCCAGCGAGAGGTTGGCCGTCGGACGGGCAATCAGCCGCCCCACGCCAATGGCCTCGCCGGTTTCGTCGCAATAACCGTAGTCACCGGAATCGATGCGGGCGATCGACTGCTCGATTTTCTTGAGCAGCTTGCGCTCGCGGTCGCGCGTGCGCAGTTCCAGCGCGTGTTCTTCCTCGATGGTGGCCCGGTCCGCCGGGTCCGGCACCACCACGGTGTCTTCGCGCAGGTGTTCGGTGGTTTCACCGGCACTGTTGTGGATGTCCTGCTTGAGCAGCGACAGCTTGTAGCGGAAGAAAGCCAGCTGCTTCTCGTTCATGTACTCGGAGTCGGGCATGGCCTTGACCTCCTCGTCGGTCAACTGATCGGCCGGTTTGGTTTTCCAGTTGTTGGCGAGCTTGGGATCCTTCTTGGCCGCCACATGGGGCGGCGGCGCGATCACACGTTCGGCAATCGCGGAGTAACTGGCCTTGGCGGCATCCGGCGAATGGGTCGGCACCATGGGCGCGGGCGGCGGCGCGAAGGACGAGTTGCGCAGCGAGGCGCGGCGTCCCGGCTTGAGGGCCGGTGTCTGGAGCGGCGCAGGCGCCGCGGCGATGGGTGAAGGGCTGACTGCGGCTTTGCCGGCAGGGGCCGTTGTGGGAATCGTTTTGATGACTTTTTCTTCAGGTTTGGCGGTGGCCTTGCCGGCCGCGGCTGGCTTGGGCGCCGGCTTGATGACTGGTTTGGCGGCTTTGACCGCGGGTTTGACAACAGGCTTGGCAGCCTTTTTGGCGGGTGCCGGTTTTTTGGCGGCGACCGGTGTTTTCTTGGCGGCGACGGGCTTGGCGGCAGGCTTGGCCACGGGTTTGACCGCTGCCTTTTTGGCGACAGGCTTGACGACCGTTTTGACCTTGGCCTTGACCACCGGTTTGGCTGCTTTTTTGGCCGGTGCGGCTTTGGCGGCCACAGGTTTGGCCTTGCTCACGGCCTTGGCAGCGACTTTCGGTTTGCCCGCGGGTTTTGCAGCAGCCTTGGCAGGGGGTTTGGACTTTTTCGCTTGAGCTTTCACAACGTGTCTCCTCGGGGAAACAGCTTCGGGATGAGCCGCATGCTGGTTCCGGGCAGGACCGGTTGGGCCGGTCCGTGCCTGTCTTTTACCTGATTGTCTGGTTTGTCTGCCGCCGTCCCTGCAGTTTTCAGGCCAGTACTTACCCTGACTTGTTCCCCGGGCAGTCCTGGTCGGGACGTCCGGGTACTGGAGTCGGCGCGCGATTGTAGCGGCTCGCCGGAATGGCCGGACTTTCCTGAAGCTGAACGTTGGAGAATGGAGACAAACATGAGACCCTCCCGCCCTTAAGAGCAATTTGCAGACAGCCTACCTCAAACCAGGCACTGCTCCAGGCCCTGCAGGAAAATATCCTTCGGCAAATCGATGCCGATGAACACCATCTTGCTGTTCTTCTGCTCGCCCGCCGCCCAGACCGGCCCGAGGTCGCTGCCCATCAGCTGGTGCACGCCCTGGAAAATCACCTTGCGCTCGGTGCCTTCCATGTGCAGCACACCCTTGTAACGCAGCATGCGCGGGCCGTAGATGTTGACGATGGCGCCGAGGAAATCCTCGAGTTTGGCCGGGTCGAAGGCGCGCTCCGAGCGGAACACAAAACTCTTGACGTCGTCATCGTGGTGGTGATGGTGGCCATGCGCATGGTCGTGCGCATGCGAGGGATGGTCGCAGTGTTCGCCCTCGGCATGGTCGTGCCCGGCGTGGTCATGTTCGTCGGCCTTGAGGAAGTCCGGGTCGATGTCGAGCTTGGCATTGAGGTTGAAGCCGCGCAGGTCGAACACGTCGGCAATCGCCACCTCGCCGAAGTGCACGGCCTTCTGCGGCGCGCGCGGGTTCATGTGTTTGAGGCGGTGCATCAGCGCCTGCACCTCATCGGCGGCCACCAGGTCCGACTTGCTGATGAAGATCTGGTCGGCAAAACCGACCTGGCGGCGCGCCTCCTGGCGATCGTTGAGCTGGGTCGCCGCGTGTTTGGCATCGACCAGCGTCAGGATGGAGTCCAGCAGGTACTGCTCGGCGATTTCCTCGTCCATGAAAAAGGTCTGCGCGACCGGGCCGGGATCGGCCAGGCCGGTGGTCTCGATCACCACGCGCTCGAAGTCCAGCAGGCCCTTGCGTTTCTTGGCGGCCAGCAACTGCAGCGTCTCGCGCAGGTCCTCGCGGATCGAGCAGCAGATGCAGCCGTTGTTCATCTGGATGATGTTTTCCTCGGTGTCGTTGACCAGGATCTCGTTGTCGATGTTTTCCTCGCCGAACTCGTTTTCGATGACGGCGATCTTCTGGCCGTGGGCCTCGGTCAGGATGCGCTTGAGCAGCGTGGTTTTGCCGGAGCCCAGAAAGCCGGTCAGGATGGTCACAGGAATCAAGCTCATGGGGTCAACCTCAGGAAAAACAGGGTGAAAGGATGCGGTGGGCGCGCGGCCGGAGCAAGGAGTTTAGCGGTCAGGCCATGGCCCTGATGCCGGGGCATGAATAGACCTGTTCACTCTACAGGGCGTGTCAAGCCCCAGGCCCGTCCGGCCGCCAGATCGCTCCTGTTTTGATAGCTGTCGATGCCCATCCAGCATGGGCTGGAGGCTTCTTTGGCCTGAAATTCACTTCCGCAGCAGCACCAGGCCCTTGAGGTACTCGCCTTCCGGAAAATTCACCGTCATCGGGTGGTCGGGGGCGCCGCCCAGCCGCTCGGTGATATAGGCGTCCACCCCGGCGTCGATGCCGGCCGAAGCGACGATCTTGTGGAACAGGTCGGCACTGATGCCGCCGGAACAGGAGTAAGTGAACAACACCCCGCCCGGCGCCAGGATGGACAGCGCAATGCGGTTGATGTCCTTGTAGGCCCGCGCGGCGCGTTCGGCATGCGCCACCGTCGGCGCAAACTTGGGCGGGTCCAGCACGATCGCGTCGAAGCTTCGGCCTTCCTTGTGGAACTGGCGCAGCGAGGCATTGACGTCGGCGTCCAGCATGGTGGTGCGGGCCGCATCAAAGCCGTTGAGCGCCACATTGGCCCGGGCGCGCTCTATCGCCGGTCCCGAGGAATCGATCGAGGTCACATGCGCCGCGCCGCCGGCCAGCGCCGCCACCGTGAAACCGCCGGTGTAGCAATAACAGTTGAGCACGTCCTGGAACTGCAGCCGGCGTGTATGTTCGGCAAACTTGCGGCGGCTGTCGCGCTGGTCCAGGTAAAAGCCGGTCTTGTGGCCCTCGGCGACGTCCAGGCTGAGCTTCCAGTCATGCTCGGTGATGGTGACGCCCGTCTCGCCCGAGCCCTGCAGCCAGCCGGTGGCTTCGGGCAAACCTTCGAGCGAGCGCACGCTCGCGTCAGACCGTTCATACAGGCGCGTCAACCCGGTTTGCGCCAGCAGCGCCTCGACGATCACGCTTTTCCAGCGCTCGGCGCCGCAGCTGGAGAACTGCGCCACCAGGGTGTCGGCATAACGGTCCACCACCACGCCCGGCAAGCCGTCGGACTCGCCGTGGATCAGCCGGCAGCCGTCGCTTTGTATGTCAAAACGGGCCCTGGCCCTTATCGCGCGGTCTATACGTGCTATGAAAAAAGAAGCATCGATACGCTCGCTCTCATCAAAACTCCAGACCCGCGCGCGTATTTTCGAGCTCGGGCTGAACGCGGCCCAGCCGAGAAACTGGCCTTCGTGGCTCTCCACACGCACGGTTTCCCCGGCGTCGCCGCCGCCTTTGGCAATGGCGCCGTCAAACACCCAGGGGTGCCGCCGCAGCAGCGAGCGCTCTTTGCCCGGTCTCAATCGAATGGATTTCATCCCGCCATTGTCCCCGGCTTACAGGTCTCTTACATTCCGCCCTGCAGATTTGCGACAATCCCGCGATGGGTTTGCACCGCCTTTCCACACATCTTGCCGACGTCACCGGCCTGCGGGCAGCCCTGCGCCGCGGCTGGCGCGCCTGCGGATTCGCCCTGCTGCTGGCTCTGGCCAGCCAGGCGGCGCTGGCCCGCACCGTGCTCGAACTCGACCCCGACCAACAACCGGTGGCCCTGGCCGACTGGGGTGACTACTGGATAGACACCACGGCGCAGAAAACCGTGCAGGACATCGCAGCCGATGGCGGCCTGCCCTGGCAGGCCACGCTGGCCCGCAATATTTATCCGCTGCAGCCGGGGCAGGCGCTGTGGATCCGTTTCACGGTGCCGCCGGCGCCCGACGCCGAGCGCTGGTTGCTGGAGATTCCCTACCCGGCGCTGGACCGGGCCTCGCTGTACACGCTGGACCGCGCCGGCCTGTGGCGTGAGCAGCGCACCGGCGACCTGACGCCGGTCAACCAATGGCCGACGCCGCACCGCCACCCGCTGCTGGAGGTGAACTTCAACGCCGAGGATCCGACCCACTACATGCTGCGTCTGGAAAACGTGCAGGGTTTCAGCGCGCCCATCCGTTTTGTCAGCTCGGGGCATGTGCTGCGTGGCGAGCAGCAGGTCTCGCTGTTCCTGGGCGTGTATTTCGGGCTGGCGCTGCTCGGTCTGGTGGTCGGGCTGGCCGGCGTGCTGTTGCTGCGGGACCGCGCCTATCTGTACTACGCGCTCTGCTCCGCCCTGGTCGGCCTGACCCAGGCAGCGGTCACGGGCGTGGCGGCGCTGCACCTGTGGCCCGATTCGCCGCAGTGGACCGACCGCTCGCTGGTGGTGCTGGGTGTCTGGATGCTGATGGCGCTGCTGGTGCTCAATGCCACCATCGTGTCGCTGGCGCAGCGCTCACGCCTGCTGCATCGCCTGGTCTGGGCCGTGGTGCTGGGCGGTGCCGCACTGTCGCTGGCGCTGTTGCTGACCGACAGCGAGTTGCGCATCACGCTGGTCGTGCCCTACCTGGCCATCGGGCCGGCCGTGATGCTGGCCGTCAACCTCTGGGCCTGGCGCCGCGGCGACCGCTTCGGCGGCTGGCTGTTGCTGGCCGCCGCGCCTTTTGCGCTCAGCCTGGCCCTGGCCATCGGTCGCTACCTGCAATGGCTGCCGCTGAGTTTTGTCACCGAACAGGCGGCGCTGGCCAGCATGGCGCTGCAGATGCCCACGATGCTGGCGGTGCTGATCCTGCGCAGCCAGCACCGCCGTGAAAACACCCGCCGCATCCAGGGGCTGGACCGGATGGACCCGTCCACCGGCCTGATCAACGAATCGGTGTTTGCCGAACGCCTGTCGCGCATGATCGCGCGTTCGGAGCGGCTCAAACACCAGGGCGCGGTGCTGATGATCGACCTGGTCAACAGCGAGCAGATCCAGCGCGACTTCGGCCGCAAGGCGGCCCAGGACCTGCCGCTGCGCGTGGCCGAGCGCCTGCTGTCCACCGCGCGCGACATCGACAGCGCGGCGCGCCTGTCCGAGCACCGCTTCAGCATGCTGGTGGAAGGGCCGTTTTCGGCGGAAGAAGCCGCCACGCTGGGGCCGCGCATCGTCGCGCGCTGCCTGATGCCCTACCAGGGCCTGCCCGTCGATTGTGTGGCACAGGTGCGCGTGGCCTACGCGCTGGTGCCGCGCCAGGGCCCGACAGCAGAGATCGCGCTGGCCCGGCTGGCACAAAAGCTGGCCGCCGTCTCGCCCCAGAGCAAACGCGCGGTGTTCATGATCCCGGATTACGTCGCGGCCGTTTGAACCTGAGGTCGCTCCTGGTTGGCGTGTTTGTGCGGGCTGGTCCCGCCATCCATGCCCGCGCGCTCAACGCTTGTTTTTTGTAGCCGGTTTGAGGCCGGCCACCGTCGCGCGCGGGTGCGCCGCGTCGTAAACCTTGGCGAGGTGCTGGAAGTCCAGCCGCGTGTACACCTGCGTGGTGGTGATGTTGGCATGGCCCAGCAGCTCCTGCACCGCGCGCAGGTCGCCGCTGGACTGCAACACATGGCTGGCAAACGAATGCCGCAACATGTGCGGATGCACCGGCGTGGCCAGCCCGGCCTGCAACGAGCGTTGTTTCAGGCGCACGCGGATGTGCTGGGGTGTCAGGCGGGTGCCGCGCTGGCTGATGAACAGGGCCGCATCGTCTTTGGCCCAGCCGCTGCGCGCTTCCAGCCAGGCCTGCAGGGCCTCCAGCGCCTTGCTGCCGACCGGCACGCTGCGCCGTTTAGCCCCCTTGCCGAGCACATGCGCTTCGCCGGCCTGCAGGTCGATCCAGCCGCTGGCCTGGCTGCTGGCCACCACGTCCAGGCCGGTCAGCTCGCCGATACGCAGGCCGCAGCCGTACAGCAGCTCGGTGATGCACTGGTCGCGTGCCTGCAGCGCCGGGTCCTCGCCGTCCGCGCCCTGGAAA
>PNNC01000165.1 GCA_013824015.1 Polaromonas sp.
GTCGCGCCCGGCCTGTTCGCCACGCCACTGATGAAGCAGTTGCCCGAACCGGTGCAGCAATCGCTGGCCGCATCGATTCCTTTCCCGTCGCGCCTGGGAAAACCCGAAGAGTTTGCCCAGCTCGCCTGCCATATCGTGACCAACAGCCACCTCAACGGCGAAGTGATCCGGCTCGACGGCGCCTTGCGCATGGCGCCGCGCTGAACCGGTTTCCCAAAGACCTGCCCTTGCCCGCTTTTTTTGTGTCGATTTTTACAACAGGAGACTCAGCATGACATTCACAAAATCCCTTCTCGCGATCGCGCTGGCCGGAACCACCGCCAGCGCCGCCCTGGCCGACATCAACATCGGCGTCAGCCTGCCGCTGACCGGCCCGACCTCGGCGCTGGGCATTCCGATCAAGAACGCCATCGCGCTGTGGCCAACCACCATTGCTGGTGAAAAACTCAACGTCATCATCCTGGACGACGCGACCGACCCGACCAACGCCACCAAAAATGCCCGCCGCTTCGTGACCGACGACAAGGTTGACATCCTGATGGGCTCGGCCGCCACGCCGCCGGCCAATGCGGTGGCCGCCGTTGCTGCCGAAACCGGCACCATGCACATGACCTTTGCGCCCATCGACGTGTCCACCGGCAAGGCCCCCTGGTCCTACAACACACCGCAATCGACGCTGGTGATGTCGCACGCCATCGTCGCCCACATGAAGAAGACCGGCGTCAAGACCGTCGGCTTCATTGGTTACGCCGATGCCTATGGCGAGCTGTTCCTGCGCGACATGAAGGTCAAGATGGCCGGCACCGACATCAAGTTTGTCTCGGAAGAACGTTTTGCCCGCACCGACACCAGCGTGACCGGCCAGGCCCTCAAGGTGACGGCCGGCAACCCTGACGCCATCCTGGTGGTGGCCTCCGGCAGCGGTGCCGCCATGCCGCACAAGGCACTGATCGAGCGCGGCTACAAGGGCAAGATCTACCAGACACACGGCGCGGCCTCGCGTGACCTGATGCGTGTCGGCGGCAAGGACGTCGAAGGTGCGTTTGTCGTCGCCGGCCCGGGCGTGGTGGCGGAGCAGCTGCCGGCCAACCACCCGAGCAAACAGGTGGCGATGGCCCACGTGACCGCCTGGGAAAAACTCTACGGCGTCAACAGCCGCAACCCGTTTGCCGGCCACGCCTATGACGCCTCGGTGATCCTGCAGAAAATCATCCCGATCGCGCTGAAAACCGCCAAGCCCGGCACCAAGGAGTTCCGCGGTGCGCTCAAGGCCGCGCTGGAAAACGCCGGCCCGATCCCGCTGTTCCATGGCACGGTCAACTACACCGCCACCAACCACGCCGGCTACACCGACGACACCGGCATCATCATGCAGATCGTCAATGGCGACTGGAAACTGCAGGCCAAATAAGCCGGCATTCCGACGCGGGCCCGGGCGCAGCGGCGGCAGGCCGGCCCACCCGGGCCCCCGCGTCTCACGCGTTCCCTGAAGGTTTTTATGGACTTTTCAATTGCCAGCATCCTGCTGGTCGACGGCCTGACCAACGGCGCGATTTACGCGCTGCTGGGTCTGGCCACCGTGCTGGTGTTCGCCGTGACACGGATCATTTTTATTCCCCAGGGCGAGTTCGTCACCTACGGCGCGCTCACGCTGGCGATTTTGCAGACCGGCAAGGTGCCGGGCACCATCTGGCTGCTGCTGATGCTGGCCGGACTGGCGGCCGTGGCCGAAGCCTGGCACACCTGGAAACGCTACAAGCTGCCGGGCAAGGCCCTGCTGTCCGGCCTGAAGGTGCTGGTGGCCCCTGTCGTGGTGTCGCTGGTCACGTTGTGGGCCGCGCCGCAGCAGTTCTCGTTGTTGGTGCAGGCCCTGCTGTCGGTCGGCATCGTCACCTGTTTCGGCCCGCTGGTCTACCGCCTGGCCTACCAGTCGCTGGCCGATGCCACGCCGCTGGTGCTGCTGATTGTCTCGGTCGGTGTGCATTTCGCGCTGACCGGCCTGGGCCTGCTGTTTTTCGGCGCCGAGGGTTTCCGCAACCCGCCGTTCTGGGACGCGCGTTTCAGCATGGGCGCGGTCAACCTCTCGGGCCAGGCGGTGATCATCGGTCTCGCCTCGCTGGCGCTGATCGTGATGTTGTGGCTGTTTTTCGAACGCACGCTGTATGGCAAGGCCTTGCGCGCCACGGCCGTGAACCGGCTCGGTGCGCGCCTGATGGGCATCTCGTCGCAGACGGCCGGCCAGCTCACGCTGGCGATGGCGGCGCTGATCGGCGCCCTGTCCGGGCTGCTGATCGGCCCGACCACCACGGTGTTTTACGACTCGGGCTTTCTGATCGGCCTGAAAGGGTTTGTCGCTGCCGTGATCGGTGGACTGGCCAGTTACCCGGTGGCGGCACTGGGCGCGCTGATGGTCGGCATCATCGAGGCTTTCGGCTCCTTCTGGGCCAGCGCCTTCAAGGAAGTCATCGTGTTCACGCTGATCCTGCCGGTGTTGTTCTGGCGCTCGCTCAAGAGCGGCCATTCGGACGAGGACCACTGACATGTTTCTGAGAAAAATCGGCTGGCTGCTGATGCTGGCCGCCATTGTGCTGATCGCGGTCCTGCCCGTCCCGGAGTTCTGGATCACCCAGCTCAACTACATCGGCATCTCCAGCCTGGCCGTGCTGGGCCTGGTGCTGCTGACCGGCATCGGTGGACTGACCTCCTTCGGCCAGGCGGCGTTTGTCGGCATCGGCGCCTACACCACCGCCTACCTGACGGTGAACGCCGGGCTGTCGCCCTGGCTCACGCTGTTTGTTGGTCTGGGCCTGACCGCTGTCTGCGCCATTGTGCTGGGCTGGATCACGCTGCGCATGTCGGGCCACTACCTGCCACTGGCGACGCTGGCCTGGGGCCTGTCGCTGTACTACACCATGGGCAACCTGCAGGCGCTGGGCAAGTACGACGGCATCCTCGGTGTCTCCGGCCTGTCGCTGTTCGGCTGGGAGATCGGCCAGGGCCGGGTGTTTTTCCTGCTGACCTGGGCATTGGTGCTGCTGGCGGCGCTGGCCATGCTGCGCCTGCTGGACTCGCGCGTCGGCCGGGCCATCCGCTCGCTGAAGACCGGCTCGCAAATGGCCGAGTCCATGGGCATCGACACGCTGCGCTTCAAGATCGGCATCTTCCTGATTGCCGCGCTGCTGGCCAGCCTGTCAGGCTGGTTGTATGCGCATTTTCAGCGCTCGGTCAATCCCTCGCCTTTCAGCGTACACATCGGCATCGAGTACCTGTTCATGGCCGTGCTCGGCGGCGCCGGTCATGTCTGGGGCGCCATCACCGGCGCCCTGGTGACCAAGCTGCTGGCCGACCAGTTGCAGGTGCTGCTGCCGGCGCTGATAGGCACCAGCGGCAGTTACGAAGTGATTGTGTTTGGTGTGTTGCTGGTGCTGGTGCTCAAATACGCGCCCAACGGCATCTGGGCCTTTGTCGACCGCCACCTGCCCAAGGCCGCGCGCAAGGTCGACTGGCAGGGCGCCGGCAGCCTGCCGCAGCGCGAGAAGCCCGCCAGCGGCGAGGTGGTGCTGCAGGCCAGCAACATCCGCAAGGAATTCGGCGGGCTGATCGCGGTCAACGACATCAACTTCAGCGTGTTGGCCGGGCAGATCGTCGGGCTGATCGGCCCGAATGGCGCCGGCAAGTCCACCACCTTCAACCTGATCACCGGCGTGCTGGCACCCACCCGCGGGCAGGTCGCCTTTCGCGGCCAGGACATCACCTCGCTGCCCTCGCGCGAGATCGCCAAGCGCGGCATCTCGCGCACCTTCCAGCATGTCAAGATGATTGCCGACATGACGGTGCTCGAAAACGTCGCACTGGGCGCGCACCTGCGCGGCGGCCGCGGCGCGGTGTCGGCCACGCTGCGGCTGGACCGCAAGGAAGAGCAAAGCCTGTTCCGCGAGGCCGAAATACAGCTGCGCCGTGTCGGCATGGGCGATTCGCTGCACGAGCTGGCCGGCAACCTGGCCATGGGCCCGCAGCGCCTGCTCGAAATCGCCCGCGCGCTGTGCAACGACCCCGCGCTGCTGCTGCTCGACGAACCCGCGGCCGGCCTGCGCCACAAGGAAAAACAGGCGCTGGCCGATGTGCTGCGGCAGTTGCGCGGCGAAGGCCTGAGCATTTTGCTGGTCGAACATGACATGGACCTGGTGATGCAGGTCACCGACCGCATTGTGGTGATGGAATTCGGCACCCGGCTGATTGAAGGCACCCCCGCGGAAATCCAGGCCAGCCCGCTGGTGCGCGCCGCCTACCTCGGCACCGAGCACTGAGAAAGTTACCCATGTCCACTCCCATTCTCAAGGTGCAGAACCTGCACGCGGGCTACGGCAAGGCCGAGGTGCTGCGCGGCATCAGCCTCGAAGCCGCCGCCGGCAGCATCATCACCGTGATCGGCCCCAACGGCGCCGGCAAGTCCACCCTGCTCAATGCCCTGATGGGCGTCCTGCCCTCGACCGGCAGCATCGATTACAACGGCCAGGCCATCGCCACCCTGCCGCTCGAAGAACGCGTGATGCAGGGCGTGGCCCTGGTGCCCGAGCGGCGCGAGCTGTTCGGCAGCATGTCGGTCGAAGACAACCTGGTGCTGGGCGCCTACCGCCAGGTGCGCCAGCACAACAAGCAGTGGCGTGACCAGATGGAGGTCGTGTTCGAGCTGTTCCCGCGCCTGAAAGAGCGCCGCACCCAGCTCGCCGGCACCCTGTCCGGTGGCGAGCGCCAGATGCTGGCGGTCGGCCGCGCCTTGATGTCACAGCCCCGGCTGCTGATGCTCGACGAACCCAGCCTGGGCCTGGCGCCGCTGATCGTCAAGGAAATCTTCCGCACCATCGACGCGCTGCGCAAGACCGGCGTGACCACGGTGCTGGTCGAGCAGAACGCACGCGCCGCGCTGGAAACGGCCGACTATGCGTATGTCCTCGAAATGGGCGAGATCGCCTTCGAGGGCCCGGCCGCCGAACTCGCGCACGACCCGCGGGTGATCGGCACCTACCTCGGGGCCCCGGCCGCCGATCGCGCCAACTGACCACGGAGCACGCCATGCCATCCATTCGTCCTCACCTGCCCCTGGTCGCCTGGCTTGCTGGCGGTCTGCTGGTGCTGGCCGGCTGCAGCAGCACACCCACCGCGCCGGTACGGCAAGCCGCCGTCGGCGCCGCTGCCGTGCTGGACTGCGACAGGCTGGCGGCCAGCTTCAGCTTCGCCAACACGCGCATCGTGTCGACCCAGGCGGTGGCAGCCGGGCAACTCAGGCTGCCGGGCATCGCGCAGCCCATGCCGGCGCATTGCGTGGTCAAGGGCCTGATGCACGAGCGCACCGGCCCCATCGACGGCAAACCGTATGCCATCGGTTTCGAGATGCGCCTGCCGGTCACCTGGAACGGCCGGTTCTTCTACCAGGCCAACGGCGGCCTCGACGGCTTCCAGACACCGGCCTATGGCGACATCCTGGGCGGTGGCCCGGCCAGCAACGGCTTGCTCAAGGGCTTCGCCGTGCTGAGTTCGGATGCCGGCCACGCCTTCGACCGCAGCTCGCCCATCGGCGGCGCCACCTTCGGGCTGGATCCACAAGCCCGGCTCGACTACGGCTACAACGCGGTGGCGCAACTCACACCGATGGGCAAGGCGCTGATCCGGATCTATTACGGCAAGCCGCCCGACACGTCGTATCTGGTCGGCAGCTCCAACGGCGGCCGCCATGGGTTTGTGGCCGCAGCGCGCCTGCCGCAAGCCTATGACGGCATTCTGGTCAGCACGCCGGGTTACCGGCTGCCGCTGGCCGCGGTCGCGCAGGTCTGGGATGCCCAGCAGTTCGCGGCCATCGCGCGCCCCAACCCGGCGACCGGCCGGCCGGACCTGCGCACTGCTTTTTCGCCGGCCGACATGGCGCTGGTCGCGCGCAGCATCCTGGCACGCTGCGATACGCTCGACGGCCTCGCCGACGGCATCGTTGCCGACCTGCAGGCTTGCCAGACCGCGTTTCGCGTGGACCGCGACATTGCCGGCTGCGCAGCCGGCGCTGCCGCGGGCAGCTGCCTGAGCGCGGGACAGAAAGATGTGCTGACCAGGGTGCTGGCCGGCCCGAAAGACAAAACCGGCGCGGCGGTCTATGCCGGCCTGCCGGCCGACCCGGGCATCGCGGGCAGCGACTGGGCGGCCTGGAAGTTTGTCAACAGCGTGGGGCCGCGCGATGCGATTGCGCTGGGTTTTGTGTTTGTCACGCCGCCGGCTTCTCCCGCCGTACTGACCGGGCAAGGCAACACCCTGATCGACTATGCGCTGTCATTCAGTCTCGACACCGACCTGCCCAAACTGACAGCCACCAGCGGCCCCTACCGCGAATCCGCCATGGACTTCATGACACCGCCCGACACCCGCTTCGGCCCGTTTGTGGCCAACGGCGGCAAGATGCTTGTTTTCCACGGCACGGCCGACCCGGTGTTCTCGGCCCTCGACAGCATTGCCTGGCATGATCGTTTTCGCAGCGCGCACGGCGCGGCCGCCGACCGGCATGCCCGGCTGTTCCTGGTGCCCGGCATGAACCACAGCCGCGGCGGTCCGGCCACCGACCAGATGGACATGGTCGATGCGCTGGTCGCCTGGGTTGAGCGCGGACAGGCACCGGAGTCGGTGGTGGCGCGCGCGCGCGGCCCCGGCAGCGCGCTGCCCAATCCCGAAGTCCCCGCCAGCTGGAGCCCGACCCGCAGCCGGCTGCTCTGCCCCTACCCGCAGGTCGCGCGCTACCAGGGCGGCGACATGGAAGCGGCAGCCAGCTTTCGCTGCCAGTGACACGCCCAGCCGCCACGCCATGACCGACAAACTGCCCCCCGCCGTCGAAACTGTCGATACCGCCTACCTGGAAGGACTGGTCGGTTACAACGCCAGCCGCGCCGCCATCACGGTGATCGAGCTGTTTCTGCAGCGCATGGCGGTGTATGGCATGCGGCAGGTCGATTTCTCGGTGATGTCGCTGATCACGCACAACCCGGGCATCACCTCGCGCCAGCTCTGTGCCGCCCTGAGCATCCAGCCGCCCAACCTGGTGGCCATGATCAACGCGCTGGAGCGGCGTGAGCTGATAGCCCGCAAGCCGCATCCGCGCGATGGCCGGGCCGTCGGCCTGCACCCCACGCCGGCCGGCCGAAAACTGATGGTTGACGCGGAACGCACCGCCCAGGAACTCGAACTGGACGCGACCGCCCGGCTCAGCGCAAGTGAACGCAAAACCCTGATCCGCCTGCTGCAAAAGGTCTATTTGTGACAGCCGGACCGATCCCGGCAGGCCAGCGTCCCGCCGGGGGCAGCGGGCAAAACCCGCTGGCGGCTTACCCGATCCTGTCCCACTTTTCAAGCCTTTTTGGCTGCGAGGCTACACCCTGCGGGCGCGGGCAGCTATAAAACTAGTAGCAGTCCGGAATTTCCGCTATATTCCCGATCAAGCCCGTGCTTACCGATTAACCGTGACAAAAACGTGACCAGGAGATGTCCCCCATGAGTGCCAAAGAAAATGCTGCTGTCGGCCAGCTGTTTGAACTGCTTGAAGCGCGTTACGCCTTGCGCGTCTTGTGGGCGCTCAGGGATGGCCATCCGCAGACTTTCAGGTTGCTCCAGGACAGCATTGGCAGCATCACGCCGAACACCCTGAACACCCGCATCAAGGAGCTGCGCGCCGCCGGCCTGATGGGCCACGGCGCCGAGGGTTACACCGTCACACCGATGGGTGTGGACCTGCTCAAGCGCCTCAACGACATGCAGGCCTTTGCCGCCAAATGGGCGACCAGCCAGGTCAAGTCCGCCGGCATCGTCAAGAAAAAATAAGTCCCCGCCGCTTACGGACAGACAGGCCTTGCGCCTGTCTTTTCATTTGCGCCGGCCCGCCGGAATCGCCGCTTTTGCGGATAAAATCCGGCTCCAGCCCTTGTCCGGCCTGCACAGACAGCTCCTGATTTCATAGCAAACCAGGCGCCTCCCGTGTGGCGCTGCGAAAACGCGCCGCATTCCGGGCCAGCGCGCAATCCCTTGTCTTGAAAAGGGATTTGCTGCCCTCAGCTAACCCACTTGTCCTTCTGAGAATTGCCACCCGACCATGTCCGACAATATCCAACCCGACCACAATCAAGACCTCAGCGGAGAACCCAGCCCGGAAGAGCTGGAAGCCGCCCAGGCGGCCAACGAGGCCGATGCCTTGAGCGCGGCCCAGGCTGAACTGGCCGTGCTGCAGGCGAAAAACACCGAACTGGCTGACAGCTATCTGCGCGCCAAGGCCGAGGCTGAAAACGCCCGTCGCCGCGCCGACGATGAAGTCGCCAAGGCGCGCAAGTTTGCCGTCGAGAGCTTCGCCGAAAGCCTGCTACCGGTCACCGACAGCCTGGAAGCCGGGCTGCTGCAGCCCGATGCCACGGCGGCCCAGATCCGCGAAGGCACCGAAGCCACCCTCAAGCAGCTCAAGAGCGCGCTCGAGCGCAACAAGGTGGTCGAGATCAGGCCCGAACCCGGCGCGAAATTCGACCCGCACCAGCACCAGGCCATCAGCATGGTGCCGGCCGACCAGGAGGCCAACACCGTGGTGGGCGTGCTGCAAAAAGGCTACCTGATCGCCGACCGCGTTTTGCGACCCGCGCTGGTCACGGTCGCGGCCCCCAAATAAATACATTGATTTGACATGGCGCACTTGAAACGCCAAAAGTTATCCACAAGTCATCAACATGGTCTGCGGACCAGTGGCTGAAGTCCTCAGCCAACCGTCGTCACTACAGTCAACCAAGAAAATCTAGGAGTTCATCATGGGAAGAATCATCGGCATCGATCTGGGCACCACCAACAGCTGCGTCGCAGTGATGGAGGGCAATGTCCCCCGCGTCATCGAAAACTCGGAAGGCGCACGCACCACCCCCTCGGTCGTGGCCTACCTCGAGAACGGTGAAGTGCTGGTCGGCGCCTCGGCCAAGCGCCAGGCCGTGACCAACCCCAAGAACACCCTGTACGCGGTCAAGCGCCTGATCGGCCGCAAGTTCAGCGAAAAGGAAGTGCAGAAGGACATCGACCTGATGCCCTACAAGATCGTGGCGGCCGACAACGGTGATGCCTGGGTCGAGGTGCACGGCAAGAAGATGTCGCCGCAGCAAGTGTCTGCCGACATCCTGCGCAAGATGAAAAAAACCGCCGAAGACTACCTCGGCGAACCGGTCACCGAAGCCGTGATCACCGTGCCGGCCTACTTTAACGACGCACAGCGCCAGGCGACGAAAGACGCCGGCCGCATTGCCGGCCTGGACGTCAAGCGCATCATCAACGAACCCACCGCCGCGGCGCTGGCCTTCGGCATGGACAAGCAGGAAAAAGGCGACCGCAAGATCTCGGTGTATGACCTGGGCGGCGGCACCTTCGACATCTCGATCATCGAGATCGCCGACGTCGACGGCGAAAAGCAGTTCGAGGTGCTGTCGACCAACGGCGACACCTTCCTGGGCGGCGAGGACTTCGACCAGCGCATCATCGACTACATCATCGACGAGTTCAAG
>PNNC01000195.1 GCA_013824015.1 Polaromonas sp.
CCCATGCCGAAAAAATCTGCAAGGTGATGGACCAGGCCATGAAGGTCGGCGCGCCGGTGATCGGCCTCAACGATTCGGGCGGTGCGCGCATCCAGGAGGGCGTGGCTTCACTCGGCGGTTATGCCGACGTGTTCCATCGCAATGTCATGGCTTCGGGCGTGGTGCCGCAGATCAGCATGGTGATGGGGCCCTGCGCCGGCGGCGCGGTGTATTCGCCGGCCATGACCGACTTCATCTTCATGGTGAAAGACAGCAGCTACATGTTTGTCACCGGGCCCGAGGTCGTGAAAACCGTGACGCATGAAGAAGTGACGGCCGAGGAACTGGGCGGCGCGACCACCCACACCACCCGCAGCGGCGTCGCCGACCTGGCGTTTGAAAACGATGTGGAAGCGCTGCTGATGCTGCGCCGCCTCTACAACTACCTGCCGCTGAACAACCGCGAAAAAGCGCCGATACGCCCCAGCGCCGACCCGGCCGGCCGCATGGACCTGAGCCTGGACACGCTGGTGCCCGAGAACCCGAACAAGCCTTACGACATGAAGGAGCTGATCACCAAAACGGTGGACGACGGCGACTTCTTCGAGCTGCAGCCCGAGTACGCCAAGAACATCATCATCGGTTTTGCGCGCATGGAAGGCCAGTCCGTCGGCATCGTGGCCAACCAGCCGCTGGTGCTGGCCGGCTGCCTGGACATCAAGAGCTCGATCAAGGCCGCGCGTTTTGTGCGTTTTTGCGATGCCTTCAACATCCCGGTGATCACCTTTGTCGACGTGCCCGGTTTCATGCCCGGCACCAGCCAGGAGTACGGCGGCATCATCAAACACGGCGCCAAGCTGCTGTATGCGTATGCCGAATGCACGGTGCCGAAAATCACCGTGATCACGCGCAAGGCCTACGGCGGTGCCTACGACGTGATGAGTTCCAAACACCTGCGCGGCGACGTCAACTTCGCCTGGCCGAATGCCGAGATCGCGGTGATGGGCGCCAAGGGCGCGGTCGAGATCATCTTCCGCGAAGACAAGGGCGACCCGGCCAAGCTGGCCGCGAAGGAAGCCGAATACAAGGCACGTTTCGCGAATCCCTTCGTCGCCGGCGCGCGCGGCTTCATCGACGACGTGATCCTGCCGCATGAAACCCGCAAACGGATTTGCCGCTCGCTGGTGATGCTCACGGACAAGAAGCTCGAGAACCCGTGGCGCAAACACGGCAATATCCCACTCTGATCTGTCATTGCGGGCCAGACCCGCAATCCATCCCACGATGACCACTGATGCCAATACACAAGCCATGGATGCCGGATCAAGTCCGGCATGACAAGACATGGAGGACACATACATGTTTACCAAAATACTGATCGCCAATCGCGGTGACCAGCCCCGAAGCGGCGCAGCAGCGCAGCTACATCGCCTGATGCACGACGTGCATGCAGGCGGTTTCACCCCGATGGAGAAGGCCCATGTTTGAAAAGATATTGATCGCAAATCGGGGTGAAATCGCCTGCCGCGTCATCCTGACCGCCCGCAAGATGGGCATCAAAACGGTGGCGGTGTATTCCGACGCCGACAAGGACGCGCGCCATGTCGAGCTCGCCGACGAGGCTGTCAATATTGGGCCGGCGCCCAGTCGCGACAGCTACCTGCAGGCCGACAAGATCATCGCAGCCTGCAAACAGACCGGCGCGCAGGCGGTGCATCCGGGTTACGGCTTTCTCAGCGAAAACGCCGGTTTTGCCAAGCGCGTCGAGGAAGAGGGCATCGTCTTTATCGGCCCCAAGCATTATTCGATTGCCGCGATGGGCGACAAGATTGAGTCCAAGAAGCTGGCGGGCGCGGCGGGCGTGAACTGCATTCCCGGCGTCAACGACGAGATTGAAACCGCCGAGAAGGCGGTCGAGATTGCCAAAGGCATTGGTTACCCGGTGATGATCAAGGCCTCGGCCGGCGGCGGCGGCAAGGGTCTGCGTGTCGCTTTTAATGACAAGGAAGCGTTCGAAGGTTTCACCTCCTGCCGCAACGAGGCGCGTAACAGCTTTGGTGACGACCGTGTCTTCATCGAGAAGTTTGTCGAGGAGCCGCGCCATATCGAGATCCAGTTGCTGGGCGACAGCCACGGCAATGTGATTTACCTGAACGAGCGCGAATGTTCGATCCAGCGCCGGCACCAGAAAGTGATCGAGGAGGCGCCGTCGCCCTTCATCAGCGACGCGACACGCAAGGCCATGGGCGAGCAGGCGGTGGCGCTGGCCAAGGCGGTGAAGTACCAGAGCGCCGGCACGGTCGAGTTTGTGGTCGGCAAGGACCAGAGTTTTTATTTCCTCGAGATGAACACGCGCTTGCAGGTCGAGCACCCGGTGACCGAGTGCATTACCGGCCTGGACCTGGTCGAGCTGATGATCCGTGTGGCGGCGGGCGAAAAACTGCCGCTGGCGCAAAAGGATGTCAAACGCGAGGGCTGGGCCATCGAATGCCGCATCAATGCCGAAGACCCCTTCCGCAGCTTCTTGCCGTCCACCGGCCGTCTCGTGCGTTTCCAGCCGCCGAAGGAAACCATGTTTGCGGCCGACACCGCGAACCTGATGGGCGTGCGGGTCGATACCGGCGTGCAGGACGGCGGCGAGATCCCGATGTTTTACGACTCGATGATTGCCAAGCTGATCGTGCACGGCAAGGACCGTCTGGATGCGATTGCGAAAATGCGCGAGGCGCTCAATGCCTTTGTGATCCGCGGCATCAGCAGCAACATTCCTTTCCAGGCCGCCTTGCTGGCACACCCGAAGTTTGTCGCCGGCGATTTCAACACCGGCTTCATCGCCGAGAACTACGCCCAGGGTTTTCACGCCGAAGACGTGCCGCATGCCGACCCGGACTTCCTGCTGGCGCTGGCGGCCTATGTGAACCGCCGCATGCTGGGCCGCGCGGCCGGCATCAGCGGCCAGATGCCCGGCCACGGCGTGACCGTGGGCGAAGAATTTGTCGTGATCGCCCTCGGCGCCGGTGGCGCCAACACGCCGCATCCGGTGCTGGTGCGTGACTTTGAAGCCAAATCGGGCTCCAGCCGTCTCCAGACAGGGGCGAACAGCTATGAAATCTGTAGCAACTGGCACCTCGGCGGAGCCCGCATCCGCGGCACGGTCAATGGCCGGCCGTTTGCCGCGCAGGTCGAACGCGGCGTTGGCCGCAACCCGCTGGCGATCCGCATTGCCCACGACGGCACGCGCCTCGACGCGCTGGTGCTGTCGCCGCGCGCGGCCCAGCTGCATGCGCTGATGCCCTACAAGGCGCCGCCCGACATGAGCCGTTTTGTGCTCTCGCCCATGCCCGGCCTGCTGGTCGAGGTCGCGGTCCAGCCCGGCCAGAAGGTGCAGGCCGGCGAACGCGTCGCGGTGATCGAGGCCATGAAGATGGAAAACGTGCTGTTCGCGACCGCCGATGGCGTGGTCGGCAAGGTGCTGGCCGGCAAGGGAGAGTCCTTGTCTGTCGATCAGCCGATTGTGGAATTTGTCTGAACCCCCGGAGACCGCATGAACACCCCGGAATTCGAAACGTCCCTGACAGCCGACGGCTTTGGCAAGATCACGACTGTCGAGCGGCAGGCGGGTTACCAGCTCGGCGAACACGCCCATCCCTTCGATGCGCGCGCCCTGATCACCGCCGGGCAGATCACGCTGCTGGTCGATGGTGTGTCCACCACCTATGGCGTGGGAGACATCTTCCGCCTCGCGGCTGGCACGCCGCACCATGAAAGCGCCGGCCCGCAGGGCGTGGCTTATCGCGTGGGCCGCCGCGCGGCCAGCACGCCATGAGCCGGCCTTTCAAGGTGCTGGGCATCCAGCAGATTGCCATCGGCGGGACCGACAAACAACGCCTGGGCAAACTCTGGGTCGACATGCTGGGTCTGGAAGTCACCGGCACCTTCCGCAGCGAGCGTGAAAACGTCGATGAAGACATCTGCGCCATCGGCAGCGGGCCGTTCAGGGTCGAGGTGGACCTGATGCAGCCCATCGACATTGACAAAAAGCCGGCAGTGCACGCCACGCCGCTGAACCACGTGGGCCTGTGGATCGACGATCTGCCGAAAGCCGTCGAATGGCTGACGGGGCAGGGCGTGCGTTTTGCGCCCGGCGGCATCCGCCCCGGCGCGGCGGGTTTTGACATCTGCTTTCTGCACCCCAAGGCCAGCGAGGAGTTTCCGATCGCCGGTGAGGGTGTGCTGATCGAGCTGGTGCAGGCGCCGCCCGAGGTGGTGACGGCCTTCGCCGCGCTGGCAGCGCGGCCGGCTTAGACCGGTCCGCGCGTTGATGCGGTTTCGGCCGGAAAGGTAGCGAGCCAGCGCTGCAGTTCGCCCCGCGTGTCGTCCCAGCATTGCTGCAGTGGCTGCTGCAGGTCGCCCGCCAGCGTGCCGGCTTCTGCCCGGGTTTCGATGTCGCCGCTCAGGCGCATCAGCGCCACCGCCCCGACATTGCCCGATGAACCGCGCAGCGCGTGGGCGGCTTCGGCCAGCGCCGCCATGTCGCCGCGACTGCAGGCAGCGCTGATGGCTTCGATGCGGCCCGGCACGTCGGCCATGAACAGGGTCACGATGGCACGCGCGGTGCTGAAGTCGGGATCGAAGCTGCGGAACTCTTCCAGCCGGCCGAAGTTCACCGCCGCGTCGCCGGCGCGCGGCGCTGGCGCTGTGTCGGGCGCGGCAGTCGCGCGCCGGGCTTCGCTGCCGGCCGTCCAGCGCGCCAGCACCTCGGTCAGTGCAGCGACCTGCAGCGGTTTGGTCAGGTAGTCGTCCATGCCGGCGGCGGCGCAGCGTTCGCGGTATTCCGACGACGCGTCGGCTGTCAGCGCGATGATGGGGGGTGCTGCCGCGCCGAAAAGTTTGCGGATTTCGCGGGCTGCTGCGAGGCCATCCATGCGCGGCATGTGCAGGTCCATCAGCACCGCGCCGAAGTTCCGGCCGGTCTCCATGGAGGCGGCCACGGCAGCGACGGTCTCCAGCCCGTCGGCGGCGGTCACGGTGTCGTAACCCAGCCGCGCCAGCATGCCACTGGCCACCTTGAGGTTGATCAGGTTGTCGTCGGCGACCAGCACCGTGATGTGCTTCCTCACGTCGGCCGGTTCGCGCGGCCGGGGCTGGGCCGCGTTGTCCGGCGAGAGGCAGCGTGCCAGCGCCTCGAACAGCTGGTTGTGCCGCGCCGGTTTCAGCAGGCGCACATCGAACAGGCTGGTGCCTTCCGCGCCGGCCGGCATGAAGCCCGAACTCAGCAACATCAGCGGCAGGGCACCGGCGCCGGGCAGGGCGCGGATATGGCGCGCCAGCTCCACGCCGTCCATGCCCGGCATGTGCATGTCGGTGATGACGATATCGGGCAGGGGCCCCTGGCCCAGCACGTCCAGCGCCAGTGCGCCGGATTCGGCGCTGGCCACCCGCATGCCCCACTGCCGCAACTGCCGCGTCAGCACCCGCACGTTGACCGGGTGGTCGTCCACCACCAGCACACGGTGACCTTGCAGCGCGACCGCGTCCATCGGGGTCAGCGTGCGCGGCAGTTCGGCCAGCGCCGCCCGCACCGTGAAGGAAAACACCGAGCCCTTGCCGGGCTCGCTGCGCACGCTGATGCGCCCGCCCATCAGTTCAACCAGACGTTTGCAGATGGCCAGGCCCAGGCCGGTGCCGCCGTATTTGCGGGTGGTCGAGGTGTCCACCTGCGTGAAGGCCTCGAACAGCGCATGGACGCGGTCGGGCGGGATGCCGATGCCGGTGTCGTGCACGCTGAACTCGAGCAGGGCCAGTCCGTCAGCGCCGGGCGCATCGGCCAGCCTGGCCTGGACGGAAACCTCGCCGCTGTCGGTGAACTTGACCGCGTTGTTGACCAGGTTGATGAAAATCTGGCGCAGCCGCGTGACGTCGCCGCTGATCGCCGGTGGCGGCCCGCCCGCCGCCGCGTCCGGCACATCGACGATCAGCTCCAGGCCTTTTTCGCGGGCGCGCGGCGCGGCGATGTCGCAGGCTTCCTCCATCACGTTGCGCAGGCTCAGCGGCTCGTTTTCGAGGTCGAACCGGCCGGACTCAATCTTCGAGAAGTCGAGGATGTCGTTGATCACCGCCAGCAACTGGTCGCTGGACAGCCGGATGGTCTGCAGGAAGTCGCGCTGCTCGGCATCCAGCGAGGTCTCCGCCAGCAGCGCACTCATGCCGACCACGCCGTTGAGCGGCGTGCGGATCTCGTGGCTCATGGTCGCCAGGAAGGCGGCCTTGGCCAGCACCGCCTTTTCGGCGGCTTCGCGCGCGCGCACCAGCTCGGATTCCCGGGCCAGCACCTCTTCCTCGGCCGCGCGGGCACGCCGGCTTTCGTTTTCAGCCTGGGACTTTTCGGTGCGCAGCCGGTTCGCGACACGGTTGAAGGCCAGCACCACCTCGCCCATCTCGTCGCGGGTGTCCAGCGTCACCGAGGTGGTGTCGCGCTCGCCCAGCATGCCTTCGGAGGCTTCGCGCAGGCGCGTGACGGTGCGCATCACACCGGCGTAAAAGGCCAGCAGCAGGTACAACACGGCCAGCACCACCGCGGCGACAAAGGCGACCACGATCACCACACGCTGCTGCAGGCCATGGATACGCGCCTCCAGCAGGCCTTGCAGTTCGGCCGATTCGCGCTCCCACAGGCTGTAGTTGGCGGCCTGGGCGCGCGCCAGCAACTGGCTGGCGGTGGTGATGGCGGCAGATGGCACGCCCGGTGCGGTCAGCGCGCGCATCGCTGCGATGGCTTCGCGCACGGCCAGCTCGTAGGACTGCACGGTGTCCGACAGGCGCAGCTTGAGCTGGCCGGTCTTTTCGCTTTTGAAGGCGGTTTCGGCGCCGTAACGCGTGCGCGCCAGGTTGGACTCGATCAGGCCGCTGAGGCGGATCAGGTCGGCGTTCTGGCCGCCCTGGATGGGGCCGGTGGCGATGCGCTCCTGCGTCAGCAGCCGCGCCTGCAGCAGCAGGTCGGCCGCGTCGGGCAGTTTGAGCAACACGCCTTCCATCATGTAGTAAGCGTCCAGATCCGGGTCCAGGATCAGGTTGGAGCTGTCGCCGACCAGCGCCATCAGCGCGCTGATGTCGTCCTGCAGCTTGGCATGCAGCACATCGGTGTCCACCGGTGGCAGCGCCAGCAGGCGGCTGGTCAGGAAAGCGGCGTTCTCCTTGACCACGCCCAGCGCGCGGGAAGAGGACAGTTCGGTGCCGGCCTGGGCATCGACCTGGTCCAGCGCCTGCAGCACCGACTGCATCGCGGCCTGGACACCGACCAGGTCGGGCCGCAGGCTGGTCTGGCCGGCGGCATGCGCGCGCGCCAGCAAGCGGCTGCGCGCGACCTGCTCCTGCAGTGCGCGCAAGGGTCGCAGGTAGTGCGCACCGGCGATTTCCTTCTCGGCAAACTGGATCGAGTGGTTGATTTCACCGACCAGCAGATAAAGCGTGAGCGCCAGCGGCAGCGCAAACAGCAGAAAAATCAGCAAAAACTTGCGCGGGTAGGACAGCCGGTCCATCAGCCGGCGTGCCGGTTGCAGCAGGGTGCTGCGGATCAGGAAGGGCGGGCGGGCCGGGACGGTTGTTGAATCGGGCGGGGGGCTGGCAGGTGTCAAGTCAAACCTTGAAGGGGGAACATCAGGGTTTGTTTCGCAAAGACCGTGCCCGCGCCAGCGCGGCGGCGATCATCTCCTGTTTGCGGCCGGCTGCCGGGCCGGGGTCGGGCGCTGCGGCCGGCGCCGTCACCAGGCCGGATTTTTCAGGTGTTTGAGGCCCCTGGCCCATGCCGGATGGACGTCGTGCGCTATGAAATTCGTAGCGCTTCCTGGCCAGTCGGGCGTCACTGTCGGACCAGGCGGCCCAGCCGCTGCGTGCGCCGGTGACATTTTCGAGGCTGATGCAATCGACCGGGCAGACCGGGATGCAGCGTTCGCAGCCGGTGCAGTAGGGCTCGATCACCGTGTGCATCAGCTTGTTGCTGCCGACAATCGCGTCGGTCGGGCAGGCGTCCAGGCACAAGGTGCAGCCTATGCACCAGGCTTCGTCGATCACGGCCAGGTGGCGCGGACCTTCGCTGCCGTTGGCCGGATTGAGCGGCAGCACCGGCCGGCCGGTGAGGGCAGCCAGCCGCACGATGCCCTCGGCGCCGCCGGGCGGGCACTGGTTGATGCCGGCTTCGCCCGTGCTGACGGCCTGCGCGTAGGCCGCGCAATCCGGGTAGCCGCAGCGTGTGCACTGGGTTTGCGGCAGCGCAGCGTTGATGCGCTCGGCAAGCAGGTTCACGGCGCGTGGCTACAGGCTTATTTTTTGGCCGCGGTTTTCCGGGCGGGGCGCGCAGCGGCTTCCTTGACGGCCGTTTTCGCAGCCGCGCGCGGCGCTGCTTTTGCTGCGGTTTTGATAGCAGGCTTCTTGCGGCTGGCAGGGGCTAGCGGCTCATTGTGCTCAAGAATGAAAGCCTTGACCTGGGGGTAGACGATGTCGCGCCAGCGCCGGCCGCTGAAGATGCCGTAGTGGCCGGCGCCCTTGACCTCCAGGTGTTTCTGGCGGGTTTTCGGGATGCCGCTGCACAGGCCGTGCGCCGCTTCAGTCTGGCCGGAGCCGGAGATGTCGTCGAGTTCGCCTTCCACCGTGAAGTGGGCGGTGGTGGTGATGTCCTCGGGACGCACACGTTCCAGCGCGCCATCGATGGACTTCACATCCCAGGTGCCGTGGACCAGCTTGAACTCCTGGAACACGGTCTTGATGGTGTCCAGGTAGTAATCGGCGTCCATGTCCAGCACGGCGTTGTACTCGTCGTAGAACTTGACGTGGGCCTCGGTGCTGGCGTCGTCGCCCTTGAGCAGGTCCTTGAAGTAGTCGTAGTGGCTGCTGGCATGGCGGTCCGGGTTCATCGCGACAAAACCGGTGTGCTGCAGAAAGCCCGGGTAGACGCGGCGGCCGGCGCCCGGGAAGTTGCCCGGCACCTTGTAGATCACATTGTTCTCGAACCACTCGTAGCTTTTGTTCATGGCCAGGTTGTTGACGGCGGTCGGCGACTTGCGCGCGTCGATCGGGCCGCCCATCATGGTCATGGACAGCGGCGTGGTCTCGCCGCGGCTGGCCATCAGCGAGATCGCCGCGAGCACCGGCACGGTCGGCTGGCAGACGCTGATCACGTGGCAGTTGCCGTAGACGCCCTGCAGGTGGCCGATGAACTCCTGCACATAGTTGACATAGTCGTCGAGCGAGAAGGCGCCATCGGACAGCGGCACGGTGCGGGCGTTTTTCCAGTCGGTGATGTAGACCTTGTGGTCCTTCAGCATGGTCTTGACCGTGTCGCGCAGCAAGGTGGCGTAGTGGCCCGACAGCGGCGCGACGATCAGCAC
>PNNC01000128.1 GCA_013824015.1 Polaromonas sp.
GGGCACGCTGGTGCTGGCGGTGCTGGTGGCGGTGCCGCTGGGCACCATCGCGGCCTGGCGCATGGGGGGCTGGCTGGACCGGGTGCTGTCGGGGTTTTCGGTGGCCGGGTTTTCGATTCCGGTGTTCGTCACCGGCTATCTGCTGATTTACGTCTTTGCCGTGCAGCTGGACTGGTTCCCCGTGCAGGGCTACCGGCGCCTGTTCGGCAGCGACGGGCAGGGCATCTGGACCTGGGCGCGCCAGCTGGTGCTGCCCTGGGTCACGCTGGCCATGATTTATGTGGCGCTGATCGCCCGTGTGACGCGCGCCAGCGTGTCCGAAGCCCTGACCGAGGATTACATCCGCACGGCCCGCGCCAAGGGCCTGGCCGAATCCGCGGTGCTGATGCGCCATGCGCTGGCCAACGCGGCGGTCCCCATCGTGACGGTGATCGGCATCGGTGTGGCCCTGCTGATCGGCGGCGTGGTGGTGACCGAGACGGTGTATTCGATTCCCGGACTCGGCTCGCTGACGGTGGACGCGGTGCTGAACCGCGACTTTCCGGTGATCCAGGGCCTGGTGCTGTTTTTCAGCCTGCTGTATGTGGGTGTCAACCTGCTGGTCGACGTGAGTTACCTGTTTCTGGACCCGAGGATCCGTTACTGATGGGCGCCGGTCACCTTCTCTGGCGCAGGCTGTGGGTCAACACGGCGTTTCGCTTCGGCGCGGGCGTGATCGGTGTACTGCTGCTGCTGGCTGCGCTGGCACCGGTGCTGGGCACGGTGGACCCGGCGGCCATGGATTCGGCCCACATCAATACCGCTGCCGGCGTGCGCGGCGAGTTCACGCAACTTGATGGCACGCTGGTCCGGCACACCTTCTGGATGGGTGCCGACAACTTTGGCCGCGATATCTTCAGCCGGGTGATCTACGGCACCCGCACCTCGCTGCTGGTGGCGGCCTTTACCGCCGTGGTGGCGATTGGCGTGGGCGCCCTGCTGGGCATGCTGGCGGGTTACTTTCGCATGGTTGACGCGGTGCTGATGCGTTTCATGGACGGGCTGATGGCGATTCCGGCGATCCTGCTGGCGATTGCGCTGGTGGCCGCGCTCGGCGCGCAACTGTGGACCGTGGTGGTGGCCATTGCCATCCCGGAGATTCCACGCGTCACGCGCCTGGTGCGCTCCATGGTGCTGACGCTGCGCGAGGAACCGTTTGTGGAGGCCGCCCGTGCGCTGGCGACCCCGACCCCGGTGATCCTGTGGCGGCACATCCTGCCCAACGCCATGGCGCCGCTGATTGTCCAGGGCACGTTTGTCGCCGCGTCGGCGGTGTTGACCGAGGCCATCCTGAGTTTTCTGGGGCTCGGGTTGCCGGCCGACATCCCGACCTGGGGCAACATCATGGCCGAGGGCCGGGTGCAGTTCACCCAGTACCCCGGCAATGTCTTGTTCCCGGCGCTGTTCCTGGTGCCCACCGTGCTGGCCATCAACCTGCTGGGCGACGGGCTGCGCGACGTGCTCGATCCGAAGTTTTCGAAACGCAGCCCATGAACACTGAGGTTGATCCGGTACTTGTCATCGACAAGCTGCATGTGGCCCTGCCGCCCGGCAGCGACCGCGCCTACGCGGTGGAAGACATCAGCCTGCGCATTCACGCCGGCCAAACCCTGTGTGTGGTCGGCGAATCCGGTTCCGGCAAATCGGTCATGGCCACCACGGTGATGGGCTTGCTGGCGCGCGAGCTCCAGCCCGGCCCGGGCCGCATTGTGCTGCAGGGGGAGTCCCTGCTCGATGCCAGTGCGCAGCGCCTGCGCGCCCTGCGCGGCCAGGCCATGGGCATGGTGTTCCAGGAGCCGATGACGGCGCTGAATCCGGTGATGAGTTGCGGCGCCCAGATCGACGAGCTGCTCCGGCAGCACACCGACTGGAATGCGAAGCGCCGCGGCGAAGCCGTGCTGAACATCCTGCAGCGGGTCAAACTGCCCGAGCCGGAACGCATGATGCGCAGCTACCCGCACCAGTTGTCCGGCGGACAGCGCCAGCGCATCGTGATCGCGATGGCAGTGATCCTGCAGCCGGCCCTGCTGATTTGCGACGAGCCGACGACGGCGCTGGATGTAACGACGCAAAAGGAAATCCTCAAGCTGATCGAGGAGCTGCAGGCCGATCTGTCGGGCGGCCACCGCTGCGCCGTGTTGTTCATCACGCACGACATGGGCGTGGTGGCCGACATTGCCGATGAGGTGCTGGTGATGCACCAGGGGCGGGCCGTGGAGTACGGCACACGTGACGAGGTGCTGCGCAACCCCCAGGCCGACTACACCAGAATGCTCCTGGCCGCGGTGCCTGGCATGACGCCGCCGCCGGCGCGGCCGGCGCCGCAGGGGCAGCCGCTGCTGCGGGGCCAGGACGTCAGCAAGACCTATGTGGCGCGCGACTGGCTGGGCCGCCAGCGCCTCACGCATGCGCTGCAGGCCGCATCGGTGGCGGTGTCGGCTGGCGAAACCGTCGGTGTGGTCGGCGAGTCCGGCTCCGGAAAATCAACGCTGGCGCGCTGCCTGATCCGGCTGATCGATCCGACCGCCGGCCAAGTGTTGTGGCGCCCGCCCGGCAGCGCTGCGGACGGCGCGCTGATCGACGTCGCCGGTTTCCCCGAAGGCAAGCTCCGGCCGCTGCGCAGCCAGGTGCAGGTGGTGTTCCAGGACCCGAACCGGTCGCTGAACCCGCGCCGCAAGGTCGGCGATTCGATCATTGAAGGCGCTGTCAATTTCGGCGCGACCCATGCCGAGGCCCGGGCGCTGGCCGCCCATTTGATGGACAAGGTCCGGTTGCCGGTCGAAGGCCTGCAGCGTTACCCCAGCCAGTTCTCGGGCGGGCAGCGCCAGCGCATCGCCATCGCCCGCGCGCTGGCCTGCCGGCCGCGCGTGCTGGTGGCCGATGAAGCCGTCAGCGCACTCGATGTCAGTGTGCAGGCACAGATCCTCGCGCTGTTGCGCGAAATCCAGGCCGAACTCGGCCTGGGCCTGCTGTTCATCACCCATGACCTGCGCGTCGCCGCCCAGCTGTGCGACCGCGTCATCGTGATGCACCAGGGCAAAATTGTCGAGGAAGGGCCGACGGCCGAACTCTACGCCCACCCGCAACATGACTACACGCGCCGGCTGCTGGCCGCCGCGCCCGGAGCTGCTTTTTGAAAATCCTTGTCGTCGGCTACCAGCACGAAACCAACACCTTTGCGACCCTGAAAGCCGACTGGGCCGCCTTTACCCGCGGCGATGTGTTTCCGGCCTTCATGCAGGGCCAGGCCATGCTGGACCAGCTCAGTGGCGTGAACCTGCCGGCCAGCGGTTTTATCGCTGCGGCCCTGGCGCGCGGCTGGGAGGTGCTGCCGGGCTGCTGGTGCGGCGCCTCGCCGTCGTCTCATGTCACGCAGGACGCGTTTGAATACATCAGCAGCGCCGTGCTGGCCGCTGTTGCGAAAGGCGGCTTCGACGCCGTCTATCTGGATCTGCACGGCGCCGGTGTGGCCGAGCATGTGGCCGATACCGAGGGCGAACTGATGGCCCGCATTCGCGCCCTGGTGGGCCCGGACCTGCCGATGGTGGCCAGCCTGGACCTGCACGCGAATGTGACCGAAGCCATGCTGGCGCAGGCTGACGCCCTGGTGGCCTACCGCACCTACCCGCACATCGACATGGCGTCCACCGGTGCGCTGGCGGCCGAACTGCTGGCGCGCCGCATGGCGCTGGGCCGCAAGGAGGCGCTGGCCTTCCGGCGCCTGCCTTTCCTGATTCCGCTGAACGCCCAAAGCACCTGGATGGCGCCCGCGCACGGCCTGTACGGCGCGCTGGCCGATGCCGATGCGCAGTTTGGCGCGTGCCTGAGTTTTTGCATGGGGTTTCCGGCTTCGGACTTCGACGAGTGCGGCCCCATGGTCTGGGCGCATGGCGAGCGCGCGCAGGAAGCGCTGGACCATCTGTATACGCGCGTGGCCGAGCCCAGGCAATGGATGCTGGACTTTTTGCCAGCGCAGGATGCGGTGGCGCATGTGCTGGCACGCGCTGCCGGCCTGTCCACACCGCTGGTGATTGCCGACACCCAGGACAACCCCGGTGCGGGCGGCAGCAGCAACACCACAGGGCTCCTGCATGCGCTGCTTGCGCAGGGCGCGGGCCGGCAGTTCCCGGGGCAGGTGGCACTGGGCCTGATGTTTGATCCCGGGGCCGCGCAGGCCGCGCTGGCGGCCGGTGTGGGCGCGACCGTGACCCTGAGCCTGGGCCAGGCGGTGCCGACCTTCACCGGCCAAGCCAGCGATCCACCGGTAACCGGCAATTTCACGGTGCGTGCGCTCAGCGATGGCCAGGTGATCCTCAAGGGCCCGATGATGACCGGCATGGCCGCGACGCTCGGGCCTTGCGCCTGCCTCGAGATCGACGGTGTGCTGGTGGCCGTCGCCAGCGGGCAGATGCAGATGCTGGACCGCGAGCTGTTCCGTCTGGTGGGCATCGCGCCTGAAACGATGAAAATCATTGTGGTCAAAAGCTCCAACCACTTTCGCGCGGACTTCACGCCACTGGTGGCCGATGCAAAGACCGATATTCTTGTGGCCAAGGCCGCAGGGCCGATGGCGGCCGACCCGGCCGACCTGCCGTGGAAAAACCTGCCGGATGTCATGCGCCGCCGGCCCTGATTTTCTGGAGTAAACGATGACGCCTCCTGTCCATCGCAGCGATCTTGCCGACTGCACCGCCACCGAGTTGCTGCAGCTTTTCCAGAGCGGGGAAGCCTCTCCGGTGGATGCCACCCGCGCGGTGCTGGCCAGAATTGATGCGCTGAATCCGCAGCTCAAGGCCTTCTGCCTGGTGGCGCACGAGACCGCGCTGCAGGCCGCCAGCAGCAGCGAAACCCGCTGGCAGCAATTCCGCCAGGGCGGCGCGCCCTGCGGTGAACTCGACGGCGTGCCGGTCTCGATCAAGGACCTGATCCTGACCCGCGGCATGGCCACCCTGCGCGGCAGCCACACCGTTGATGCCACGCAGCCCTGGGAGGTGGACGCGCCCGTCACCGCCCGGCTGCGCGAAGCCGGCGCGGTGATCCTCGGCAAAACAAACACGCCGGAGTTCGGCTGCAAGGGCGAAACCAATTCACCACGCACCGGCATCACGCGCAACCCGTGGGACCTGTCGAAAACACCGGGCGGTTCTTCAGGCGGCGCCGCAGCCGCGGTCGCTTCCGGCATGGGGCCGCTGGCCGTGGGCACGGACGGCGCCGGCTCGGTGCGTATTCCGGCGGCGTTTTGCGGCAACGTCGGCCTCAAGCCGAGTTTCGGCCGGGTGCCGGCTTACCCGCTGTCGCCTTTTGGTTCGGTCGCGCATCTGGGGCCGCACAGCCGCAGTGTGTCGGATGCGGCGCTGATGATGAATGTGCTCAAAAAGCCTGACGCGCGCGACTGGACCTCGCTGCCGCCCGACAACAGCGACTACCTGCAGGGGCTGGAGGACGGCATACGCGGCCTGCGCATCGCCTGGTCGCCGACCCTGGGTTACGCCAGAAACGTCCATCCCGAGGTGGCGCGTTCGGTGGCGCAGGCGGTGGCGCTGTTGTCCGAACTCGGTGCGCATGTGGAGCAGATCGACCCGGGCTTTGACGATCCGCTGGAGATCACCACCGGCCTGTGGTTTGCCGGCGCCTGGACGGTCTGGAACACGCTGACGCCCGCGCAGCAGGCGCTGACCGATCCGGACTTTCGCGCCGAAGCGCTGCTCGGCGAGAAGCTCAGCCTGCTCGATATCCAGCGCCTGCATTTGCAGCGCGGCGCGCTCGGCTCGCAGATGCGCCAGTTCATGCAGCGCTTCGACCTGCTGGTCACACCCAGCGTCGCGGTTCCGGCCTTCGCGGCGCGGCCGGCCGGCCATACACCGATGGACCCGGTGGCCATGCTGGGCTGGACGCCGTTTTCCTATCCGTTCAACCTGACCCAGCAGCCCGCCAGCACCGTGCCCTGCGGGCTGACTTCCGATAGTTTGCCTATCGGTCTGCAATTTGTCGGACCGATGTTCGGTGATGCGCTGGTGCTGCGCGCCTCGCGTGCGTATGAGGCGGCGCGCACCGGCACCGTGGACTTCGCGCGGCCGGTGATGCCGCACTGAGTGTCAGGGTCCAGGTAAGTCCCTGCCGTTGCGGGGCAGAACCTGTTCATAATCCTGTCACATGACTTTTTTAGCACTTGACGTGGGCAACACCCGCCTGAAGTGGGCCCAGTACGAGGCCCCGGTTGCGGGATCGCGGTTGCTGGCCCATGGCGCGGTGTTTCTCGAGAACATCGACAAACTCGCCGACGAGGAGTGGAACGAACTGCCCGCGCCCACACGCATCCTGGGTTGCATCGTCGCCGGTGACGCGGTCAAGCGCCGCGTGATCGAACAGATGGAGCTCTGGGACGTCGCGCCGCGCTGGGTGATTCCGAGCGCCCAGGAAGCCGGCGTGACCAACGGCTACGACCATCCGGCACGGCTGGGCGCGGACCGTTGGGTCGCGATGATAGGCGCGCGGCAGCGGCTGTTGGCGCGCGGCATCCGCAAACCCTGCGTGGTGGTGATGGTCGGCACGGCGGTGACGGTCGAAGCCATCGACGCTTCCGGCAAGTTCCTCGGCGGCATCATCCTGCCGGGCCACGGCATCATGTTGCGCGCGCTCGAGTCCGGCACCGCCGGCCTGCATGTGCCGACCGGTGACGTGAAGGACTTCCCGACCAACACCAGCGACGCGCTGACCAGCGGCGGCACGTTTGCGATTGCCGGCGCGGTGCAGCGCATGGTCGAGAACACCACGCGCCATTGCGGTGAGGCGCCCGAATGCATCATGACCGGCGGCGCCGGCTGGAAGATGGGACCGAGCATGTCGGTCCGCTTCGAACTGGTGGAAGGGCTGATTTTTGATGGTTTGCTGGAGATTGCGTCGCGGCGGTTTCCGGTCGAAGCCTGATCGCATGCCCGGCCCATCCGCGCTCAGCGGTGGGCGGTGAAACTGCCCGAGCGGCCGTTTATTTTTCCGTTTCCATGCGAACCAGCATGTTCATCACGTCCCGCTTCTGGAACTCGGACAGCTTGCTGTCTCCCAGAATGGCTTCCAGTTCGGGTTTGGCGGGCCGGATCGCCGACAAGGGCATCAGGCTCATGGCCGCAGCGGCCTGAAACACATTGTCCCGGGTCTTCAGGTAGGTGATCAAGGCGGGGACAGCCGCGGTTGCACGGTTTCCCAGCAGTCGAATGGAGTTTGCCGCTGCTGTGCGGTTGTATTTTTCGGCGTCGCTCAAGGCATTGCCGAGGCTGGTTGCCGAGCTGTCTGGCGACGTCGCACCGGCAAAGGCGAGTCCGATGATGGCCATCAGGCGGGTCGTCGGGGACGCGTCTGCGGCCGCTGCCTGCAGATCGGGAACGACCAAGGGGGAGCGAATCCGCCCAAGCCTGGCGAGCTGCACCAGTTTGCCGGCGCCGTTTTCACTTCTGTAGCGGGCCAGTGCGCTGCTTGCGTTGGTCTGGCTGTCGTCTTCCGGGGGGGTCACCTCAAACAGCATCCAGGCGAGGTCGTACTGATTCTTTTCGGTTCTGACGAGCAATTCTGCAATCCGGGGGGCCAGTGGATGGGCCTTGGGGCCCAGCTGCCGCACCTGGTTGCGGGTCGCGATGAAATCCATCAGCGAGCTGGATGCCAGTGCCGCGTTGGCCGAGGAGGACAAGCCCGGAATCTGGTTGGCGCGTTCGCGTTTTTCAATCTGCTGGTAGATGTGCTCCAGCAACTGCGGGCTGGCGGCTTCCACCGGCGCAGCTGTCTGGCTCCATGCTGGTCCGGCCAGCAGGACGGCCCCCGCCCACAGGCAGGCATGACTGAAAAGGCGACGCATGTTTTCTCCCCTGTTATTGAACAACAGGGATAAATGTAATGGCGCCTTCGCAGCCAGTCATCCATCAAATGCAGGAGATCGACCCGGCACGACGAAAAACCGGTGACGTGTTGCCGCGCGCACGCGCCTGCGCCTGTGTGACCAGCCAGGCCTGCCCAGGGTGCGCTATCAATTCAATAGCTGTTCAGGTCCATCCGATATGGGCTGGAGGCCAAAAACACTATGCGTGGCTTATTCCCCCCAGGGCAGCATCAAGGTCACGATGGACAGCTTGGCAAACTCCGGCAGAAACTCGTCGATGATGCGCTGCGGCTCCGGGCAGAGTGTGCTGTCGGTGATCACGCCGAACTGCACGCCGCCGCCGTAGCTCAGGATGGACACGCCGAGGCCGACGTCCCCCGACTGCGGCACCCAGAACATGCTTTGCTCCAGCGTCGATCCGCAGAACTTGAGTTTTTCGCGCGGGCCCGGCACGTTGGTCATCACCGCCGTGGTTTTTTTGGAGAACAGGTTCAGCATCGCGTCCTGCGCCGGCTTGATCAGCAGGCCGGCAATCGCCAGCAGGCTGAAGGCCAGCAGCGGCTGGTAGCTGCCCTTGAGCGCGGCCATGCGGCGCCGCACCTCGTAGACCCGCTCGATCGGGTTGTCGACGCCGATCGGCAGCACCAGCGGCACCAGGCCGAAGCGGTTGCCGAGTTTGTAGGCCTGCTCCATCGGCCGCAGGTTCACCGGCACCATGGCGCGGATCTCCTGGCCCTTCACATCGTCGCCATGCGACTTGAGGTATTCGCCGATGGCGCCGGCCACACAACTGAGCAGCACGTCGTTGATCGAGCAGTTCAGCGCCCTGCCGATGGCCTTGACCTCGTCCAGCGGAATCGGCTGGCACCAGGCCACTTTTTTGGTCGTGCCCGGCTTGCCCTTGAGCCGGGTTTTTGAATCGTCGGGCATCAGCGCCAGCGCGGCACCGTCTTTCAGCACCTGCAGCATCACCTTGGCCATGTCCATCGAGCCGGCCATGCCTTTTTGCGGGTCGCTCAGCAGGTGCAGCGAACGCACCGCGCCTTCGCCGGCCGCGCCCAGCGCCTTCACCGTCAGGTCGGTGAAGGGCTTGAGCAGGGCGTCGGCAATCCAGTCCTCGGCGCCGCCACCGGTTTCCTTCTTGCGGCGTTCGGGCGGCGCGGCGCCGCCATCGACCAGCGACATGGTCACCGAGATCAGCGCAATACCGTCGGCAATGCAGTGGTGGATGCGCACAATCATCGCGCTGCCCTTGACGCCGTCCGGGCCGGTGTAGTCCTCGACCAGGTGGATTTGCCACAAGGGGCGCTTGCGGTCCAGCGGCTGCATCGCGAGCTCGGCCACGCGGTCCTG
>PNNC01000005.1 GCA_013824015.1 Polaromonas sp.
GAAAAAGCCACGCTGATGGCGGTGCTGCGCGAGTCCTCGCAGCGCGTGCGGCCGCAGTGCCCGCATTTCGGCCTGCACACCGGCGCCTGCGGCGGCTGCAAGATGCAGCACCTGCATGTGGCCGCGCAGGTGGCGGTCAAGCAGCGCGTGCTCGAAGACAACCTCTGGCACCTGGGCAAGCTCAAGGCGGACAACATCATGCGGGCGATCGAAGGGCCGGCCTGGGCCTACCGCTACCGCGCGCGCCTGTCGGTGCGTTTTGTACGCAAGAAGGGCGAGGTGCTGGTCGGTTTTCACGAGCGTAAAAGCGGCTACGTCGCCGACATCCGCGAATGCCATGTGCTGCCGCGTCATGTGAGCGATCTGCTGCTGCCGCTGCGTGCGCTGATCGCTTCGATGGACGCCAAGGAAACCCTGCCGCAGATCGAGCTGGCCTGCGGCGACGACATCACCGCGCTGGTGCTGCGCCACATGGAGCCGCTGTCCGGTGGCGATCTGGCGAAGTTGCGCGGCTTTGCGGCGGCCCATCCCGGCCTGCAGTGGTGGCTGCAGTCGGGCGGTCCGGACACCGTGACCCTGCTCGATCCGGTGAGCGACCCGGCGCAGCAACTGGCCTACGCGCTGCCGGCCTACGGCATCACGATGCCATTCCGGCCGACCGACTTCACCCAGGTCAACCCGCAGATCAACCAGGTGCTGGTCTCGCGCGCGTTGCGCCTGCTCGACGTGCAGCGTCATGAACGCGTGATCGACTGGTTCTGCGGCCTGGGCAATTTCACGCTGCCGCTGGCGACCCAGGCGCGCGAGGTGCTGGGCATCGAGGGCAGCGAGGCGCTGGTGGCCCGCTCACTTGAAAACTATGCGTCCAATCAGGTGCCAGCCCATGGCGGGCGGGCATTGGCTGCTACCAAATTTGTAGCGCGCAACCTGTTCGAGATGACGCCCGGCATGCTGGTGGCGGATGGCGCGGCCGACAAATGGCTGGTCGATCCGCCGCGTGAGGGTGCGTTTGAACTGTTCAAGGCGCTGGCCGCGTTGCAGCAGCAGCGGCTGACCGGTGTGCCCTGCGACGACGCCGGCGGGCAGCAGAACCTGCAGCTCGATGGCTGGACGCCGCCAAAGCGCATTGTGTACGTGAGCTGCAACCCGGCGACGCTGGCGCGCGATGCCGGTGTGCTGGTCAATGGTGCGGGTTACCGCTGCAGCTCCGCCGGCGTGGTCAACATGTTCCCGCACACCGCGCACGTCGAATCCATCGCGGTGTTCGATCTCGACGGCGGCGCCGCGGGCTGAGCGCGGGCTGCCTGCGGCCGCTCAGTATTTCTGCAGCACAAAATCGCTGACCTTGGGCGCATCCGGGCTCAGCAGGCTGTCGAGGCGGGCGTTGAGGATGTAGACCTCGCGGCCCGCCACGGCGGCAGCGGTGGGGAAGGGATGGCTGCTCTTGCGTGTGCCCTGAATGCGGGCGCTTTTCCAGCCGTCGCTGGAGACCAGTTCCACCGCGCGGTTGGCCTCGCCGTTCTGCACCAGCGTCAGGCGCCCCGGCGCACGCCACACCATGCCGTCGGCGCCCTTGAGCGCTTCGGGCAGTTGCACCGCAGTGATCTCGGGCGGCTCGCTCAGGCTGATGCGAAACAGCTCGCCGCTGTTGTGCTTGTTCACCAGCAGGTAGCCGTCGGGGTGGTAGACGATGCCGTTGAGGTTGAAACCCTCGCCGGTGAAGCGCGGGTCCTGCACGAACACGCTCGCCTTGCCGGCGCTGTCGATGCGGTAGATGACCGGCGAGAAGCTGTCGGTCACATACACATTGCCTGCGGCGTCAAGTGTGAGGTCGTTGGCGAAATGGGCGCCCGGCACCAGAGGGTCCAGCCGGTGGTAGGCCTTTCGCTCACCGGTGGTGGCGTCATAGGCCGCCACGGCCGCGAGCTTGCCCTGGGTCGCCGCGCTGCTGCGCACCGAGCCGCCAACATCGCCATTGGCCACCCAGAGTGTGTTGCGCCTGGCGTCGAGGAAGAGGCCGGTGCTGGAGATCAGCGCCGCGTCCCGGATGAAGGGCGTGTAACGGCCGTGAGGGCTGACCCTGGCGATGGTGCCGTGGCGGATCGAGCCCACCAGGAAGGTGGCCTGCCGGGCCGACCAGGCCACGCCTTCGGGGTAGGCGGTGTTGGCGCGGAAGGCAATGTCGCCGGCGCCGGCCAGCGTGAACTGGGCGGCAAGCAGCAGCGGGGCGGCGACAAGCCAAGGCAGTGGCCTGGTCAGTGAAGAGCGGGTGAATGGATGCATGAGGATCTTTCGATGGGGCACAAGGCCGGGGTTGAGGGAGACCGGATCATGGTTGATTGCTGTGTTCGCAACAATATGGCGAATTCGAAAGGAGTTTTGCTAATATCGCAATCTGTCAGGACGCCTTCACCCCTTGCCCGGAACAACCTCCATGCTTGCTGCCATCCAGCTGTTTCTAGACGTCGCTGCCGCGGGCAGCTTCACCGCAGTCTCACGCCGGCAGGACCTCGCGGTGTCGTCCATCACCCGAAAAATCGACGCGCTCGAGGCCGATCTGGGCATCAGGCTGTTCGTGCGCAGTTCGCGCGCCATCCTGCTGACGGATGCCGGACAGGAATTTCTGCCGCGGGCCCAACGCCTGGTGGCCGAGATGCAGGAGGCCCGGCATGTGCTGGCCGACCTCCATGCCGATCCCTCAGGCCTGCTGAGCGTCACGGTCCCGGCAGCCTTCGGGCGCCGGCATGTGGTACCTGCGCTGCCTGCGTTTCTCGCGGCCTATCCGCTGATCGAGGTCGAGATGCATGTGAGCGATCAGCGCGTGGACCTCGCGGCCCAGCGTGCGGACGTGGCCATCCGGATCGGCGTGCTGCCCGACAGTGAGCTGGTGGCCACCCGGCTCGCCCCGGTGCGACGGCTGGCCTGCGCCAGTCCGGCCTATCTGGCACGCCACGGCGTTCCGCAGGTGCCGCAGGATCTGCTCTCACACAATTGCCTGAGTTATGCCTCCACGCCGCTTCCCACGGGCTGGTGGCGCTTTCCGGAAACGGCGGGCAGGGCGGCGCTGCCGGTGCGGGGCTCGCTGCGCACGGATGACACGGAGACCTTGCTGGAGGCGGCTCTGGCGGGCGTCGGCATCGTGCATCTGGCGAGCTGGCTGGTCGGTGAGGCGGTGCGCGACGGCCGCCTGGTGTCCCTGTTCCCACAACCGGCATCGGCCACCACCGCTGCTGCGCGCCATCTTTCTTCAGGCGGTTCGGACATCCACGCGGTTCGGCTGCCGGGCCGCTCCCACACCGCCAAGGCGCAACTGTTCATCGCGCACCTCAGGCAGCATATCGGCGAGCCGCCTTACTGGGACCGGGCTTCCTGAAGACAGGCTTCAGCCGGCAACAAAAAAGGGCCCGCAGGCCCTTTTTTTTGCGCAGCGCCGCGGCTTATTCGCGGTCGCCGCCCATGATGCCGAGCAGCGCGAGCAGGGCCTGGAACACATTGAACAGGTCCAGGTACAGGCGCATGGTGGCGCTGATGTAGTTGGTCTCGCCGCCGTCCAGGATCTGCTTCAGGTCATACAGCATGTAGGCGCTGAAAATGCCGATCACGGCCACCGACAGCGCCAGCATGCCGGCGGTGGAGCCGACAAACACGTTGATGATGCCGCCGACCATGACCACCATGGCGCCGACAAACAGCCATTTGCCCATGCCCGACAGGTCACGCTTGATCACGCTGGCCAGAGAGGCCATCACGAAGAACACGCCGGCGGTGCCGCCCATGGCGGTCATGATCAGCTCGGAGCCGTTGCGAAATCCCAGGATCATGCCGATCATGCGCGACAGCATCAGGCCCATGAAGAAGGTGAAGGCCAGCAGCACCGGCACGCCGGCGGCGGAATTCTTGGTCTTCTCGATGGCGTAGAGAAAGCCGAACGCGCCGCCCAGGAACACGATCAGGCCCAGGCCACCGCTCAGCGAGGCGGTGATGCCCGTGGCAACGCCGACCCAGGCGCCCAGCACGGTGGGCAGCATGCTCAGCGCCAGCAGCCAGTAGGTGTTGCGCAAGACCCGGTTGCGCTGCTCGGCAGAGCCAACGTAGCCGTGGTCAAGGGTTTGAACATTGTCATTCATGCGAATCATCTCCATAGAGGCCAGCATATGCAGGCAGAATCATTTTAGGGTGCGGGCCGTCATTTCAATGGAATAACCCCAGACACTTCCTACTTTTTGTCAGGGTTCTACAAGTTTCGATGCATGCAATGCGGCGCTGCCGGGGCGTCAAACTTGCGTATGCTTGGCACCTGGCTCAATCAACTTCTGGAACAGACATGAAATCAAAAGCAACGCTGGAATTCTCCGACGTGCAGGCCATCGCGGCAGCGGCGGCGGGCGAAGCCCTCAAGCACAACTGGGCGGTCACGATTGCCGTGGTCGATGACGGCGGGCACCTGCTGCACCTGCAGCGCCTGGACGGCGCGGCACCGATTTCGGCCCATATCGCCCCGGCCAAGGCCCACACCGCGGCGCTTGGGCGGCGTGAAAGCCGCATCTACGAAGAGATGATCAACGGCGGCCGCGTGTCTTTCCTGAGTGCGCCCGAGCTCAAGGGCCTGCTCGAAGGGGGCGTGCCGATCATGAAGGACGGACAGTGCCTGGGCGCCGTCGGCGTCAGCGGTGTGAAGTCCAGCGAAGATGCGCAGATCGCGCGTGCTGGCATGGCTGCCATCGGTCTCTGAGACCGGGTCCGGCCCGGTATGCTATTGATTTGGTAGCTGAAGGGTCAGGTCAGACAAGGGCTACAGCCAGATTTGACATAAAAAAAAGCCGACCTGGGGTCGGCTTTTTGCATGGCGGGTGGAAAAAAAAGCCTGGCTAACGCCTGCGCCCGAAGGCGCCGGTCTGGCTGGCAAAAAACGATCTGTGAGGCTTGGGTAAGCCTCGGATCGCCCCACGATGAAACTTGTCGGCTATTTGGTCAGGATCAGCTTGCCCAGGCGGGTGGCCTGCAGGCGGTAGGTCAGGCCGTTGTGCTTGATTTCCACGGCCTTCTGGCCGCGCAGGATCTCGGTGCTTTCCAGGGCGCCGCCGTCGGCGTTGCGGGGTGCGGCGGCAGGCAGGGCGCCGGCGTCCCGGCGGACGTCGCGCGAAGGCAGGCTCAGGGTGGTCGGGTGCAGGGCGAGGGACATGGTGTTACCTGTTGGGCTGTCGTTATCGTAATGATAATGATTCGCAATTAAAAGTCAACAGACGGAGGCAGTTTTTTTGCGGTTTGTTTTTCAGTACCAGCCGCGGGTAGGTCAGCCGCCATCAAAAACGCCTGGTCACCTTGCGGTGCCAGGCGTCCTGCCCGCCGGGACAAGGCTCAGGGCTTGTCGGGCTCGGTGATAAACCCGATCTTGCGCAGACCGGACTGCTGCGCCGCCGCCATCGCCTGGGCAACACGTTCATAACGCACCGCCTTGTCGCCGCGGATATGCAGCTCGGGCTGCGGGTTCTGCGCCGCGGCGGCCTGAAAGCGTGGCGCCAGGTCCTTGTCTTCGATGGGCGCTTCGTTCAGGTAGTAGGTGCCCTGGGCGTCCACCGTCAGGCGCACGGTTTCGGGCTTGCTGTCCTGCGCCTCGTTGGTGGCGCGCGGCAGGTCAATGTTGACCGCGTGTTTCATCACCGGCACGGTGATGATGAAAATGATCAGCAAGACCAGCATCACGTCCACCAGCGGCGTCATGTTGATCTCGTTCATGACGTCGTCGGTGTCGTCCTGTGTTCCAAAGGCCATGGTGTGTCCCCTTCAGTGGTGCCGGTTCAGGCTTTTTTCATCGGCACGACATTGGCCGGGCTGCCCGCGCTGCTCACGCGTGCGCCGGTCACGAAGTAGGCGTGCAGGTCATGCGCAAAACGGTTGAGTTTTTGCAGCACGCCCTTGTTGCCGCGCACCAGCGTGTTGTACCCGAGCACGGCCGGGATCGCGACCGCCAGGCCCAGCGCCGTCATGATCAGCGACTCGCCGATCGGGCCGGCCACCTTGTCGATGGTCGCCTGGCCGGCCGTGCCAATCGCCAGCAGCGCGTGGTAAATGCCCCAGACCGTGCCGAACAGGCCGATGAAGGGCGCGGTCGAGCCGACCGAGGCCAGGATCGCCAGGCCCGATTGCAGGCGCGAGGTGGCTTCGTCCATGGTGTTGCGCAGGCTGCGTGTGACCCAGTCGCTGACGTCCAGCGCATCGTGCAGGTGTGCCTTGGTGTTGCGGTGGTGGGCGGTGGCCTCGCGGCCCTCGATCGCCAGCTGGCGGAAGGGGTTGGTCGGGTCGTTGCCGAGCTTGGCCAGGCCGGCGGCGAAATCCTCGCTGTGCCAGAAGTCCTCGGCGCTGCGCGCCACCTTTTTGTACTTCAACAGGTCCAGCGCCTTGATCAGGATGACGATCCAGGAGGCCAGCGACATGGCCAGCAGCAGGATGGCCACGCCCTTGGTGACGAAGTCGCCCTGCGTCCAGACGCTCATCAAACCAAATTGTGAATTCATGTGTTACTCCAGAACAAAATTAATCGGGGCCTTGAGCAGGTACTCGGTGTTGGCATCGGTACCGGCGCGGCGGAAAGGGGTGACTTGCGAGGCCATCACCGCCTCGTAGGCGGCGCGGTCCAGGCGGTCGAAGCCGCTGGACTTGAAGACGCTGCCGCGCACGGCGCGGCCAGCGCCGCTGTAGTACACCGCGATGACGACAACGCCAGACTCGCCATTGCGCTTGCTCAATGAGGGGTAGACCACGCGCGGCGGCCGGATGTACTCGGTTTCGCCCTGGGTCACCTCGACCAGACGCGGCGGCGCCGGTGGCGCTGGTGGTGCCGGTGGCGTGGGCGCTGGTGGTGCAGGAATCGGCGGCGCCGGTGGCTGCGGTTCGACCACACCGACCGGCGCATTCGGCGCCGGCGTCGGCACCGGTTCGCGCACGGCCACCGGCATCGGCGGTGGTCTGGGCACTTTGGGGGCTGGCCGCGGTGGAGGAGGAGGGGGCGGCGGCGCCACCTTGGGCGGCTCAATCTCGATGATGCGGGTCAGGATCTCGGCCGGCACCACGATCTCGGCCGCGCGGCGCAGCAGGCCGTTTTGCATCGCCCACAACACGGCCACATGGAAAACCACCACGCTGGTGGCGATCACGAGGTTGCGGTTCAGGGGTTTGCGCACGGCGGCAGGCGAAGGGAGCGAAAGGTCTGGGGCGTTCATCAGGAGTCTAGTGGATGGCTGCGCAAAAACAGCGCAGCGGATGCCGGCGCAAGCCGGTCAATGGCGAAAAATCCACCAGAGCGGAAGAACCGCGAGGATCAGGCTGCCGGCGAGAGTTGCAAAGAGGGTGAGGGAGGATTCCATGGGCTGCCTTCCAGGGGGTTGGTGGCGAGCTTGATGTTGGCGGTCGGGCAGGTGCCGCTGCATTGCGCGACCACGTCGCGCGCGCAGCCTTCACACTGGCCGCACTGGGTGGCGACACCCAGTTCGAACTGGATCTCGTCGAAACCCAGTCCGGCACGGGCGTGGCGGGCTATTTCGCGGTCGGAGATTCGGCGGCAGACACAAACAATCATGGAGTGGCTTGCTGGTTGGTGATTTCTGGTCTCAAGTATAAATGCGAATCTGTCGCATTTGCAATACTTAATTGAAATCCTTTGTACTTGCGGGGTCACCAGGCGCCGGCGTCCCTGCCCGGCCCAGCCGTCGGGCCATGAAAAAAGCCTCTTCCGGCGCGGAAGAGGCTTGTGGGGGCGGGGTCGGCGGGTGGGCCGCCGCCGTTCAGTTGGCCTTGCTGGGAGCCGCCGCTGCCGGCGCCGGCAGCGCTTTGAGGCCAGCGTTCTGGCGGATGGTCAGCGAGGTCACGTGGCTGGCGCGCTCGTATTTTTCACCAGCGCGTTCACCGCCGCTGCGGTCGGTGTGGGACATCTCGAGCACATAGGTGCCGCTCCAAGGGAGCGTGGTCTTGATCTTGCCCTGCTCGTCGGTGGTGTGCGCCTGCGACCAGCCGGACGGTGTGATCACCTCGACCTTGGCCTTGGGCAGGGGCTGGCCCTTGTAGAAAGCCTGGAACTCGGCGCCGTCCTTGCCGGACACGCCGGTGGGCACCAGATCCAGCGTCAGCTTCGGTTCCTGCCTGCCCAGGTCGGTGACCAGGCGGGCGGCCGGCACATAAATCCCGCGGCCGGGCTTGTCGCCCTTGATTTCAAACGAGGGGTAGGCCGGGTCTTCAACCACCAGCGACTCGCCCTTGCCGGCACGTGCCGACAGGCCGAAACCGGTGGCGGTCTTGCTGACCTGCAGCGCTTCGCTGCCTTTGGCCGAGATACGCTGGGCGACCGGGCCGCCGAACTTGTCCAGCAGGCCGGGCGAGACCTCGCGCATGTTTTCGCCGAATTCGCCGAAAAAGAGCTGGGCGCCCTGGGCGTTTTGTTCTATCCACACATGGTGGGCCTGGGCCGTGCCCAGCATCAGCAGGCTGGACACAAGGGCGATGGCGCGGCAGCAGGGAAGCAGTCGGGTGGTCATGGCGAGGTTCTCCGGGTGATTGAAAAAAATATGACGAAGGGTGCTATTAAAAAGATAGCTTCTGGCGCTTGTGGGGTAGGGGCTGGAGCCGTATTCTTCTGATAAACGGAACTAGGGCCGTCGGCGGACCAGCTGGACCTTGTGTTCACGCTGCGGCGCTGCGCTGCCGCAGTTGCCGCAGCCGCTGCCACAGCCACCGGGGTCGAGCGCCAGTTTCTGCAGGCGCGGCGATGACGCCAGGCGAGGTGACAGTCGCATCAGGCGGCGCGCCGCATGGCGCTTCATGGCGGCCGGCAGGAAGGCCATCAGGCAGTACAGCGCGCAGGCCATCACGATCGCGTAGACCAGCAGCGCTTCAAGTGGCGTCGGCATCATGCGGTCAGCGCCAGCACGACGCGGTAGGTGACAAACGATGCGGCATAAGCCAGCGCAAACAGGTAGGCGGCCATCAGCAGCGGGTAGCGCCAGGAATTGGTCTCGCGCTTGACCACCGCCAGCGTCGAAATGCATTGCGGCGCAAACACATACCACGCCAGCAGCGAGTAGGCGGTCGCCAGCGACCAGCTCTGCGCGATCAGCGGCGTCAGCGCCACCGCGGCATCGTCACCAGCGGCCGACAGCGAATAGAC
>PNNC01000206.1 GCA_013824015.1 Polaromonas sp.
GGTGGACCACATGCTGGGCAAGGCGGCCGATTTTTACGAGGCGGAAGTCGATGAGATGGTCGCCGGCCTGTCCAGCCTGATGGAGCCCATCATCATTGTGTTTCTTGGCGGTTTGATCGGTGGCATCGTGGTCTCCATGTACCTGCCGATCTTCAAGCTCGGCCAAGTGGTTTGATGCCGGCGCTGGTGTCCGGCCTGCCTGCGGGACTCGTCGCCGCGCTCGCCGGTTTTCTCGGCCTGCTGGTCGGCAGCTTCCTGAACGTGGTGATTTATCGCCTGCCGAAAATCATGGAGCGCCAGTGGGCGCTCGAATGTGCCGAGATGTCAGGCACGGCCTCGCCCGCAACCGAGCCTTTCAACCTGATGGTGCCGCGGTCGCGTTGCTCCAGTTGCGGCCATGTGATTGCCTGGTATGAAAACATTCCGCTGCTGAGTTACCTCTTTCTCAAGGGGCAGTGTTCGGTCTGCGGCACGAAGTTCGGTCTGCGTTACCCGCTGGTGGAACTGACGACCGGCGCATTGTTTTTCTTCTGCGCCTGGCGCTGGGGCCTGAGCTGGACCGCGCTGGCCTGGAGCGGTTTTTCGGCGGCGCTGGTGGCGCTGGCGCTGATCGACTGGGACACCACCCTGCTGCCGGACGACATCACGCTGCCGCTGCTCTGGGCCGGCCTGATTGTGGCGGTGCTGGGCTGGAATCCGATGGCCAGCCTCAACAACGCCTTGTGGGGCGCCGTCGCTGGGTATCTCTCGCTGTGGCTGGTGTACTGGGGGTTCAAGCTGGTGACTGGCAAGGAGGGCATGGGTTACGGGGACTTCAAGCTGTTTGCCGCGCTGGGCGCCTGGTTCGGCTGGTCGGCGCTGGTGCCCATCATCCTGATGGCCTCGGTCATTGGTGCGCTGGTCGGCATCGCCATGAAATTTTCCAGCGGTTTGCGCGAAGGCGGTGTGGTGCCGTTCGGGCCTTTCCTGGCTGGCGCCGGGCTGACCGCGATGCTGTTTGGCCCCCAGGCCATCCTGCGCTTCATCGGGCTGTAGGCATGCCGGCCTGGCGCGTGGGGCTCACCGGCGGCATCGGCAGCGGCAAAAGCACCGTGGCCGCCATGCTCGCGGACTGCGGCGCCGCCATCATCGACGCGGATGCGATTTCGCGCCAGACCACCGCCCCCGGCGGGGCCGCCATCCCGATGATCTCGCAGCACTTTGGCGCGGCCATGGTGAGCGCCGACGGGGCCCTGGACCGCGACCGCATGCGTGCGCTGGTTTTCAGCGATCCCGAAGCCAGGCGCCGGCTCGAAGCCATCATCCATCCGCTGGTCGGCGCGGAAACCGCGCGCCAGGCCAGGCAGGCGGAGCAGTCGGGACAGCGCTGTATCGTGTTTGATGTGCCGCTGCTGGTCGAGTCCGGCCGCTGGCGCCAGCAGGTGGACCAGGTGCTGGTGGTGGACTGCAGTGAAGAAACGCAAGTCCGCCGTGTGATGGCCCGCAATGGCTGGAGCCGGGAGCAGGTCGGCCAGGTGATGGCCGGACAGGCCACCCGCAGCCAGCGGCTGGCTGCGGCGGATGTCTGTATCGCCAATGACGGCGCGGTCTCGCTGGAGGTGCTGGCGCTGCTGGTCCGGCAGGCGGCGCAGCGCTTCGGGCTATGATGGGCAACCCTTCCGCTGAAAAAGATATAGCGCAGTGATTCTTTACGAATATCCCTTCAACGAACGCATTCGCACGTATTTGCGGCTTGAGCACCTTTTTCACCGCCTTGGCGAGCTGGCCGCGCGGGAACATCCGACCGACCACCACTACGCGATCACCACGATTTTTGAGGTGATGGATGTGGCGGCCCGCGCCGACCTGAAAACCGACGTGCTCAAGGACCTGGACCGGCAAAAACACCAGCTCAACGGCTACCGCGGCAACCCCGCGATCTCGGAAGCGGTGCTCGACGAGGTCACTGCCCAGCTCGACGAGTGTTTTGCCACCCTCACCGGTTTGCCGGGAAAAGCCGGCCAGTCCCTGACGGAAAACGACTGGCTGATGAGCATACGCAGCCGCATCGGCATTCCGGGCGGCACCTGCGAGTTTGATCTGCCGGCTTATTTTGCCTGGCAGCATTTTGATGCGGCCACCCGGCAGAAGGATTTGCAGCGCTGGATCGCCACCCTGGTGCCACTGGCCGAGTCGGTGCGCATGCTGCTCAAGCTGTTGCGCGACTCCGGCCTGCCGCAAAAGGTGGTGGCGACGGGCGGGCAATACCAGCAGACCCTGCCGCAAGGGCGTACCTTCCAGTTGCTGCGCCTGCGTATCGATCCGGGCCTGGGACTGATTCCTGAAATCAGCGGCAACCGGCTGATGGTGTCGGTCCGCCTGATGCGCCATGAAAGCGACGACCGGCTGCATGCGTCCACCGACGATGCGGCTTTTGAATTGACGCTCTGCTCCTGACAGGAGCGGGTCCCCCCGGCTTGAGCCAGCGATGAGTTCCGATCTGCCCCCACCCAAAATGGTGACCTGCCCGACCTGCGGCGGGCCCAGCGTCTACGCGCCCGACAACCGTTTCCGGCCGTTTTGCAGCGAGCGTTGCAAAAACGTCGATCTGGGCGCCTGGGCCAGCGAGAGCTTTCGCATGCCGGCCGACGCCCCGCCGGACGACCAGGTGTACGGCGACGCCAAACTGCAGTAAAACACGGGCTGTGTGCAGGCAGGCGGCGTCTGACCGCCGTTTCAGGGAGCGTCCAATGAAGGAAACATCGTTTTTCCGGCGCGGCATGCTGATCGCGGCAGGCATGGCCTTTTGCCTGGGCCTGTCAGCCGGGCCCGGCCTGGCGGCCGGCGAGAAGGCCAAAAAAGCCTCCTCCGTCAAGAAACAGGGCAGCACCAAATTCCTGCCGGGATCGCAGGAAACGCGCAAGGAGCGCAGCGAGCGGCTCAAGCGGGAATGCAAGGGCCGGGTCAACGCCGGCGCCTGCGAAGGCTACACCGGCTAGCGCGCGGGCCGGCCATGGGCCGGCGTGAACCGAAAATCAGGCCTGCGGCGTGCCGAGCACCTGCTGCAACTCGCCGTTCTCGTACATCTCCATCATGATGTCCGAGCCGCCGATGAATTCACCCTTGACGTAGAGCTGGGGAATGGTCGGCCAGTTGCTGTATTCCTTGATGCCGTTGCGGATCTCCGGATCTTCCAGTACGTTGACGGTGGCGGGTTTGCTCACGCCGCAGGCCTTGAGCACCTGGATCGCGCGGCCGGAGAAGCCGCATTGCGGAAACTGGGCCGTGCCTTTCATGAAAAGCACGACGTCGCTGGATTTCACGATCTGGTCAATACGTTGCTGGGTATCACTCATGTTGGGTCCTTGGAAGAGGCTGGCCGTTGCCGCGTGGATCGGACTGATCTGGCGGCCATCCAGGGCAGATGGCTTTCAACGGCGAAAAATCAATGGCTGATTATCCCGCTGTTTGCGGCAGGCTGCGCTCAGCCGGGCCAGCAAGCGCCGGAACAGCGGGCTATACCCGCCAGATCAGCCCGGCTCTGGACCTGGCCAAAGCCCTGTCGGCTCAGCAGTTCACGCACGGCGGCCGCCTGGTCGTAACCATGCTCCAGCAGCAGCCAGCCCTGGGGGTGCAGGTGGGCGGGCGCCTGGGCGATGATGGTCCGGATGTCGTCCAGGCCATCGGGGCCGGCGGCCAGGGCGCTTTGGGGCTCATGTTTCAGCGCGGCCAGATGTTCATCATCGCTGGCGACATAGGGCGGATTGCTGACGATCAGGTGAAAGTGCCCGCTTACATTGTTTAACCAGTTGCTTTCGACGAATTGAAGCGCCAGGCCCAGGCGAGCGGCATTGCCGCGTGCCACGGCCAGGGCGTCGCTGCTGGCATCAACCGCGCTGAGATCCAGCGCAGGCCGGGTTTTTTTGAGGGCCAGCGCAATCGCGCCGCTGCCGGTGCCCAGATCCAGCACCCGCGCAGCGTCGGGCATCCCCGGCATGGACAGCGTCGCCAGCGCCCAGTCCACCAGGGTTTCGGTGTCCGGCCGCGGCACCAGCACGCGGGCATCCACCTGGAGCGGCAGGCCGTAAAACTCCTTGTTGCCGACGAGGTAGGCCAGCGGTTCACCGGCGGCGCGGCGCAGGCTCAGCGCCTGGAAGCGCGCCGCAGCCTGTTCGGGCAGCCCATCGCCGTCATGCGCCAGCAGCCAGCCCCGGTCGTGGTCGGGGCGGTCCAGCACGTGCAGCAGCAGCAGTTGCGCATCGAGCCGCTGCAGGCCCAGCGTCTGCGCCGCTGCCAGCGCCTGGCTGAGCTTATGGGGGACTACCGGAGCGGTCATGGTTTGCTATCAAATCAGGAGCTGCTTGCCCATGCAGGACATGAGCTGGAGGGCGATTTTGCTTGAAAACTGCACAGCTCAGCCGTTCGAGGCTGATTCGAGTTCGGCCAGCAGTTCGGCGCCGCGCGCGACCTGCAGCGCGGTCACCACGTCGTCCAGGTCGCCTTCCATGATGGACAGCAGCTTGTACAGGGTCAGGTTGATGCGGTGGTCGGTCAGCCGTCCCTGGGGGAAGTTGTAGGTGCGGATGCGGTCGCTGCGGTCGCCACTGCCGATCAGGCCCTTGCGGGTGGCAGCGTCTTTGGCGGCGCGTTCGGAGCGGTCTTTTTCGTGGATACGCGCGGTCAGCACCTTGAGCGCCTGCGCCTTGTTGCTGTGCTGACTGCGGCCGTCCTGGCATTCGGCGACGATGCCGGTCGGCAGGTGGGTGATGCGCACCGCCGAGTCGGTCTTGTTGATGTGCTGGCCGCCGGCGCCGCTGGCGCGGTAGGTGTCGATGCGCAGGTCGGACGGGTTGATCTGGATCGCCACCGCTTCGTCGGGTTCGGGCAGCACGGCGACGGTGCAGGCGCTGGTGTGGATGCGGCCCTGGGTTTCGGTGGCCGGCACACGCTGCACCCGGTGGCCGCCGGACTCGAAACGCAGCTTGCCGTAGACACCCACCCCCATCGGGTCGGTCGCGCCATCGACCCGGATCACCACCTCCTTGTAGCCGCCCAGTTCGCTGGGCGACTCGCTGATGATCTCGACGGTCCAGCGCTTGCGCTCGGCAAACCGCGAATACATGCGCAGCAGGTCACCGGCGAACAGCGCCGACTCGTCGCCGCCGGTGCCGGCGCGGATCTCGATGAAGGCCGGGCGCGCATCGTCCGGGTCTTTCGGGATCAGCATCAGCTGCAGGTCGGCGTCCAGGCTGGCGATGTCGGCCTGCGCCGCGCTGATTTCCTCTTCGGCCATGGCCGCCATCTCGGGATCGTCCCTGGCTTCGGCCAGCATGGCCTGGGCGCCGGCCAGGTCGGCCTCGCGCGCCGTCATGCGCTGGTACTGGCCGACCACGATGCTGAGCTCGGCATGTTCGCGTGTCAGGCTGCGAAAGCGGTCCATGTTGCTGACCACGTCGCTGGCCGACAGCAGCGCGTCGAGTTCATGCAGGCGGAAAATCTGGCGGTCCAGGGTCTGGCGGAGAAAGGGTTTCATCGGTGAAAACGCGGGTGGGCGAACGGTCGGGACAGGCTTCCGGCGGGGCCGGCAGGGGGCGGTGCAGCGCGTGGCTGGCCGCAGTGCGGCGCAGCGCCGCTAACGCTCTTTGTCTTGGGCCGGCAGGTTGCCGCGCAGGAACAGGCGGGATACCGTCTGCGCCGTGGCTTCGCGGCTGCCGGCATCCCCGGCGTGCAGCTCGGCCAGCGTGCCGTGCAGCATTTTCTGCGTCAGGCCGCGCGACAGCGCGTCGAGCACCGTGTCCACCGACTCGCCGCGCGCCAGCAGCTTTTTCGCACGGGCGATTTCGGCGGCGCGCCAGGCGTCGGTCTGCGCATTGAGCTGCTGGATCAGCGGCACGGTTTGGCGCTGGCCCAGCCAGTGCATGAAGTTCTGCACACCGGCGTCGATGATGACCTCGGCCTGCGCCACCGCGGCCTGCCGGCTGTCCTTGCCGGTCTGCACCACATGCGCCAAATCGTCCACCGTGTACAGGTAGATGTCCGGCAGTTCCTTGACTTCGGGCTCGATGTCGCGCGGCACGGCCAGGTCCACCATGAACATCGGGCGGTGTTTGCGCAGCTTGACGGCGCGCTCGACCGCGCCCAGGCCGATGATGGGCAGGGTGCTGGCGGTGCAGCTGATGACGGCGTCGAACTCGTGCAGGCGGCTGGGCAGGTCGGCCAGGCGCATGACCTCGGCGCCGAAGCGGCTGGCGAGTTTTTCGCCGCGTTCCAGCGTGCGGTTGGCCACCGTCATCGATTTGGGATTTTTGGCGGCGAAGTGGGTGGCGGCCAGGTCGATCATTTCGCCGGCGCCGACAAACAACACGCGGATGTCGCCGAGGTCCTCGAACAGCTGGCCGGCCAGCCGCACCGACGCGGCGGCCAGGCTGATGCTGTGCGCGCCGATTTCGGTGCTGCTGCGCACTTCCTTGGCCACCGAAAACGAGCGCTGGAACAGCTGGTGCAGGGTGCTGCCCATGGCGCCGGCATCTTCGGCCGCGCGCACGGCTTCCTTCATCTGGCCGAGGATTTGCGGCTCGCCCAGCACCATGGAATCGAGTCCGCTGGCGACGCGGAAGGCATGGCGCGCGGCCTGGTCGTTTTCCAGCGCGTAGGCATGCGAACGCAGCAGCGCAGGCGAGACGCCGCCGTGGTGCGCCAGCCAGTCCAGCGTGTGGTCGATGTCGGACCGGTCGCTGGCGCAGTAGATCTCGGTGCGGTTGCAGGTGGACAGCAGCGTGGCTTCCGGTTGCCGTGCCAGCGCGCTGCGCAAACCCTGAAGGGTGGGCTGGACCTGGTCGATGGCGAACGCAAACCGCCCGCGCAAATCGAGCGGTGCGGTGGTATGGTTGATGCCCAGGGCCCAGACTGACATCTCCCGATTATAAAATTGAAGGCATGAGCAGGTGCTCACATTCTTTCAATCCCCTTGATACACGGCAAGCCGGCTGCCAATTCTCCCCCAGGCCATGACCGCATTCAACCTGATCAACCAGCTGCTCAACTTCATGGCCCCGGCCGCCGCTGTCGCCGTGCTGCTGGTCCTGGCCGGCCGGCTTTTCTCCGGATTTTTCAAGTCAAAAAGGCCATCGGCCCATAGCTGGCGGGCGCAAGCAGCTATTGTTTTCATAGCGGGCGTGGTGTTGCTGCTGGCCGGCTTGCTGCTGTTCGGACGTGATGGCAAGGTGGCCAGCTACGCGCTGCTGGCGGTCGGCGCTGCGACCTGCCAGTGGCTGTTGCTGCGCGGCGGCAAGGCCTGAACGGCCTCAGCTCTCCGGGGAAAACAGGTCGGTGCGGTCGGTGATGATGCCGTCGGTGCCCAGGTCCAGCAGCCTTTGCGCTGCCCATTCGTCGTTGACGGTGTAGCTCAGGGTCCGGAATCCGGCCGCATGCGCGGCGCCGACGGTGGCGGCATCCCACAGCGCGTGGTTGCAGACCAGCGCCGAGCAGGCCAGCGCCTTGGCGGTGTCAAGCCAGCCTTCCCACCAGCTGTCGAGCAGCAGCGCGCGCGGCAATTGCGGCTGGGCGGCTTGTGCGGCCTTCAGCGCTTCGGGCCGGAACGAGCTCAGTAGCGGCGGCACCGTGGCGCCGGCCCACAGGCGGGCGGCCGCATCGGCGACCACCTGGCCGGTCAGCACTTCGGCGCCGGGCGTCGGCTTGATCTCGATGTTCAGGAAATAGCCGTTGTGCCGGCAGTAAGACGCGAGGTTGTCCAGGCTGGCCAGCGGCTCACCGGCATGGGCGCGCGAGTGCCAGCTGCCGGCGTCCAGCAGCGACAGCGCGTGCCAGGACTGCTCACCGGCGCTGCCCTGGCCGTTGCTGGTGCGCTCCAGCGTGGCATCGTGCAACAGAAACGGCACGCCGTCGGCGCTGAGTTTCACATCACATTCGAACATGCGGTAGCCGTGGGCCGCGCCGAGGCGGAAGGCGGCCAGGGTGTTTTCCGGCGCCTGCCTGCCGGCGCCGCGGTGTGCGATCCAGCGCGGATAGGGCCAGTTGCCGCTCATGCGGACTCCCCGAATTTCAGCAGGTTGCCGTGCGGGTCGATCACGTACAGCTCCTTCATGCCCCAGGGTTGCAGTACCGGCGGATCCAGCGTCAGGCCACGCTGCACAAAATCCGCATGCAGCGCCGCGGTGTCGCCGCGTACGTAGCAGGAAGTGTTTTCAGCGATGTGCCTGTCGGCACACAGCCAGAAATGCAGCTCGCAGCCGTCGCGCACCAGCATCAGGTAGCCGGGGCTTTGCAGCTGGCAGGCAAACCCCAGCCGCTCTGTATAAAACGCCAGCGACTGTGCGATGTCCAGCGACGCCAGGACCGGGACGGTGGACTGGATGCCCGCCATGGCGCTCAGCCGGCGATGCGTTTGCCGGTGGCGGCGTCGAAGCTGTGCAGCCGGTCGGGGCGGGGAACCACATGGATGATGGCATCGGGTGCGGGCGAATGGGTGCCTTCTTCGACCCGCACAATCAGCTGTTCTCCATTGACGCGGCCGTAGATCAGGCGCTCTGCGCCCAGCAGCTCGACGGTTTCGACCTTGACTTCCCAGCCCTCGCTGCGCACGTCCAGGTGTTCCGGCCGGATGCCCAGGATGGTGCCGGGCTGGCCGCCGGGCGCGTTTTTCAGCAGGTTCATCGGCGGCGAACCGATGAAGCTGGCCACGAAGGTGGAGGCGGGTGAGTGGTAGACCTCTTCGGGGGTTCCGAACTGCTCCATGTTGCCGGCATTCATGACAATCATGCGTTGTGCCAGCGTCATGGCCTCGACCTGGTCGTGGGTCACGAACAGTGAGGTGATGCCCAGTTCGCGGTGCAATTTCTGGA
>PNNC01000015.1 GCA_013824015.1 Polaromonas sp.
CCGCAGGCGCTGATGCGGGCGAGATCACGCTTAACGGCGCCTTGAATGTCAACGCGCTGACGCTGGCCGCAGCGGCATCGGTAACCCCGGCCAATGTGGTCAAAGCCACGTCGTTGACGGCGACATTGACCGGCGCTGCCAGCGCCCTGACTCTCAGCAACGCGGGCAACCAGATCACGACCCTGAACACCATCACGACGCCGGGTGGCTTCACGCTCAACAACGGCAACAACAGCGTGACCGTGGCCGGCAACATCACGGCCACCAACAATGCCGTCGCCATCGATGTGGGCACCGGGACCTACACGCAGAACAACAATGTGGATGTGTCGGCAGGAACCGGGCCGATCACCATCACGGCCGATGCCGTGACCATAGGCACCACCAACACCGGCAACAACGCCTTCAGCACTTCCGGGATGCTCACGCTGAAGCCCAAAACCGCCGGTCAGGCCATGTCGCTCGCCGGCGCCTCCGCATTTGACTTGTCGGCCCTGGAAATCGCACGTTTTGTCGGTGGTGCCGCAGGCCCCATCGTGATCGGGGATACGGCCAGCACGGGTGCCATGACCATCGGCAGCCCCATCAGCATGGCCGGCGAAGCCCTCACGCTCAATGCCGGGTCCATCACCGATACCGGCAGCAACGCCATCACGGCAGCCAACCTGACGCTTTATGCCAACGGCCAGATCGGCAGCGACGGCACCAATGGCATTGACGTGGCTGCCGCCACCAACCTCAATGTCAACACCACCAACAACGGCAATGCCTTTGTGCGCAGTACCGCGGCGATCAACTTCGGCGCAGCCGGCAGCGGCTCCAGCGTGGCCGGAACGCTGGACGTCACGACCACCGGCAATGTGACCCAGACCGCAGGCACCGGCAACATCGCGGCCGGCACCCTGAAGGTCAAGACACTGTCGGCGGGCACCGCGACCGTAACCCTGACCAATACCGGCAACAACGCCGCTGCGGTTCACCTGCAGTCGCGCGATGCCGGAGACACCGGCAACGCCGCAGGCGCCATCCAGTACACCGATACCAACGGCTTCGATGTGGCAGCCCTGGCGACGACAGGCAATGCCACCTTGTCTGCCGGCGGGAGCGTGACGCAGTCGGCTGCGATCAACGCGACCGGCCTGGCACTCAAGGGCGCCGGCGGGGCCTACACCCTGCGAAACGCAGGCAATGCAGTCACGACACTGGCGGCCAACACCGGCAGCATCGATTACAGCCAGGCCAGTGCGCTCGCGGTGGGAACCGTGGCCGGTGTCGTGGGCGTCGACAACACCGGCGCCGCCAGAATCGAAACCACCGGCGCGTCATCGGACCTCACGCTCAATGCAGTGGTCAAATCCGCCGCTGCGGGCGATGCCGTGGTGCTCAAGGCCGGCAGCTCCAACGCGGCTGGCGTGGTCACCGGCGGCAAGTTCGTCAACAACGCCGGCGCAGGCGCCATCGCCACAGCCAACGGGCGTTACCTGGTCTACACCGGCGATCCGGGGACCACCAACGAAATCGTCACGGGGTTCAGCAAGCGCTACAACACCGCCGCGAGCTTCACGCCGGGTGGCAGCGCCAACATGTTTTTGTACCGCGTCGCGCCCACGCTGACGATCACCAGCGACAACGCCAGCAAGGTTTATGGACAGGCCAATCCGGTGTTCACCGGCAACTCCAGTGGTTACATCGATGGCGACACCGCGGCCAGCGTGGGCGTGACCCGCAGCAGCGCGGCGGTTTTCAACACACCGGTGGCCCAGAGCGGCATCGCCATCACCTCCGGCGCCACCAACAACGAGAACTACACGCTGGTGCTGAGCCACGGCGCCCTGCGGATCGACAAGGCGTCCATCAGCAGCGTGGGCGGCATCACGGCCAACAACAAAACGGTCGATGGCAACACCAGCGCCACCCTGAACACGGGCGGCGCCGTTTACAACGGGATTGTTGCGGGCGACGTGCTGACGGTTTCGGGTATCGGCAACTTCGACACGCCTTTTGTGGGTTCCAACAAGCTGGTGCTGATCAGCGACCTTGCCCTGGGCGGCGCGGCGGCTGACAACTACATCCTGGTGGACAAGACCGCCACCACGCGGGCGGCCATCAACGATCTCTCCAGTTTTGCCGGCGCCTTGCTGCCGCCTGCGCCGCCGCCCCAGGTAGCCCGCGTCACCCCCGTCGGCCTGACTGTGGCCGATGCCAATGCGCTGCTGGAGCAGGCGCCGACGGCCGCGGGGGCTTGCGTCGAAGGCGCGGGATCGGGCTGTCTCTCGGTGACCACGGTCCGCGAAGCGACCGACCAGGCGCCCGGTCTGGTGTCGGTGACGGTGGCGAGCTCGGTGACCGGATTCCAGTTTGGGCTGCCGTCCAGCCTGGCGGCGCTGATCCGTGCCGCGGATGCGCCGGTGGACGTGACGACCATTGGCGGGCGGCCCCTTCCGGACTGGCTGCGTTATGACGCCGCCACGCAGACCTTCGTCGCGCTTTCCCCGCCGCCCGGCGCCTTGCCCCTGCAGCTCCGGGTGAGGGTGGGGAACCGGTCCATCATCCTGACCATCGCACGGGCTTCCAGCAGCTCGCCTGCCCCGGGCGGCGTGCTGGTTCAGCGGCTGCCGGCCCCCTCCCTGCAAAAGCCGGGTTGAGGGACCGCTGGCAGCGTGAACGGCAGCGAGCCGGTCTTCACACGCAGCGGCACCGGCGCCGCCACATAGGGCGCGGCTTGCTGGCCGAGAATGCCTGCTGCCAGGGTGTGTGCCTGCCGGGTGATCGGTTCGATAAAGCGGCTGACCGTGCCGTCGACGGAAATGCAGTCGCCCAGCGCGTGGATGCCGTCCACACTGGTGGCCAGCGTCCCAGCCTGCACGGCAATGCCGCGATCCCAGGCCAGACCCGCGCTGCGGGCCAGGCGGTTCGGCGTTTCGAGTCCTGCCGCAACAATCACGTGATCCACGCTGAACCGCTGACCGCAGACGGTGTCGATCTGTTTGCCGCGCAGGCCGTCGCCGGCAAGCTGCGTCACGCTGTTGATCTCGACGCCGCCGACAAAATGCAGCCGCAGCTCACGCCAGGCATCGAGCAACTGCTGCGATTGGGTTTCGGACAGACAGGCGGCCAGCGGCCTGGACTGCGTGTCCAGCAGCGTGAGCTGGTGGCCCGCCAGCGCCAGGTCGTTGGCCAGCTCCGAGCCGATCAGCCCGGCACCAACGATGGCGATGTGTTGGGCCTGGTCACCCAAGGCCGCGCGGAACTGCGTGTACGCCTGCAGGTGGTTGATGTGCCAGCACAGTGCTGGCGGCAACTGCGGCAGGCGGCGCGCCTGTGCGCCATGCGCCAGCACCAGTTGCTGGTAGCGCAGGGTGCCCCGGCTGGTGCGGAGTTGCCGGCTGCCGGGCGTGATGCTGACGGCCTGGGTATGCGCCAGCAGGCGCACCGCCAGGCGTTGCGCGGCCTGTGCGCCGCTCTCGCGGGACAGGGTGTGGGTGGCCATGCCGCGCGCCATCGCCACGGACAGCATGGGCTTGTCGTAGATGTCGCCGTTGCAGGCCGTGACCAGCGTGATCGGCATGTCGGCATCGCGCTCGCGCAGCGCCTGCGCCATCTGCCAGCCGGCACGGCCTGCGCCAACGATGACCGTCCCGGCGCTGCGCCGCGCGGCACCGGCCCGTGTCGCCGCAGGGCCCGGGCGGCGCGCCTGCCGCACCGCCTGTTCGGCCACATAAGGCTCGAAATCGGCCTTGCCCACACCGCACAGCGGACAGGCCCAGTCCTCGGGAATGTCGGCAAAGCGGGTGCCGGCGGCCAGGCCGCTGTCGGCATCTCCTTTGGCCTCGTCGTAGATCAGCCCGCAAGCGCGGCAGATGAACAGCGCCCAGGGCAGGCCAGAGGCATCCGTTGTGCTGCTTGCAGGCCGGTCTTGCGGTGGCAGGATCATGCCGGCTGCTCCTCGGCCGACAGGCGCGCGATTTCCTTGCGCAGGTGCTTGATGGCGGGCGTGACGATGGCCACAAAGTGCGACTCGCGCACGCGCCGCTGCACGTCCGATGTCATCAGGTAGCCACGCGCGCCCTGATGTAGCAGCGCCGACTGTGCGGCGCGCAGCGCCAGCTCCGACGCATGGGCGCGCGAATCCAGCACATCGATCAAAAACTCGCGCTCGCTGCCAAACGGCGTTTGGGCCAGTGCCATGATGCGTGCCGTCAGCGCATCGAGTTCGTCCTGCAGCGTATCGGGGCGGTCGTCGAGAAATTCGTTGACATGGCCAAGCTGGCGCTCGACCTTCCACATCGAGTCGATGGCGCCCTGCGCCACACCCAGCCCCATGCCGGTCTGCAGCAGGATGAAGGCCGCGCGGATGCGGCCGATAAAGGGTCGCACCGGGTCGGCAACCAGGTCCTGCGCGCCGACAGCATAGTCGGTCAGGCGCACCGCCCAGGTGTTGGTGCCCTCCATGGCTGAAAACGACGGGCAGTTGCGCAACTCGACGCCGGGCGCGTTGCAGTGCACCAGGAACATGATCTCCTGCGTACTGCCTTCCACGTCGGCGACGGCGCCGAAGTAGTGGTCCGGGCCGAGGTTGCTGACCCAGGGCAGCGTGCCGCTGACGCGGTAGCCACTCTCCACCTTGCGCGCATGCAGCAAAAAGGTTTCGATGCCGGCAAAGGTTTTCATGGGGTTGGACATGCCGGTGGCGCCCAGGGTCTGACCAGCGCCGTGCCGCACGAGCCGCTCGCCCATCAGCGCCGGATTGCCGGACTGTTCCATGTAGACGCCGCATACCGCATGGCACCAGACCATGAAGCCGGTGGCACCGCAGACGCGGGACACCTCGGTCATGGCGCGAATCGCCAGGCCATAGTCGGCCGGCGTATCGCCGTCGGCGAGGTGCGCCCTCAGCGCGCCGAGTTCGCCAAGGCGTTGCAGGATGGACTTGGGGTAGATGCCGCGGCGGTCGATGTCGTCGGCAAGTTCGGCCAGCGGGCCGTCGGCCAGCGCGCGCACAGCGGCGATCAGCGCGTCGCCGGAGAGCGTTTCACCGGCTGGCCAGAGGCCGGGCGGTGTCGCTGCACGTTCAAGGACTTCCATTACAACTCCCGGTGATTGTTTGAAGACCGTTCGCCCTGAGCCCGTCCTTCGACGGGCTCAGGATGATCGGAAATAGGGCCTTCGACAGGCGCAGCCCGAACGGTTCCTGTGTTCAGAACAGGTGTCAGGCCAACGCAATTTCAAACGGAATCGGGTTGCGCATGCTGTTGGCCACCGGTGAATAGAAGTTCGCGTGCTGCACGATCTCGTCGAGCACCTCGCGGCTTGCATCGCCCTCGATCACCACCTTCACGCGGATCGCCTGGAAGCCCATCTCCGGCGCCTCCTTGATGGCGCCGCCGGCGCCCCAGGCCGCCGGGTTGCCGATGTCGCCCTCCATGAAGATTTCCAGCTTCGACAACTTCACCTGTTTCCAGGTCGCGACGGCCGTGATGCCAACCGCCAGGCAACCGCCCAGACCCGACAGCACGATCTCGCCGGGCGCCGGCGCGGTGTTTTCGCCGAACAGGTGCAGCGGCTCATCCACCACGACGGGCGCATGGTCGCCGACATAACTGAGCGAGCGGTACATGCCCTGCATCACGGTGTGGACCTTGTTGGTGCCGCGCGAGGCCGGGTTGGCGCGGCCCTTGGCGGCAAAGGCCGCCAGACCTTCGCCGTCGATGGGCTTGAGGTACGCCTTCACGGTGCTGCTGGTGGCGGGGTCGATGATGGTGTCCACGGACATGGGAAAGTCTCCTGATCAGGTGAAAAAGGGGGGGCAGGTTCTGCCGCTCAGGCAGCCAGGGCCAGCGAGGGCCGTGGGGTCTTCATCAGCGGCGCGTCGGTCTCGATCGGCAGTGAATCGTCGCGCGACCACTCGTTCCAGGAACCGAAGTACATGCGCACGTCCGAAAAGCCGGCCTGTTTCAGCGCGAGAAAGGTGTTGGACGCACGTGCGCCCTTGAAGCAGTAGAGATAGACGGTGTCGTCGGTAGCAATGCCGGCGGTCGCGCATTCGGCCTGCACTTCCAGCGGCGACTTGAACACCGGGCCCTGGGCCGAGGGTTTCATGAAGCGGTACCACTCTATCCATTTGGCGCCGGGCAGCCGGCCCTTGCGCGGCGCAAAGTCCTTGCCGTAGGGCGAGGAGCTTTCACCGGTCCATTCGTCGATGTCGCGGACGTCCAGCAGCGCCACATCGCTGCCCAGCGCCGCGGCGACATCGTCCTTGGTCAGCATCACATCGCTCATCGCCAGGTCGGCCGGGAAGGTGGCGGGCACAGGCGTGGCCGCTTCGGTGCTGACCGGCAGGCTGGCGGCTTTCCAGGCGGAAAAGCCGCCGTTGAGCACCTTGATCTTCGGGTAGCCCAGCCAGGTCAGCAGGTAATAACCGCGGCAGGACTGGCCATAACCGCTGTTCAGTGCGTCCTCGTAAAACACGGCGGTTTCCTTGCCCGACAGGCCCACCAGGCCGAAGTGTTCGGCAAACGTCGATTTCAGCGCGTTCAGGCCTTCCGCCGTGGACGTCGCCAGAAAAGTGAAGATCTCGCGCATGTTGACGGCGCCGGGCAGGTGGCCAGCCGCATAGGTGTTGGCATCGCGCGTGTCGATGATGACCACCGGCTCGGCGCCCATCATGGCTGAAAGTTGTTCAGGGGAAACAAGAACGCTGTCGGTGGTCATGGCAATCTCCAGATGAGGTCACGGCACATGCCGTCGTGACTTCATTGCAACCGGCGTGCCAGTGCCCGTCTGCCTGGAAATTAGATGTCAAAAACCCGGTTGGACCATGTCAGATATGGGCTGGCAGCTATAAATTTCATAGCGTTGCAGATGGGCTGCCGGCGCGCGACCCGACGCAATGTCTACAGAGTGTCGACATTGTGCAAGCCCATTTTTTTCAGCCGGTAGCTGAACTGGCGCACTGTCAGCCCCAGCGACTGCGCCGCGCGCGACTGGTTGCCGCCGTGGTCCTTCAGCGCCTGCTGGAGTTGCGCGGCCGGGTGCGACTGCGCGGCCTGGTAGTCGCGCACCAGCGGCCGGGCCGGGGCCGGGGGCGCCGGGTGCAGTGCTGCAGCCGGTGGCGGCGTGTCAGGGTCCTGCGCCTGGGGCAGGAAGCGCTCCAGCTCGTCGCCCGACACCATGGCACTGTCGGTCAGCAGCACCAGCCGCTCGATCACGTTGCCGAGCTCGCGGATGTTGCCGGGCCAGGCATGCTGCTCCAGCCTGGCCAGCGCCGCCGGCGCCAGGCTGACATTGCGCTGGTTCGCCTGGTTGGTGCGGCTCAGGAAATGCAGCGCCAGCGCGCGTATGTCCTGCCGGCGTTCGCGCAGCGAAGGCAGCCGGATCGGAATCACATTGAGCCGGTAAAACAGGTCGCGCCGGAAGGTCCCCGCCAGCACATCCTGCGCGAGGTCGCGGTTGGTCGCCGCCACCACGCGCACCGCGACCCGGACTTCGCGCTTGCCGCCCAGGCGCACGATGGTGCCCTCCTGCAGCGTGCGCAGCAGCTTGGTCTGCATGGCCAGCGGCATCTCGCCGATCTCGTCGAGGAAGATCGTGCCGCGGTCGGCCTGCTCGAACCAGCCGGCGCGTGCCGTCTGCGCGCCGGTGAAGGCGCCGCGCTCATAACCAAACAGCTCGGATTCGAACAGCGTGTCCGGGATCGCCGCGCAGTTGACCTTGATGAAGGGCTGGTCGCGGCGCTGGCTCGACAAATGCACGGCGCGCGCGAACAGCTCCTTGCCGGTGCCCGATTCGCCCAGCAGCAGCACACTGGCCGTGGCCTCGGAGACACGTTCGAGTTCGCTGAGCGCCTGCAGCAGCGCCGGCGAGGTGCCGATGATGCCGTAACGCGCGGCCGCGGTTTCCAGCGCCCGGCTCAGCAGCTGGTTGCGCGCCTCCAGCGCCCGGGTTTTGTCGGCGACCAGCGCCTGCAGCTGCAGCAGTTGCCCGGCCAGCGTGGCGAGGATCTTCAGCACCGCGACATCGTCGGCGAGCTGCCGGTCACGGCTGCGGATGCGGTGGCAGGCCAGCACGCCGATGACTTCGCGGTTGACCTCGATCGGCAGCGCGATGAAGGCGACGGTATCGGGCGGCAGCTGCGCGCGGGCGACGGCGCGCGCCAGGAACTGCGGCTCGGCATCGATGTCCTGCACGATGATGGGCTGGGCCGTGGCCAGCACCCGGCCGGTGATGCCTTCGCCGGGTCCGTAGCGACCGCGCGCCATTTCCGTCTTCGTCAGCCCGTAGGCGTAACGAATGGCCGAGGCCGGCGCCGGCGCGGCTGCTGCGCGCTCCGCCGGCTTGCGGTCGGCCAGCCCCTGCAGAGCGATGTCGCCGACAAAATCGGCCAGCACAATGCGGCCGCGGTTCAGGCCCAGCAGCTCGGACATCAGGTGCAGCATCTCGCGCAGAACGATTTCAGGCGCCAGGCTTTTGCCGACCAGGCGCATCACCTCGCTCATCAGCAGCAGTTCCTGCGCCCGCCATTGGGGGTCGGAGGCGGTTTTGGTGGTGGTCGGGGCCATGGGGACAGACTAGCAATAATTCAGCCAGTCTGTGGGGCAGAGGTGACGACCCTGGCTGTCATCCGGGATCCATGTTTGTTGACTCATGCTGTGGGGTATGCCGACAAGCCGGGTCTCGCCCCGGCGGGCGACTCACTTTCTCTTGCTTCGCCAAGAGAAAGTAAGCAAAGAGAAGGCGACCCGATGGTCTGGGTCCCTCCGCTTCGCTG
>PNNC01000059.1 GCA_013824015.1 Polaromonas sp.
TGCTCAACCAGGTCGAGTACGTGGTGCTCGACGAGGCCGACCGCATGCTGGACATCGGCTTTTTGCCGGACCTGCAGCGCATCCTGAGTTACCTGCCCAAGCAGCGCATCACCTTGCTGTTCTCGGCCACCTTCTCGCCCGAGATCAAACGCCTGGCGTCCAGCTTCCTGCAGGACCCGGTGACCATCGAGGTGGCGCGCTCCAATGCCACCGCATCCACCGTCGAGCAGCATTTCTACAGCGTCGGCGCCGATGACAAGCGCCGCGCACTGCACCAGATCCTGAAGGCCCGCGGCATCAAGCAGGCCTTTGTGTTTGTCAACAGCAAGCTCGGCTGCGCCCGGCTGGCGCGCTCGCTGGAGCGCGAGGGCCTGAAAACCACCGCGCTGCACGGCGACAAGAGCCAGGACGAGCGCCTGAAGGCGCTGGACGCCTTCAAGAAGGGCGAAGTGGACCTGCTGGTCTGCACCGACGTCGCCGCGCGCGGCCTGGACATCAAGGACGTGCCGGCGGTGTTCAACTTCGACGTGCCTTTCAACGCCGAAGACTATGTGCACCGCATTGGCCGCACCGGCCGCGCCGGCGCCTCCGGCCTGGCGGTGAGTTTTGCCGCGGCCAGCGACCAGCGCCTGGTGACCGACATCGAAAAACTGATCAAGACCAAAATCGAACTCGAGCCCATGGAGTTCGAGGAAGACCAGCCGCGCATCAAGGAGCAGGGCCGCATCAACGACGGCCGCCGCATGTACCGCGACACCGGCGACCAGGCGCCGCGCGAGGCCGATTCGTCCGCGCCGCGCGAACGCCGCGAGCCGCGTGAGCGCCGCGAATACGCACCGCGTGCGCCGGCCCAGCGCGATCCCTTCTTCGACAAGCCCTATGAATCGACGCTGCCGGCCGAGGCCCAGCCGGCCTGGGAAGAAGCTGCCAAAGGCAACGCCTCGCGCAGCAGCGTGTCGGCCAACATCAAGCCCAAGAAAAAAGTCGCCGCGCTGTTCAAGACCGCCGGCTGATGCCGGCGCGCCGGCCGGTATCGGCTGCAGCCTACCTGCCCGCGCGGGGGCGTCCGATGCCCTTGTTGCAGGTCGCCCGGTAGACTGGGCGCATGTCGCTCCCGCCCGCCGGCAAGCTGCCGGCCTCCCCGCTGAAACTGTTTCTCGAACCCCTGCGCCCGATCCGGCGTGCGGTGCAGCTGTGGATAGACGCCGACGGCCTGCGCATGAGCGCGGCCATGTCCTTCTACGGCATCCTGAGCCTGGCGCCGCTGCTGGTGCTGCTGGTGGCCGTGCTCGGCTGGTGGCTGGACCGCAGCTACATCGAAGCCAGCCTGGTGAGCCAGATTGCCGACGTGATTGGTGAGCAGGGCGCGCAACTGGTGCAACAGGCGCTGGCCAGTGCGCAAAAACCTTCCGACGGCCTGCTGGCCTCGCTGATCGCCTTTGGTCTGCTGCTGTCCGGCGCCACCGGCGTGTTTGCCGAGTTGCAGGATGCTTTCGAGCGCCTGTGGCGGCGCGACACCGGCGAGCTGCCGCGGCAGAAGTGGTGGTACAGCGCCTCGCTGCGCCTGCGCGGCATTGCCTACATCCTGGCGTTTGGTTTCCTGCTGCTGACCTCGCTGGCGATTTCGGCGCTGCTGACGTTTCTGACCGGCTGGGCCGGCGCTTACCTGCCGCTGGAACGGGTGGCGCTGGCGGTCAACGAGGCGGTGTCGATGGCGTTTTGCGCGGCGCTGTTTGTGGCGCTGATGCGCATGAGCGCCGGGCCCAAGCCACCGATGCGTTACCTGGTGCTGGGCGGCACCGTGGGCGGCATCCTGTTTTCGCTGGGCAAGTATCTGATGGCGCTGTACCTGTCCACCGCAGCGGTGGTGTCGGCCTATGGCGCGGCCGGTTCGCTGGTGGTGCTGCTGATGTGGATTTATTTTTCATCGGCGGTGCTGCTGCTGTCGGCCAGCGTGGCGCGCAGCCTGGCGGACGAAGCGGCCCTGAAGGCTGCCCGCAAGGCCGAAGCTGAGGCCCCGGCGGGGGCAACGCAGGCGCCGCCGCCGCTGCCGCAGCCGACCCCGCGGCGCTATTGATTCTATAGCTGCCTGCCCTTGACTGACATGGGCTGGTGGCCTGTATGGCCTGGAACTTCAGGCTGGCGCCTGGGCCTGCTCACAGCGCACGGTCACCCGCTCGAAGGCGCCAGGCAGCTTGCCCAGGCGCGCGGCGGTCAGGCACCCGCCCCAGACACAGCCGGTGTCCAGCGGCAGGCTGTTGGACAGCAGGCCGCCACCGGCAGCGGCGGTGTCGGCGCCCAGCGTGGACCAGTGACCAAAAGCCACGGGCGTGTCCGCCGTCACACGTCCCGGCACCTCAAACCACGGCAGGTAGCCCGGCAGGGCCGTTTGGGTGCCGCCGGTGCTGGCAAATTCCATCGCGCCGTCGGCGCTGCAAAACCGCATCCGGGTCAGCGCATTGACAACCACGCGCAGGCGCTCCGCGCCCTGCAGGCGGTCGTCCCAGCGGTCCGGCGTGTTGCCATACATGCCGGCCAGGAAGCCGGCGATGTCCGGCCCGCGCAGCGCGCGCTCGACCTCGCCGGCCAGCGCCAGCGTCTGACCCACGCTCCACGCCGGCAACACCCCGGCATGCACCATCAGCCAGCCATGTTCGAAGATCGCCATGCGGCGGTGCCGCAGCCAGTCCAGCAGCGCCTCGCCATCGGGCGCGTCCAGCACCTGCTGCACCGTGTCGCCGCGGTGCGGCTTGCGCAGCCCGTGGCGGATGCCCAGCAGGTTCAGGTCGTGGTTGCCGAGCAGGCATTGCGCCGCGTCACCGAGTTTCTGCAGGCAACGCAGCACCGCCAGCGAGTCCGGGCCGCGGTTGACCAGGTCGCCGAGCAGGTAAAGCGTGTCACGGCTGGGCGAAAAATCCAGCTTGTGCAGCAAGCGCGTCAAGGGGTCATGGCAACCCTGGAGGTCGCCGATCATGTAAAGTGCCATGTGTTCATTCTGCCTTCGGATCCATGGATTTCATCCTCATCGCGTTTCTGACGCTGCTCAACGGCGTCTTCGCCATGTCGGAGCTGGCGCTGGCCTCCAGCCGCAAGGCCCGGCTCAACGCCATGGCCGAATCGGGCGACAAGGGCGCGACGGCGGCGCTGACGCTGCTGGACAACCCGACGCAGTTTCTGTCCTCGGTGCAGGTCGGCATCACCTCCATCGGCATGCTCAACGGCATCATTGGCGAGGCGGCCTTCAGCGACGACCTGTCGGCCTGGATCCAGTCCTTCGGCGCCTCGGTGCGTGCCGCCGACATTTCAGCCACCGCGCTGGTGGTGACCGTCATCACCTTCATCACCATCGTGTTTGGCGAGCTGGTGCCCAAACGCATCGGCCAGCTCTATCCGGAAACCGTCGCGCGCCTGGTGTCGCGCCCGATGATGTGGGTGGCCACCGGCGCCAAGCCTTTTGTGCGCCTGCTGTCCTTCAGCACCCACGCCGTGCTCAAGCTGCTGCGCGTGGACAACGCCGGCGAGCGCACCGTGACCGACGAGGAAATTGCGGCCAGCCTCGAGGAAGGGCTGGATGCCGGGCTGATCGAGGAGCATGAACACCAGATGGTGCAAAACGTGTTCCTGCTCGACGACCGCCTGCTGACCTCGCTGATGCTGCCGCGGTCCGAGATCCAGTGGATAGACGCCGGCGACACCGTGGCGCAGGCCATTGCCAAGGCCGGCGCCACCGGCCACTCCTGGTACCCGGTGTGCCGCGGCAGCCTCGACGATGTGGTGGGCGTGGTCAACGTGGCCAAGCTGCTGGTGCTGCGTGGCCAGATCCACCCGGCCGGTGAAAGCACCAGCACCGGCACCACGCCGACCATGGACGACCGCATCGCCGCCTATGCCATCCCGGCGGTGTTTGTGCCCGAAACCCTGACCGGCATGGAGCTGCTCGAGCAGTTCCGCAAGCAGTCCACCCGCATCGTGTTTGTGGTCGATGAATACGGCGTGGTGCAGGGCATGATGACCCCGATGGACATGCTCGAAGCCATCACCGGCGAGCTGCAGCCCGGCGCGCAGGTGGACGCCTGGGCCACGCGCCGCGCCGACGGCAGCTGGCTGATCGACGGCGTGATGCCGGTGTCTGAATTGAAAGCCCGGCTCGAGATCCGCGAGCTGCCCGACGAGGACAAGGGGCGCTACAACACCGTCGCCGGCTTGCTGCAAAGCGTCTCGGGCCGGCTGCTGGCCGTGGGTGAAAAAGTCGAGGCCGCTGGCTGGGACTTCGAGGTGCTCGATCTCGACGGCAAACGCATCGACAAGGTGCTGGCCAGTGCGCTGCCAGGCACACCGGCCCGTAGGGACAGCGACCGCGCCTGAGGCGCCTGTTCAGCGCTTGCTCAGGGTCGGGCGCCGGGCGCGGCCGCGCGCACGGCCGGCGCCACCGTGATCAGCACCTCGTTGCCGCCGAAGTTGCTGCCCTGCATCTGCACCGTGGCCATGCGCTCGGCCTTGGTGAAGGTCAGCAGGCTCAATCTGGAAAATGAACTCGAGGTCAGTGTCCAGCCAGCGCCCGGCATGCTGTCGCGGAAATACGCAAACACCGTCTGCGGCTCGCCCGAAACCGTCAGACTCAGGCGCCCGGTCCAGCTCGCGCCGGCGCCCATCACCAGGGTGTCCTGCTGCCTGATGACCGCGCCCTGCGGCAGCGGCACGTCGCCCGCGAGCTGTTTGGCGATGTTGCCGCTGACCGTGCTGTCACTGGCCACCGGCGCATTGCCGATGCTGTTGCAGGCCAGCATCAGGCCGGCGGTGGACAACACGAGCAGGGTTTTGAGGGCAGTCATGGCTGGAAGCTCCCGGAGTGGCAACAGCGCCTGCTGCGGGCTGCGTCAGGCAGCGCGATTGTAGCGGCGGCCGCGGCGCGGTATGCTGGTCTCGGGAGCCTGTCGGACTCCCGGCCCGTGCGCACACCTGCCTGCGTTGATGATTTTTCCAAGGACCCACCATGCCCCGCATTCGCCGATATGCCCTGGCCCTGTTCATGCTGGCCGCCGTGGCCTGTGCCTGGCTGGGTCCGCTGGACGCACCGGCGGCCGGGCAGGTGGACGCCGGCCTGAAACGTGCGCTGATCAGTTTTGCTTCGGCGCGCGCACTGAACGCGGTGATTTCGGTGGCGCAGGGCACCGAGCTGTCGGTGCAGCCGCTGGGGGTCGGTGTCACGCTGACGCCCGGCCAGTTGCTCGATCCGGTCAACGATCTGGTGGAAAAATTCTCGACGCTGATGCTGGCGGCCAGTGTGGCTTTTGGCGTGCAGAAGGCGCTGATGGCGATGGGGGGCTGGTGGGCCGTCTCGCTGGTGCTGAGCGCCGTGGCGCTGGGCTGGGCCTGGCTTTACCTGCGGCAACAGGCCGTGCCCGCCTGGCTGTCGCGTGCGCTGGTCATCATGCTGATGCTGCGTTTTGCGATTCCGGTGGTGACCCTGGGCAGCGACCTGTTGTGGCAGAAATTCCTTGCCGCCGACTACCAGGCCAGCCAGCAGGGCATCCACAGCACGTCGACGCAGGCCGCGAAGCTGGCGCCGCCGCCGGTCGCGCAAAGCCAGGGCATGCTGGACCGGATGAAAGGCTGGCTGACGGAGAACACCGATGTGAGGGCCCGCTTTGAGGAGCTCAAGCAGGCGGCCGAACAGGCCACTGAACACATCATCCGGCTGATCGTGGTGTTTTTGCTGCAGACGCTGGTGATTCCGCTGTTGCTGCTTTGGGCGCTGTATGCTCTGGCCAGAGGCGTGTTCGAGCGGGCAGGGCGATGGCCGGACCCCGTCTCGCGAAGCCCGTGAATCAGGAAGAGGCAGGCGACACCTTAAGATAGGTGCACTTTTTACTGGAACAAAGGCCCATGCCCAACATCGCAAGTGTTTTAAAAGAAGAAATCGCGCGTGTCGCCCGCAAGGAAGTGCGCGCCGACACGCAGCCCCTGAAAAAGTCCTCGGCCAGCCATCGCTCGGACATTGCCGCCCTCAAGCGCCGCATTGCCGCGCTCGAGCAGATGGTCAAACGCCTGGGCAAACAGGGCGGCGGCCAAACCGCCGCGCCCGATGCCGGCCCGGCTGCCGGCAGCTTCCGTTTCAGTGCCAGCGGCCTGATGGCGCAGAGAAAACGCCTGGGCCTGTCGGCCGCCGAGGCCGGCAAGCTGCTCGGTGTCTCTGACCAGTCGGTCTACAAGTGGGAAAATGGCAAGACACGTCCGCGCGCCAGCCAGTTCGCGGCGATTGCGGCCTTGCGCGGCATGAGCAAGAAACAGGCAGCAGCCCGATTGGCCGAGTGAAGGTCACCGGGCCCACCGGCGCGCCGTCCATGCGCCACGACCATGAACGCCTCGAGACGCTGCGCCGCCTCGCGCTGCTCGACACCGCGGCCGAGGTGGTCTACGACGACCTGTCCCGCACGCTGGCCAAGGCCTTTGACGTGCCGATTGCCATGGTCAACCTGCTGGACGCGGACCGCGACTGGTTCAAGTCCTGCATCGGCGTGTCGCTGGCCGAATCGCCGGCCGACACCTCGTTCTGCGAAATCTTCTTCCACTGCGATGACGACCTGCTGGTGATCCCCGACACGCTGGCCGACCCGCGGTTTGCCGATCACCCGATGGTCATCGGTGTGCCTTTCATCCGCTTCTACGCTTCCGCGCGCCTGGGTTTTGACGGACACACCGTCGGCACGCTGTGTATTTATGACACGCGTGTGAAAGAAGTTTCCGCAGAGCAGGTGGACACCTTGCGGGTGCTGCGGCTGGCGGCGATGGAAACCCTGGCCAAACGCGCGCGCCCGGCCTGAGCTCCCGGCATTTCTTTGCTCCTGTTTTGATAGCTGCTGGCGCCTGACTGGCATGGGCTGACGCCCGATTTTGCTTTAAACCGCGCATGTCTTTGCGTCCAATGTCCCTGCGACGGCGGCCCGGCTTTCCCTCAGTTAAGCTGCCCGCCATGGATTCACTGACTCAGATCGCACTCGGTTCGGCCGTCGGCGTGGCCGTGATGGGCCGGCGTACCGCGGTGTGGAAAGCCGCCCTCTGGGGCGCTGTCGGCGGCACGCTGCCCGACCTCGACGCCTTCATCGACCACGGCAACGCGGTGCTCAACATGACGCTGCACCGCGCCGAAAGCCATGCGCTGTTCTGGCTGACGCTGGCCGCACCCGTGCTGGCGGGGATCGTCTCACGCATCCACGGCGAGGTGGCGCTGTTCAGACGCTGGTGGCTGGCGCTCTGGCTGGTGCTGGTCACGCATCCGCTGCTCGACGCGATGACGGTGTATGGCACACAGCTGCTGCTGCCCTTCACCGACTACCCGTATGGCGTGGGCAGCGTTTTTATTATCGACCCGCTGTACACCGTGCCGCTGATTATCGGCGTGGTCGCGGCGCTGCGGCTCAAGAGCATGCGCGGCCTGCGCTGGAACGCTGCCGGGCTGGTCCTGAGCAGCCTGTACCTGGTCTGGAGCGTGGTCGCGCAGCAGCAGGCCACGCAGGTGGCGCGCGCCTCGCTGCAGGCGGACGGCATCAATTCCACGCGATTGCTGGTCACGCCCGCGCCTTTCAACACGTTGCTGTGGCGGCTGGTGGTCATGACGCCGACGCAGTACCTCGAAGGCCACTACTCGCTGCTTGACGCCTCGCCGCGCATCATCTGGACCGCCTACGACCGCGGCGCAGCGCTGGCCACGCAACACGCGAAGGAGCCCTACCTTGCGCGCATCGCCGCCTTCAGCCATGGCTTTTACCGTGTCTCCGAAAGTGGCGGCCGCCTGTTCGTGACCGATCTGCGCATGGGCCAGGAGCCGACCTATACCTTCCACTTCGATCTGGGCACGGCGCAGCAGCGCGCAGCCAACAGCCAGGTGCCGGTGCTCAGGAGCGCGCGGCCCGATGTCGCCACCGCGCTGCCCTGGTTGTGGCGCCGCATGTGGGGTGACCCGGTGCCGCCGCCGCGCTGAGGGCCGGCGCCCCTGTCGAAAATAAGCCTGAAGCGAAAACGACCGATGAGCCTGCCACCTCTGCCGATTGCCGAATTTGCCGCAGCCTGTGCGGCCTTGCCACTGGTCTCCATCGACCTGGTGGTCACCAACAGCGACGGCCAGCTCTTGCTGGGCCTGCGCAACAACGCACCGGCGCGCGGCTGGTGGTTCACGCCGGGCGGCCGGATACGCAAGAACGAGCCGCTGGCCGATGCCCGACTGCGCGTGGCGCAGGACGAGCTGGGCCTGCCCGCATCGGCGCTGGCACGCGCCGTCCCGATGGGCGCCTGGGACCACTTCTATCCGGACAGTGCGTTTGACCCCGAGGTGTCCACCCACTATGTGAACCTGCCGCTGTGGCTGGCGCTGACGCCCGCCGAAGAACGCGATCTGCAATTGCCGCAGGGCGCTGGCGAACAACACGCCCGCTGGCAGTGGCTGGCGCTGGACCAGGCCGCGACAGACGCGGCGGTGCACGGCTATGTCCGGGTGTATGCGGACTGGGTTACGCAGCAGCGGCGCTGAGGCGGCGTTCTTGCTGGCGTGGTGGCCGGCGTTGCGGCATCAGCCGGCGCCCAAGCCCTGCTAAAATTTGCACAGGGTGTCAGCGCATTCGCGCCAGGGCAGGTATGCGTCGGTCGGGCCGCCACGCGGAGTACCTGTGCCCATG
>PNNC01000039.1 GCA_013824015.1 Polaromonas sp.
CCCAGCTGGCCCGCATGCTCAAGCAGGCCGGCCAGGCCGCGCCCGAGGTCAAGCCGATCCTGGAAGTCAATGCCCAGCACCCGCTGGTGCAAAAGCTCGAAGGCAGCGAGCATTTCGATGACCTGGCCCACATCCTGTTCGACCAGGCGCTGCTGGCCGAAGGCGGCTTGCCCGATGACCCGGCGGCTTATGTGAAGCGGGTCAATACCTTGCTGTTGTAAGTCGGGGCTTATTCCGGCAGCGGCTCGAAGCCGCCGGCGCTGCGAAGCCCGGCGGCTTCGTCGCTGGTGAGCAACGCGATCAGCGCGGCGGCGGCACGCGGTTGTTCTGCGCGGCTGCTGACCGCAGCCGTGTACACCGTCGCGAGTTCGAACTCATGCGGCAGGCTGGCCGCCAGTTGCACACCCGCTGCAAAAATGATCTCGGTGGCTTGCGTGCAGCCAATCGCGTTGGGTTCGCTGGACTGCGCCAGCGCATGCATGGCCGCCGCGCCGTTGGGGTGGGGGTGCAAACGCCCGGCCATTTCGGTATCGACGCCGAGCAGGCGCATGACTTTCATGAAGTGGATGCCGGCGGTTGCCTTTTCCGGGTCGGGAAAATAAATCGCGCCGGCGGCCAGCAGGGCTTGCCGCAGCTGCGCCACCGTGGCCAGCGGCGGGATGGGCGCGCCGTCTTTTACCGCGATGCCGGTCTTGACCAGGCCCAGCGGCCGCGCGCTGCCGGATGCCACATCGCAGCTTTCAGTCAGCTGGGTGATCAGCGAACTGGTCAGGATCACAACGTCGCAGGGGGCGCCGGCCAGCAGCTGGTCCTTCATTTTGCCGACGGCGTCGAACTGGCCGGCGATGGCCATGCCGGTCTCCTGCGAAAAACGGTCCTGCACGGCGCTGACCAGGCCTTTGGCGGCGCCGCCGCTGAGCAGATGAAGTGTGGGCATGGACATGGGTGTGGAGCTTTCAGTCGGCCTTGATGCCGGCGGTCTTGATCACGCGCGACCATTTGGCGATGTCGTCGCGCGCGTATTTGTCAAAGGCCTCGGGTGTCATCAGCAGCGGTGTGGCGCCCTGCCTGGACCAGAGCTGTTTGACCTCGGGCTGGCTGGCGATTTTTGACACGGCCTCATTGAGCTTGTCGACCACGGCCTTGGGTGTGCCGCGCGGCGCCATCAGCCCCAGCCAGATGGTGGCTTCGTAGCCAGGCACGCCGGCTTCGGCCATGGTCGGCACCTCGGGCAACACGTCCGAGCGTACGCGGCCGGTGGTGGCCAGCGCCTTGACCTTGCCGGCCTTGATCTGCTCGGCCATGGTGGTGACGGCGTCAAACATCACGTCGACCTGGCCGCCGATCACGTCGGTGCGCGCGCCCGAACTGCCGCGGTAGGGAATGTGCACCAGGTAAACACCAGCCATGCTTTTGAACAGCTCACCAGCCATGTGGTAGGGCGTGCCCGGACCGGAGGAGGCGTAGTTGAACTTGCCGGGTCGGGCTTTGGCCTGTTGCAGCAGTTCCTTGAGGTTTCCGGCGGCCAGCCCGGGATGCGCCACCAGCACCAGGTCCGAATAGTTGACCGGCGCCACCGCGACAAAGTCGCGCATCAACTGAAAGGGCTTGTTGGGAATCAGCGTTTCATTGACGGTGTGCGCATTCGACATCATCAGCAGGGTGTAGCCGTCGGGCGCCGATTTCGCCGCCATTTCGGTGCCGATCACCGAGCCGGCGCCGGGACGGTTGTCGACCACAAAGGACTGGCCCAGCGCGTCCTGCAGCCGTTGCGCCATGAAACGCGCGTAGTTGTCGGCCGGACCACCGGCGGCAAACGGCACGATGATCCTGACCGGCTTGGCCGGCCAGGCCTGTGCGAAAACTGGTGCGCCCAGTGCCGCAACGGCGAGCCCCAAGCCCAGCGCGATCACATGTTTGAAACCCATGGCTGTCTCCAGTGAACCGGGGCCCGCAGGGCCCGGTTTTTTATTCTACTTTTCCGATGCGTTTGACGACCTCTATCATGCGCCGCGAATCGGCCAGCACGTATTTTTCAAAATCCGGCGAGTCCTGGTAGAGCACCGGGCTGCCGGCATTGAGGATCACTTCCTTGACCTTGGCGTCCTGGGCAGCGGCCTTGGCGGCGGCGCGCAGGCGCTGCGCCACCGGCTCGGGCGTGTCGCGCGGAATGAACAGGCCCGACCATTGGGCGTATTCGGCGTTGTAGCCGGCGTCCTTCAGGCTGGGTGCATCGGGCAGGGCGCCCAGTTGCGCCGTGCCCCAATGGCCCAGCACGCGGATCTTGCCGGCCTTGACATGCTGCAGCACGGTGGCGGGACCGGACGACACCGCATCGATCTGCCCGCCCAGCAGGGCCACCACGGCCGGACCGGCGCCGGTGAAGGGCACATGGGTCATCTTGATGCCGGCGTTTTGCGCCAGGATTTCCATGGGCACATGCATGGTGCCGTAGTTGCCCGACGAGCCGTAGTTGATGGCGCCCGGGCGCTTTTTCGCGTCCTCGACAAAATCCTTCACGGTTTTCCAGGGCGAGTCGGCGCGCACCGCCAGCACGGTCGGGTCGGCGGTGAAACGCGCGATCGGCCGCAGGTCGTTCAGTGCAAACATCGGCGTGCGGCCCAGCACCGCATCGGCCTCGGGAATCACGGTCAGCGAGGAAAGGGCCATCACCACGGTGTAGCCATCGGGCTTGGCCTTGGCGGTCAGGCCCATGCCGATGCCGCCGCCGGCGCCGGCCTTGTTTTCAATCACCACCGGCTGGCCCAGCTCGCGCGACATGGCTTCGGCCACCGGGCGCGCCACCAGGTCGGCCAGGCCACCCGGCGGGAAGGGAACGATCATGGTGATGGCACGGGTCGGCCAGGCAGTTTGGGCAGCCACCAGGGTGGCACTGGACAGCAGCAGGCTGGCGAGCAGGACGGATCGGCGTTTCATGTTTTTGTCTCCTTGTTTGGGGGGGCTGGCGCGAGGCAAGGGCACGACCTTGCCCATGGTTTGCATGCTAACATCCGCCTGATTTTTCAGGGATCATCGCAATCCCTAATCCATCCCAACGGCCTGTGCGCGCAGCCGGGCCACGAGACAAGAAAGCCATCCATGAAAATTGTTGCCTTCCGCCATAACGGCCAGCCCGGTGTCGGCCTGGTGTCCGCCGACCTCCGGGCTGTCCAGCCCTTCGACCTGCCGGCTGCGCAGCGTGAACTCGGCGCCTTGCCGGTGATCGAGATGCTGGCCCGCGGCGAGGCCCTGCCAGCCCTGCTGGCGTCCGTGGACCTGGCCGGTGTGCAGATCATTGCGCCGATTCCCAAACCGCGTCGCAACATCTTCTGCGTCGGCAAGAACTATTTCGCACATGCGCGCGAGTTTGCGGGCAGCGGCTTCGACAGCAGCGCCAAGGCCGGCGAAGACATCCCGCCGGACCCGATTTATTTCACCAAGGTGCCCGAGTCGGTGGTTGGCCCCGGCGCTGCCATCGAGATGCCTGCGGCTTCCGACGCCATCGACTACGAAGCCGAACTGACGGTCATCATTGGCCGCGGCGGCAAAGGCATTGCAGCAAAAGACGCGATGGCCCATGTCTGGGGCTACACCATCATCAACGACGTCACCGCGCGCGACTGGCAGAGCCGCCACAAGCAGTGGCTGCTCGGCAAGTCCTTCGACACCTTCTGCCCGATGGGCCCCTGGCTGGTCAGCGCCGACGAATGTGATGGCACGAAAACCGGTGTGCGCTGTTATGTCAACGGCGAGGAGCGCCAGAACGCTTCCACCACCGACCTGATCTTCGGCATCCCGAAGCTGATTGAAACGCTGTCGGCCGGCATCACGCTGTACCCCGGCGACATCATTGCGACCGGAACGCCGGTCGGTGTCGGCATCGGCTTCAAGCCGCCGAAGTACCTGAAGTCCGGCGACGTGGTGCGGGTCGAGATCGACGGCATCGGCACGCTGGAAAACCCGGTCAAGTAACCGGCCCCGCGTTCGTCCGCTGCGCGTCACGCTCCGCTCCCGGGGGATTGTTTGCCCTGGGATGAACGGACGAAAAATCCGCGGCGCTCAGGCCACCAGCGGCGCTTCCTGCATGGCCTCGGTCTGCTCCTCGAGCATGTCGACCTGGCCTTTCCAGTAGTCGCTGGAGCCGAACCACGGGAAGTTGATCGGGAAGATCGGGTCGTGCCAGCGTTGCGCCAGCCAGGCGCTGTAGTGCACCAGGCGCAGCGTGCGCAGCGGTTCGATCAGGGCCAGTTCGCGCCGGTCGAATTCGCGGAATTCCTCGTAGCCGTCGACCAGCGCGCCGAGTTGCCGCAGGCACTGCGCACGTTCGCCTGACAGCAGCATCCACAGGTCCTGCACCGCCGGCCCGCTGCGCGCGTCGTCGAGATCAACAAAATGCGGGCCTGCGCCCGGCAGGCCTTCGGGTGTCCACAGGATGTTGCCGGGGTGGCAGTCGCCGTGCAGGCGCAGGCTGCGGATGTCGCCAGCGCTTTCAAACACCGCCTGCGCCACATCCATGGCCTGCTCGAAAGCCTTGAGCCAGCGCGAGGCCATGTCCAGCGGCAAATAGTTGCCGTTCAGCAGCAGGTCGCGGCTGGCAAAACCAAAGGTCTGCAGGTCCAGCGCCGGCCGGTGTTTGAAGGGCTGGGCGCTGCCGACGGTGTGGATGCGCGCCAGGAAGCGGCCTATCCATTCGAGCACGCTGAAATCCTCGAGTTCGGGCCGGCGGCCGCCGCGGCGCGGCGAGACACTGAAGCTGAATCCCTGGAAGTGGTGCAGGGTGCGGCCCTGGATCACCAGCGCGCCGACCACCGGGATCTCGGCCGCCATCAGTTCGGCCGCAAAATCGTGTTCTTCGACAATCTGCAGGTCACTCCAGCGGTCGGGCCGGTAGAACTTGACGACCACGATGTCGCCGGCCGCATCGCCGGTGCCCGCCGGGGTCTCAAGGTGCACCTGGTAGACACGGTTTTCGTAACTCGACAGCGCCATCAGGCGGCCATCACCGAGCAGGCCCACGCTGGCCAGCGCGTCCAGCACCACGTCGGGCGTGAGCTTTTCGTAGGCGTGCAGCGCCTCGGGCGGCATGGCTGTCGGGGGCAGGTCGGTCAGGGAATCGTCAATCATGCCCCATTGTCGTTGTTCCGGTCCCCGCCTCCGCTTATGAATAAAAAAGGCCGCCAGCCCCTGACTGGCGTGCGTGAGCAGCTATAAAAAAGCTAGCAGTCCAAGACGATCTTCAGAATCCCAGGATATGCCCGGTGCGCGGGTCGCCCTTGCCGGCCAGCACCTGCTGGTAGGCCGCGGCCACGCCAGCATCGCCCTGATGCCGCTGGACCTGCAGCCAGGGCGTGGGACCTTGCGCGACGCGTGTCCGGAAGGCCTGCCAGGCCTCGACCAGTCGCTGGCCCAGGCCTTCCCTGCCCCAGTCGGCGCTGCGTTTCTTGATCTGCGCCGGCGCAAAAAACAGTGTGGCGCGCGGACCCGGCAGGTCCTTGCCGCCACCGAGTTCGCCGACGTGGGTGCCGCCGATGGCGCAGCTGTATGCCAGGTTCACGAACCGGCTGTGGATGGCGTGGCGCAGTTTGGCATTGCCGGCAAAGTCGATGTAGATGCTGGCGCGGTCGGCGGCGACCTGATCGAGCTGGTCATAGGTCAACACCCGGCTGTAACAACCCAGGCTTTCGCAGAAGGCCACGTTGGCCGGCGAGGTCAGGCCGATCACCTCGATGCCGGGTCGCTGGGCCAGCTGGAACGCCGTGCCGTAAGCGGTTTTGCTCGAGGCGCTGGACAGCAGCATGGCGCCGCCGGCCGCGCCGAAAAAGTCGTTGTCGGCCAGGAAATCGTCGATCAGGAAGGAGGTGATGAACAGTGGCCGCAACAGCGCCTGGACCGCTTCGCTGGACGCCGTGTAAAACGGGTCGGTGTTGCAGCGCAAATACTGGTTGTAGACCGGGTGCAGTTCGCGCCGGTGCGGCGCGGCGTCGTAAAAGCCGCTGCTGTCCAGCCGCGCCGGGCTCAGCACCGCTTCCGACGCCATCGGGAAGTAGCCGTAGATTCTTTCGCCGACCGCCACGCCCGGGTGCAGCGACTGCAGCACCGTGCCGAAGCCCCAGACCGGGATGATGCCCCAGCCGTCTTCCGCGGTCGGAAAAAACTGCCAGTAGTTCATCGCATCGCCAAACGCGGCGTAAGTGATGTTGTTGGCGGTCAGCGCAAAGGAGTCGACGTGAATGCGGATCTGGCCGTCGGCCAGCGCGGCCGCCTCGGCGGTCTGCAGGCGGGTGTCGCCCAGCTGGTTTTTGCGGACGAGGAAGGTGGTGGTGGACATCTGGATAACCTTCGCCTTTCAGGCTGCGGTGGTCGCCTTGGGAACGGCCCGGCGGCTTATGCACGCAACATAAGCGAAAAAGCCCGCCGGCTCAACACCGGCGGGCCGCTTTGGCGACAGACGCCAAGCCTATGGGTCAGACCAGCGTGATGGTCACATCGATGTTGCCGCGGGTGGCGTTCGAGTAGGGGCAGACCTGGTGAGCCGCGTCGATCAGGGCCTGCGCAGCGGCGCGGTCCATGCCCGGCAGGGTCACGTCCAGGCGCACGGCGATGCCGTAACCAGCGGGAATCTTGCCCAGGTCGACGCTGGAGTCGATGGAGACGTCATCCGGCACGGCGATCTTCTTCATGCCGCCGACGGCCTTCATCGCGCCGATGAAACAGGCAGCGTAGCCTGCGGCAAACAGTTGTTCAGGGTTGGTGCCGGTGCCGGCGGTGCCCGGGGAGCTCAGCGTGACTTCCAGGCGGCCGTCATCGGTTTTGGACTTGCCATCGCGGCCGCCGGTGGTGTGGGCTTTGGCGGTGTAGAGGACTTTTTCGAGTGTGGTCATGGTGATTTCCTTGGGGATGTGCCTGCTGGCAGGCGGGTTGAAAAGCGTCAAAAAAGGCGTTATGCGACCAGCCGCTCGCGCAGGGTCTGCATCTGCCGGGTCAGGGCGGTCAGTTCGGGAATCGAACACTGGCTGGCTTCCAGGATGCAGCCGGGAATTTTTGCGGCGCGGTTTTTGAGCTTGCGGCCGGCCGCGGTCAGCGTGATGTGCACGCGTCGCTCGTCCTCGACCGCCCGTATGCGCGCGATCAGGCCGGCGGCCTCCAGGCGTTTGAGCAGTGGTGTCAGCGTGCCTGAATCGAGATACAGGCGCTCACCGATCTCCGACACCATCAGGCCGTCCTGCTCCCACAGCACCAGCATCGCCAGGTATTGCGGGTAGGTCAGGCCCAGCTCATCCAGCAGCGGCTTGTAGAGCTTGGTCATGGCCAGCGAGGTGGAGTACAGCGCGAAACAGAGCTGGTTGTCCAGCTTCAGCATGGCATCGCTTTTGTTCGTCATGGCTGAATTATAGCTCACAATTAAATTGTGTGCAATGTAAATAATCAACGCTGCGCCTGCCGTGGCTGGCGCCGGCGCTAGACTTCAGGTCCATGCCCAAAAACAGCACTCCCCGCGGCGGCCAGCCGGCGCGTCCCGCATCCTCCCCCGGCCAGCCCGCGCAGGTGATAGCGGAACTCCGCCCTGGCCAGTCGATAGCGCTGCTCAAGGAGCTGCATATCCTGACGCGCGAGGGCAAGCTCAACCAGGACACGCGGCGCAAGCTCAAGCAGGTCTACCACCTGTACCAGTTCATTGCGCCGCTGCTGGAGGAGGTGTCCGCCGACGGCAAACCCTTCACGCTGGCCGATCACGGCGCCGGCAAGTCCTACCTGGGCTTCATCCTGTACGACCTGTTTTTCAACGTGGCGCACGCCGGCGAACGGCCTGCGGGAACCATTTACGGCATCGAAACACGTGCCGAGCTGGTGGATCAATCTCGCGAGCTGGCGCAGCGACTGGGTTTTGCCCAGATGGCCTTCCTGAACCTGTCGGTGCAACAGGCCACGATCTCGGCCGAGCTGCCGGCGCAGGTGGACATCGTCACAGCGCTGCACGCCTGCGACACCGCCACCGACGACGCGATTGCTTTCGGGCTGGCCAAACAGGCGCGGCATATGGTGCTGGTGCCCTGCTGCCAAGCCGAGGTCGCGGGGGTGCTGCGGAAAAACAAGGCGCTGAGCCTGTCCAAAAACCCGCTGGCCGAACTCTGGCGCCATCCGCTGCACACGCGCGAATTCGGCAGCCAGATCACCAATGTGCTGCGCTGCCTGCAACTCGAGGCCAACGGCTACCAGGTGACGGTGACCGAACTGGTGGGTTGGGAACACTCGATGAAAAACGAACTGATCATCGCCAGCCGGCCAGCCACGCCGAACGTCGCCAAGAGGCGGCAGGCGCAACAGCGATTGGGCGAGGTGCTGGGCGAGTTGAATCTGGGGGAGTTGACGGCGCGGTTTGAGGTCACCGGCGGCTGATTGCCCGGTATGTCATCCCGGACTGGATCCGGGGACCATCCTGGCTTCCTCGGGCAACCTGGTATTCCCGCACCTGTTGGCCGGGGGTTGCCCGGCGGCAACTCACTTTTCTTTGTCTCGCCAAAGAAAAGTAAGCAAAAGAAAGGCGACCCGATGGTCTGGGTCCCCTTCGCTGCCGCTCAGGGGCAACCTGCGGTGCTCGCAAAAAATGGGGTCGAGCTCGAACTCGCCTTCGGCTCAAACAATCGCTCGCCCT
>PNNC01000204.1 GCA_013824015.1 Polaromonas sp.
GTCCGCGCCTCGTACAACGACGAGACCGGGCTGATCGTCAAGCAGCTGACCAGCCTGGGGCTCAAAAAAATCGCGGTGTTCTACCAGAACGACGCTTACGGCAAGGCCGGCCTCGACGGCGTGACGCTGGCGCTCGGCGCCCAGAACCTGAAAACCGTGGCCCAGGCCACGGTGGAACGCAACTCGGTGGACGTGGCCGCCGCCGTCAAGACCCTGGTGGCCGCCGGCCCGGACGCGGTTGTCCAGATTGGCGCCTACAAGGCCTGCGCGGCCTTCATCCGCGAGGCGCGCAAGGCCGGTTATGGCGGCACCTTCTACAACGTGTCCTTTGTCGGCACGCAGGCGCTGGCTGACGAACTCGGCAAGGACGGTGCCGGTGTGGTGGTGTCGCAAGTCATGCCCTCGCCCTACAACGCCGCCCGTCCGATCGCGCGCGAGTTTGTCGATGCGGTCAAGGCCGCCGGCAAGGACGCCCAGGCCAACTTCTCCAGTATGGAAGGTTATGTCGCCGCCAGGCTGTTTGTCGACGGCCTCAAGCGCGCCGGCGCCAAACCGACGCGTGAGTCGCTGATCGCCGGCCTCGAGGGCCTGGGCAGCCAGTCGCTGGGCGGCTTCTCGGTGAGCTTTTCGCCAACCGACCACGTGGCCTCGAGTTTTGTCGAGCTGTCCATGCTGACCGGCGACGGGCGCGTGCGCACCTGAGCGCTGCGCAAGCGCGTTGCCAGCGCCGGCAAGCACCCGATTCGCTATTGTTTTGATAGCTGTCAGCCCATGATTGACATGGGCTGGAGGCCTTTTTCTTGACGAAATCCGGTAAACCGGGGCAGCAGCCCCGGTGGCGGCTCGATGCCGCCGCGGGCGCGGCTGCGGCCGGCTGTGTCAGTTATGCTTGAAGCCGACCGGCCGTGCCCCATGCGCCGGCATTCATCCGTCCTGCCCCACCGCCCATGCGCCTGTTGTCCAGCCTCGTCATCCTGATGCGTCCCCACCAATGGCTGAAAAACGCCTTTGTGTTTGCCGGGCTGATGTTCAGCGAGACCTGGAACAATGGGCCGCTGGCGCTGACGGTGCTGAACGCCTTTGCGGCTTTCTGCTGCTTTTCCAGCCTGGTCTACATCCTCAACGACTGGCACGACCGCGCCGCTGATGCCCGGCATCCGGTCAAGTGCCGGCGGCCGCTGGCCAGTGGCGCCGTGTCGCCCACAGCCGCCCTGACGCTGGCGGCGGTGCTGCTGGCGCTGGGCCTGGGCCTGGCGGCCGGCAACTTCAAGCTGCTGGTGCTGCTGGGCCTGTACCTGGCGCTGAACCTGGCCTACTCCTGGCGCCTCAAACATGTGCCGGTGGTCGACGTGACCATCATCGCCTCGGGTTTCATGCTCAGGCTGCTGGCCGGCACGCTGGCGGTCGGCATCCCGCCCTCGCGCTGGCTGCTGCTGGCGGGCCTGTTTGTGGCGCTGTTCCTCGGCTTTTCCAAACGCAAGGCTGAAACCTTCCATGATGAGGCCGGCCAGCGCGCGGTGCTCGAGCACTACCCGCCGGCGCTGCTGGACATCTTCATGGCGGTGACCATGACGGCCTCGCTGCTGACTTACGGCCTGTTTGCGGCCAGCGCCGATTCCCAGCGCCAGCATGGCGACCGCCTGCTGTACACCGTGCCCATAGTGGTCTTCGCCATGCTGCGTTACGCCTTTCAGGTGCATCGCGGGCGCGGTGAGGACGTGTCGCGCGACCTGCTGCGCGATCCCTGGATCCTGGGCGCGCTGGCCGCCTGGCTGGTGGTGTTTCTGGGGCACCGCTTTTGAGCCTGCCCGGCCGGCCCGCCAGCCGCCTGCCGCTCAAGCCCTTGCTGCTGGTGATGGGCGCGGCCGCGACGCTGTATGCCGTGCTGCTGGCCGTGTTCGCGCAGGCCAGCCCGATGGCGCCGCTGCGCGCGCTGGCCTCGCTGGCCGGACTGCAGGCGATTGCGCTGTGCCTGCTCAACTACCTGCTGCGCGGCCTGCGCTGGCGGCTGTGGATGGCGCACTACGGCCGGCCGCTGAAAATCACCGAGGCGCTGCGGCTGTACCTGGCCGGCTACACCTTCACACCGACACCGGGCAACGTCGGTGAGGCCGCGCGCGGCCTGCTGCTGGCGCGCAATCCGCTGAGCGCGACACAAAGCCTGGCGATTTTCGGCGCCGAGCGGCTGGCTGACTTGCTGTGCCTGCTGCTGCTGTGCCTGCCGGTGGCCTGGTGGCTGGCGGACCTGGTCGGGCCGCGCCAGGTTGCCGGCCTGGCGGGTCTGGCGGTGGCGCTGGCCGTGATTGTGCTGGCCCTGCTGTTCAGATTCCGGCAGCCGCTGTTGCGGCGTTTCGCCTGGCTGCGCGAGGCCTGGACCTGCCTGGCGACACGCCCGCTGTTGTGGCTGGGCCTGAGCCTGGTGGCCTGGGCGGCCCAGGGCGTGGCGGTCTGGCTGCTGTGCCGCGAGGCCGGCGTCGCCGTGAGCGCGCTGGAGGCCACGGGTTTTTATGCGCTGGCCATGGTGGGCGGCGCCTTGTCGCTGCTGCCGGCCGGACTCGGCGGCATGGAAGCCCTGCTGACCGGCCTGCTGGTGGCCCACGGCGCCAGCGCCGGCCTGGCGCTGGGCATCACGGTGCAGGTGCGGCTGGTCACGCTCTGGCTGGCCGTGGCCCTGGGCGCGCTGGCGCTGGTCTATAGTGCCGCCATCCGCCGCGACATCAGCTTCAAATAGAAACCCGTCTCCATGTTTTCACGCCTCCAGGCTGCGGCCGCATCTGTTTCCGTCACCGGCTGGCTGGTCGCCGCCGGCCTGCTGTCGCTGGCACTGAGGCTGTGGATTGCCGGCACCTTCCCGATCACCGGCGACGAGGCCTTTTTCTACTGGTGGGGCGTGTACCCGGACTGGGGCTATTACGACCACCCGCCCATGGTTGGCTGGCTGATTGCGCTGATGCGCGCCACGCTGGGAGATACGCTGTGGTCCATCCGCCTGCCGGTGGTGCTGCTGCCGCTGGCCCTCGGCGGCCTGGTCGGCTGGGCGCTGGCGCCACTGGGCCGCGAGCGTGCGGCCTGGGCCGTGCTGTTTTTCTGGCTGGCGCCGCTGAACTGGCTCAACACCCTGATCACCACCGACACGCCGCTGATTTTCTGGTCGGTGTTGTCGGTCGCGCTGGTGATACGCGCCGAGCGGCGCGAGCGGCTGGACCGCAGCGCCTGGATCCAGTACGCGCTGGCCGGTCTGGCGCTCGGCTGTGCGTTTCTGTCCAAATACTTCTCGGTGGTGCTGGGCCTGAGCTACCTGGTGTATTTCGCGCTGTACCGGCGCGAGCGCTGGCCGGCTTTTGCGCTGCTGGTGCTGTGCGCCTTGCCCGGGCCGGCCATCAACATTGCCTACAACATGTCGCATGGCTGGTCCAACATCATGTTCAATGTGTACAACCGCAACCAGGGCGAGGCCTTCGCCTGGAACAAGCCGCTGCTGTACCTGGCGATGATGGTTTACCTCGTCACGCCGGCGGCCGCCTGGCTGGCCTGGCGGCAGCGCAGCGCGCTGGCGGCGACGGCGCGCCAGCAGCGCCTGCTGGCCTGTCTGGTGCTGGTGCCGCTGCTGTTTTTTGCGCTGTTGTCGTTCCGGAAGGTGGTGGGCCTGCATTGGGTCCTGTCTTTTTATCCTTTCGGTTTCGCGCTGCTGGCTTTTGCGCTGCCGAAGGACAAGCTGAAAGCCTGTGCACTGGGCATGGCGATTTTTGCCGGCATCCATGTGATGGCCGTCGCCGGTCTGTACGCGACCTCGCTGAAGGACTGGAAAGACACCAGCCTGTATTCGCGCATCATCCGCAGCTACAAGACCCCCGAGATGCTGGCGCAGGTGGCGGCGCCAGGCGTCGTGCTGATGGCCAGCGCCTACACGCCGGCCTCGATTTACGGCTACACGCTCAAGCAGTACGTGCCGGTGTTCGGACCGGGCAACTTCCATGCGCGGCAGGACGACATGCTGGTGGACTTCTCGCTGTACCAAGGCAAAACCGTGCGTATCGTGCGCATGGATGCGCCGCAACTCGCCGAGTACCAGCCTTACTTCGACAGCGTGCAGCTGCTGAGCTACATGCAGGACGGCGTGCCGTTTTACGCCGTCGAGGGCCGGGGCTTCAACTATCCCGCCTACCGTGACGGTGTGCTGGCCATTATTTACAAACGTTACTACAACATCCCGGCCTGGCTGCCCATGACCGGCTGCCCGTTCTGCGAGCGTCTGTGTGGCCAGGTGCGATGCCAGAAATAGCGGCATCGCCCGGCCTGGACGCGGCACCGGTGGAAGTGGCCGCCTTCGATTTTGACGGTACCCTGACACGCCGCGACACCTTGCTGCCCTATCTGCAGCGCGGGCTCGGCTGGCCGCGCTTTCTCTGGGCGCTGCTGCTCAGCAGCCCCTGGCTGGCCGCCTTTGCGCTGCGGCTGATCAGCAACCACCGCGCCAAGGCGCGCCTGCTGCGGGTCGCCCTGGGCGGGCGCAGCGAGGCGGAGATCGCCGGATGGACCGCCACTTTTGTGCACCAGTACCTGCCCGCGCAGTGGCAGCCCGGGATGCTGGCGCGCCTGCGCAGCCACCAGCAGCTCGGTCATTGTTGTGTGATTGTGAGTGCCTCCCCGGGGATTTATTTACATGAAGTGGGACGCGTGCTGGGCATGCAGGCGGTGCTCTGCACCGAACTGGCGAGCCGCAGTGGTGCACTCACCGGCGACATGGTCACGCCCAATTGCCACGGGCAGGAAAAGGTCCGGCGCCTGCAGGACTGGCTGGTGGCACGGGGCTTGCAAAAACCGCTTGCCCTGCATGCGTACGGCGACTCCGGTGGCGACGTGCCCCTGCTAAATCTGGCAGACTATGCCCACTACCAAGGCCAACCTTGGGTCCGCAAGCCGCCCGCACACCGCGGCGCGCCGCGGGCCTGACCATCAAGAGGTATTCATGAAAGTCATCGACTCCATCGTCACCCAGGCCGCAGGCATTGCCGCCGTGCGCCGTGACATCCACGCCCACCCCGAACTGTGTTTTGAGGAAGTGCGCACCGCCGACGTGGTGGCGCAAAAACTCACCGAGTGGGGCATCCCGATCCACCGCGGCATGGGCACCACCGGCGTGGTCGGCATCATCAAAAACGGCACATCGAACCGCGCCATTGGCCTGCGCGCCGACATGGACGCGCTGCCGATGCAGGAATTCAACACCTTTGAACACGCCAGCAAGACCGCCGGCAAGATGCACGCCTGCGGCCACGACGGCCACACCGCCATGCTGCTGGCGGCCGGCCAGCACTTTGCGAAAAACCGCAATTTCGACGGCACGGTTTACCTGATCTTCCAGCCGGCCGAGGAGGGCGGTGGCGGTGCGCGCGAAATGATCAAGGATGGCCTGTTTGACAAGTTCCCGATGGACGCGGTGTTCGGCATGCACAACTGGCCGGGCACACAGGTCGGCAAGTTCGCGGCCAGCGCCGGACCGGTGATGGCCTCGACCAATGAGTTCAAGATCACGATTCGCGGCAAGGGCGGCCATGCCGCGCTGCCGCACAACGGCATCGACCCGGTGCCGGTGGCCTGCCAGATGGTGCAGGCCTTCCAGACCATCATCAGCCGCAACAAGAAGCCGGTCGATGCCGGTGTGATCTCGGTCACCATGATCCATGCCGGCGAGGCCACCAACGTGATTCCCGACAGCTGCGAGCTGCAGGGCACGGTGCGCACCTTCACCCTCGAGGTGCTGGACATGATCGAGCGGCGCATGAAGCAGGTCGCCGAGAACATCTGCGCCGCACATGAGGCCGAGTGCGAGTTCGAGTTTGTGCGCAACTACCCGCCGACCATCAACCATGCGAAGGAAACCGAGTTCGCGCGCAAGGTGATGGCCGAGATCGTTGGCGAGGCCAATGTGATCGCCCAGGAACCGACCATGGGCGGCGAGGATTTTTCCTACATGCTGCAGGCCAAGCCCGGCTGTTATGCCTTTATCGCCAATGGCGACGGCGCACACCGCGAAATCGGTCATGGCGGCGGCCCCTGCATGCTGCACAACCCGAGTTATGACTTCAATGATGACCTGATTCCGCTGGGAGCGACCTTCTGGGTGCGGCTGGCCGAGAGCTGGCTGACCAAGGACGCCGCATGATCGGGGTGAACGACGCATTTTCCAGAAGTTACGCCGAAGCCCGTGCCAAGTTCCTGGAGGCCGCTGCCGCCGCCGAGCTGACCGTCGATACCCACCTGCATCCCGAGGCGGGGCGCGATGGCGAAGTGCTGGCGATGGACGTGGCGCTGGACGGCCCGGCCGATGCGCGCTCGCTGCTGATCGTCAGCAGCGCCTGCCACGGGGTCGAGGGTTATTGCGGCTCGGGTGTGCAGGTCCATGCCCTGCGCGACGCCGGGTGGCGCGCCAGGGCCCGCGAGCAGGGTGTGGCCGTGCTCTACATCCATGCGCTCAACCCCTACGGCTTTTCGCACATCCGGCGCACCACGCATGAAAACGTGGACCTGAACCGCAACTTCCACGACTTCTCCAAGCCACTGCCGGTCAACGAAGCCTACCGCGAGATCCAGCCGCTGCTGCTGCCCGAGGCCTGGCCGCCGACCGCCGACAATGCCGCGGCCACCAGCCAGTACATCCTGGATCGGGGCATGGACGCTTACCAGGCGGCCATCACGCGTGGCCAGCACGAGTTCGACAAGGGCCTGTTTTTCGGCGGCACCGGACCGACCTGGAGCAACCAGACCCTGCGCCAGGTGCTGCAGACCCATGCGCGTTTTGCGCGCCGCGTGGCCTGGATCGACATCCACACCGGCCTGGGCCCGAGCGGCGTCGGTGAGCGCATCTGCGCCTGCCGCGACGACAAGGAAGCGCTGGCGCGGGCGCGCGCCTGGTGGGACAACGGCGGCAAGACGCCGGTGACCTCGATTTACGATGGCTCCTCGAGTTCGGCCTTCCTGACCGGCCTGATGTGGAACTCGATCTACGAGGAGTGCCCGGACGCCGAATACACCGGCATCGCGATGGAGTACGGCACCCTGCCGCCTTTCGAGATGATGCAGGCGCTGCGTGCCGAGCACTGGCTCAATGTGCATCCGGAGGCGCCTGCGGCGCTGGCCGCGCAGATCAAGCAGCAGATGATGGATGCGTTTTACGTCGACACCGACGCGTGGAGGCAGCAGATCATCACGCAGGCGCAGCAGTCGCTGTTGCAGGCGGTGGATGGCCTGAGTTCATAGTCTTTTTTGGGCGCTGGCCCATGACTGACAAGCGCTGACAGCTATTAAAAAGATAGCGTCGGCGCTTTTTGCTGGTCCGCTCTAGTCTTCCAGTTCGGCTTTTGCCATCTCGACATCCAGGCGCTCCATCGCATCGAGCGGCTGGCTGGCGGCGGCCTGTTCATACAGCCTGGTGGCTTCCTTCATTTTCTTGTCGCCTTCGAGCATGACCATGCCGTTGGCGTATTCGATCATGGCAATCGCCGAGCCCGGGTTGAGCTTGAGGGCTTCCCTGAACAGCGACAGGCCCTGGTCCTTTTTGGCGCCGTAGGTCATGCCGCCGATCAGCGAGCCGACCTTGTCGATCACTTCGGCATGAAACGCGGCCAGCGCGATGTGGGCATCGGCATGTTTGGGGGACAGCTTGATGGCCTGCTCCAGCGCGTTTTTCACCTTGGTGCCCAAGCCCTGGGCCAGTGCCTTGGCGACGCTGATGCCCTGACCGTAACGGCCCAGCGCATAGGCCTGCCAGTAGTAGGCATTGGCGTTTTTGGGTTCCGCCGCCTGCTGCGCTTCGGCGCGTTCGGCGACTTCCATGAACAGGTCCAGCTTGGCCTTTTCCCTGGTCTCGAGGTAGTTGGCGTAAATGCTGGTGGCCTTGTTGGCCACCGTGATGCCGGCGCCGCCGGCCTTGATGCCGGCTTCGGCCGCCTTCTGGAACTCGCCGTTGTGGAACAGCACCCAGGCCTGCAGCACCGCCGCGTCCTTGGGCAGCGGCTCGCAGTCCCCCTGGTGCAGGCGGGCCCAGGCCTTTTTGAGGCTGGTCGCATCGAAAGCATAGTCACCGGGGTGGGGGAAGGCGGTCCATTTGGCCATGTTTGTCTCCTTGAATATTCTTGCTTGGTGAACGTTGATCAGGTCGGCTGGGTATAGGCGCCGACCAGGGCCTGCAGGTGCATGCGCTGGCCCTGCTCCAGGTAAGGGATCAGCAGGTTCAGCACATGGTGGGCGCCGCGCAGCAGGGCCGATTGCGCATTTTCAGGTTCCAGCGCATTGCGCGGGTCACGCACGTACTCGAAGCTCAGCCAGTAGGTCAGCACCACCACCATGCTGGTGGCCGTGGCCTCGACCTCGCGGGAATCGATGCTGACCGCATTGGCCCGGCTCATGCTGTCGAGCATGGCCTTGACCGAACGCGCCTTGTTCTTGAGCACCCACTGGAAATGTGTCTCGAGCCGGCGGTTCTTGCTGAGCAGGTCGTTGAGGTCGCGGTAGAGAAAGCGGTACTGCCAGATC
>PNNC01000230.1 GCA_013824015.1 Polaromonas sp.
GCGCTCAGCAGCGCCGCCAGCAAGGCCACCAGGTTCAGGAATTTTTCGGCGCGGTCCAGCGTCTGGCGCATCTCGGGGCTGCCGCTTTCAAGCGACTCGAGGCGCACGCCCCGCACCTCGGATTTTTTGATTTCCTGCGTTGCCCACTGCACATAACTCTTCACAGCGGCTTCGCTGCCGGCCACGGCGAAGCGGTAGTTGGTGCGGCTGGCCGGCTGGATCAGTCTGGTGGCCGCGAGGTCGGCGCTGTTGACCATGACGCGCGGCGAGAAGTTGATAAAACCGGCACCGCGGTCCGGCTCCTGCACGATCACACGCGTGATCTTGAAGCTGGCATCGCCCATCAGCAGCGTCTGGCCCACACGCAAGCCGAGCGCGTCAAGCAGCGAGGCGTCGGCCCAGGCGGTGCCGGATGCCGGAATCTCGCGCGTGGCGGCGCCGGCGCCCTCCACGCTGTCGGCCACGGTCAGGCTGCCGCGCAGCGGGTAGCCCTCGGGCACAGCCTTGAAGGCCACCAGCTTGCTGGCGCCGCCGTCGCTCTCGAGCGCGCGGCCCATGGTCGGGAAGGTCACGGTGGAGATGGCCTGCAGGCCGAGGCTGCGCGCCCGGGCGACAAACACCTCGGGCGTCACGCCATCGCTGCGCAGCACGGCATCGCCGCCCAGCAACTGGCGCGCATCGCGCTGCAGGCCGCCCTTCAGGCGGTCGGCAAAAAACCCGACGGCGGTCAGCGCCGCCACCGCCAGCGTGACCGCCACGATCAGCAGGCGCAATTCGCCGGCGCGCAGGTCGCGCAGCAGCGTGCGCCAGCCGAGCTTGAGAAAAAGTGGGTTCATCAGCCTGACCTTAACGCAAAGTCCACGCCCCTGGCTCCTGGGCGGGTTTTGGCGGCGTCATGCACACCATTTTTCAGCCTGGCTCGGCGGGCGGGCGCAGCTTCGGCCCGGCGAGCGCCGGCTGCAGGCGCAGGCGCTGCGGCGAGGAATAACAGACGAAGCGCTTGTTGGTCGCGCGGCCGATGGCGCACAGGCCGACCGCCTGCGCCACCTGGTGGCCCATCTGCGTGATGCCACTGCGCGACACCACAATCGGCACCCCCATCTGCGCCGACTTGATGACCATTTCGCTGGTCAGGCGGCCGGTGGTGTAGAAAACCTTGTCGGCTCCGCCCATTGCCGCGTCTTCCTGCAACCACATCCAGCCGGCGATGGTGTCAATCGCGTTGTGCCGGCCCACATCTTCCACAAACAGCAGCATCTCACCGTCTTCATGCCCGGCGCGGAACAAGGCGCAGGCATGCACCGAACCGGCCGACTTGTAGGTCGTCTCCTTGAGCCGGATGGTGTTGACCAGGCCGTAAAGCTGGCCCTGGGTGATGTGGGCATCCGGCGGCAGAACGATCTGGTCCACCTCGTCCATCAGGCCGCCAAACACACTGCCCTGCCCACAACCGGTGGTGACCACCCGCTGGGCGGTTTTTTCCTCGATGTCGGCGATGCCATGGCGTGTCCTGACAGCGGCGGCGCCCACATCCCAGTCCACCGTGATGGATTCGATGTCACCCACCTGCCTGACCAGACGCTGGTTGCGCAGATAACCCAGCACCAGCAGTTCGGGATGGGCGCCCAGGGTCATCAGGGTCACGAGTTCACGCTTGTCAACATAGACCGTCAGCGCGCGCTCGGCGGGGATGGCAACTTTCTGCAGTTCACCGTATTCGTTGACGGCGTCGATCTCACAGGTCAGCGGCGCCTGCGCGCGCGTGAGGTGGGGCATGGAGGACAGGGACATCACGGAAGACTACAGCAAAAAGAAAAGGCCGACACCTTGCGGGTCGGCCTTCCCTGGCGGGCGGAAAATTTCAGGACTTTTTCGCCGGATTGACCACCGCATCCGGCTGCTTGGTGCTCGGCGGGCTGGCCGCCGTGCCCGCGGGCGAATGCGCGCCAGCGGCCTCAATCGGTTTGGCCTCCGGCGGTGTGTAGACAAACGGTCCGGGCTCGGCGCATGCAGGCGCAGCCGTCGGCGCTTTGGTCTCCTTGCCGGCCGCCTTGGCAGCCTTGAAATAGCTGGCCGCCACCTTGTCCTGCGATTTGCAGAGCTGGAAGGCGTCGACCTTGCCGGCCCAGGCGGCCTTGGCGGCGGCTTCAGCGGCCTTGGCTTTGGCTTCGTCGCTGAGTGCGGGAAGTTTGGCCAGGGCCAGCAGGGGCAGGCCGGCCATGCAGACGGTGATCAGGATTTTTTTCATGCGGGTTCTCGCTTTCAGACTTGCACGGTCCGGCCGGGCGTTTCGGGTTCGCTGCGCTGGGCCGGAATCTTGCCGGCCTGGATGTCTTCGTACCAGTAAGCATGGTGGTCCCTGGCCCAGGCCTCGTCCACATAACCGGTGCGCATGGCCGTGTAGGCGCCCTGCATGCCCAGGGTGCCGAGGTAGATGTGGCCGAGGAACAAACACATCATCAGCACCGTGGCGATGGCATGCACCATGTGCGCGATCTGCATGGTCCCGCGTTCATAGATCAGGCCCGGCAGCAGCTTGTCGAGCACCAGGCCCGAAGCCACCACGATGATGCCGAGGAAAAACACGCCACCCCAGAACACCAGCTTTTCGCCGGCATTAAAACGGTTGGAAGCAGGCTCGTCACCCGAGATCAGGCCGCCGCCCTTGGCCAGCCACTTCAGATCGCCTTTTTGCGGCCAGTTGTCGCGCAGGAACGTGAAAAACACGATCACCAGCGACACGGCAAACAACGGTCCGGCAAAGTTGTGCGCTGTCTTGAGCACATAGGTCAGCCAGCCGAACAGCGTCAGGCCCATCACCGGCAGCAGAAAGAACTTGCCGAACGCCATGACCAGCCCGGAGATGGCCAGGATGCAGAAGGCAATCGCGTTGGACCAGTGCGCGGCGCGCTCGAACGGCGTGAAACGCTCGATCTTGCGACCGGTGTCCGCGCCATGGGTCTTGATGCTGCCCCGGGTGAAATAAAAAATGGCAATCGCCAGCACAACAATCAGGAACAGCGAACCACCGTAAGGAATGATCCAGTTGTTGCGGACCTGGCGCCAGGCTTCGCCGGCATTGGTCAGGCGTGAGCCCGGGTACTGCACAAAGGGCTGGATCAGGTTGCCCGCTTCAGGCGCCTCGCTTTTGGGCAGGCTGCTGTAGCCGGTGACACCGGTGCCGACCTGCCGCCACATGGGTGCGTTGTTGCCGGGCTGGACTTTCGCGCGCTCGGCGTTGGTTTGCGCCGCGTAGTTCGGGTCGGCAGCGGCGTCCGGCTTGACCTCAAAAATGTTCTGGCTCTGAATGCCGCCCGCGGCCGGGGCTGTGGCCGGCGCAGGAGCTGCCGCCGCCGGCGCAGCGGGTGCTGTGGCGGTCTGCGCCGACACGGCGGCCGACCATCCGAGGGCCACAAAAACCAGGGCTGTCAGGACGCGTGAGGGGCCTTGCATGGGAACTCCCTTACTTCACGCGGTTGTATTCGTTTTGGCCGTTCTGCAGCCGCGTCTTGAGCTGTTGCTCCCAGGCATTCTTGTCGCCAGGCTTCCAGCCCGGCACGTTGTAGGCGTTGCCGGGACCGGTGACGCCCTGGAACGACGCGGTATCGCTTTTGACGCCGGAAGCTGTCTGGGGTTTGTCGCCGCATGCAGCCAGCACCAGCGCCGAGGTGAGCAAAACAACAAGGCGCATCATGATTTTCCTCCGTTGGGCTGGCCTGCCTGTTTCGAGCCGTAGGCCGTTCCCCAGCCCCAGACCTCGGCACCCTTGCCGCGCTGGACCACCCGGTTGCGGAAGATGTCCGCCACCACGTCACCGTCGCCGGCGAGCAGGGCCTTGGTGGAACACTGCTCGGCGCAGGCCGGCAGCTTGCCCTCTGCAAGCCGGTTGCGGCCGTATTTTTCGAACTCGGCCTGGCTGCCGTGGGCCTCGGGACCGCCGGCACAGAAGGTGCACTTGTCCATCTTGCCGCGCACCCCGAAAGTGCCCTGCGACGGGAACTGCGGCGCGCCAAAGGGGCAGGCATAGGAACAGTAGCCACAACCGATACAGACATCCTTGTCATGCAGCACCACACCTTCGTCGGTCCGGTAAAAGCAGTTGACCGGGCAGACCGCCATGCAGGGCGCGTCACTGCAATGCATGCAGGCCACCGAAATCGATTTTTCGCCGGGAACGCCGTCGTTGAGCGTGACCACACGGCGGCGGTTGACGCCCCAGGGGACTTCGTTTTCGTTCTTGCAAGCCGTGACGCAGCCGTTGCACTCAATGCAACGCTCGGCGTCACAGACAAATTTCATTCTTGCCATGGCGTTATGCCCTTTCCACGTTGCAAACGGTGGTTTTTGTTTCCTGCATCATCGTGACGCTGTCATAACCGTAGGTGGTGGCGGTGTTGATGGCCTCGCCACGCACCACCGGCGCCGCGCCGTTCGGGTAATACGCCAGCATGTCCGCACCCTGCCATCGTCCGGAGAAGTGGAAAGGCATGAACACGGTGTCGGGGCCGACCCGCTCGGTGACCAGCGCCTGCACGTTCAGGCGTGCGCCGGTCGGCGTGCTGACCCAGGCGCGCTCGCCATTGCGTATGCCCTTGTCCGCGGCCACCTTGGGATTGATCTCGATGAACATCTCCTGCTGCAGCTCGGCCAGCCAGGGGTTGGAGCGGGTTTCCTCGCCACCGCCTTCATACTCGACCAGCCGTCCGGACGTCATGATCAGCGGGAATTTTTCGTGCACCTTGTCGGCGATGTTCTTTTGCTGGACGGTTTTGTACAGCGTCGGCAGACGCCAGAAAGCCTTCTTGTCGTCGTGCGTCGGGTATTTGGCCATGAGGTCGGGCCGGTTGCCGTACAGCGGTTCGCGGTGCTGCGGGATGGCATCCGGGAAGTTCCAGACCACGGCGCGAGCCTTGGCGTTGCCGAACACATGGCAGCCGTGGACCTTCATGGTGACGCGGATGATGCCGCCAGACGGGTCGGTCTTCCAGTTCTTGCCTTCGGCCGCGGCTTTTTCAGGCTCGGTCAGGTCGTCCCACCAGCCCAGCTTTTTCAGCAGCATGTGGTCGAACTCCGGATAACCGGTGTTGAGGTCGGCGCCCAGCGAATGGGAGCCATCCTCGGCCAGCAGATTGACACCGTCTTTCTCGACGCCGAAGTTCGCGCGGAAATTGCCGCCACCGTCCATCACGTGTTTGGAGGTGTCGTAGAGGTTGGGCGAGCCGGGGTGTTTGAGTTCCGGTGTGCCCCAGCAGGGCCACGGCAGGCCGAAGTAGTCGCCGGTGGTGTCGTAACCGGTTTCCTTGTCCTTGCCGCCTTTTGACTTGAGCGTCTTGACGTCAAACAGGTGCATGTTGCGCATGTGCGCCTTGAGCCGCTCCGGGCTCTGGCCGGTGTAGCCGATGGTCCAGACACATTTGTTGATCTCGCGCAGGATGTCTTCCGGCACGGGCTCGTCCATGCCCTTGACCTTCTGCATCTTGTAATTCTTCGACAGCTCCTTGGCGAAGCCGAGTTTTTCGGCGAGCTGGTGCATGATCATGTGGTCGGTGCGACTTTCCCACAGCGGTTCGATCACCTTTTCGCGCCACTGCAGCGAGCGGTTCGATGCCGTCACCGAGCCGCTGGTCTCGAACTGGGTCGCCGCCGGCAGCAGGTAAACGGCGCGATTGGGGTTGAGGTCTTCCGCCTTGCCAGGCATCGCCGCCATGGCCGCGGTCGCCGACGGGTAAGGGTCGACCACCACCAGCAGGTCCAGCTTGTCCATCGCGCGTTTCATCTCGAGGCCACGTGTCTGGGAGTTCGGGGCATGGCCCCACATGAACACACCGCGAAGGTTGGCGTCCTGGTCGATGAACTCGTTTTTCTCGAGCACGCCGTCAATCCAGCGCGAGACCGTGATGCCGGGTTTGCCCATCATGGCGGCCGAGGCATAACGGCCCTTGATCCAGTCAAAGTCAACGCCCCAGGTCTTGGCGAAGTGTTTCCACGATCCTTCGGCCAGGCCGTAATAACCGGGCAGCGAATCGGGGTTGGGGCCGACGTCGGTCGCGCCCTGCACATTGTCGTGGCCGCGGAAGATGTTGGCGCCGCCCCCGGATTTGCCGATGTTGCCGAGCGCCAGCTGCAGGATGCAGGAGGCCCGCACAATCGCATTGCCGGTGGTGTGCTGGGTCTGTCCCATGCACCAGACAATGGTGCTGGGGCGGTTCTGGCTCATCATCGTGGCGACCTTGAGCGTGGTGGCCTCGTCAACCCCGCAGGCTTCCAGCACCTTGTCTGGCGTCCACTTGGCCATCACGTCGGCCTTGACCTTGTCCATGCCGTAAACACGGTCGTTGATGTACTTGGTGTCTTCCCAGCCGTTCTTGAAGATGTGGTACAGCACACCGAACAGGAAAGGGATGTCCGAGCCGGAGCGGATACGCACATATTCGTCGGCCTTGGCGGCCGTGCGCGTGAAGCGCGGGTCGACGACGATCAGCTTGCAGCCGGTTTCCTTGGAGTGCAGCATGTGCAGCATGCTGACCGGATGCGCCTCGGCGGCGTTGGAGCCGATGTACAACGCGCACTTGCTGTTTTGCATGTCGTTGTACGAATTGGTCATGGCGCCGTAGCCCCAGGTGTTGGCCACGCCAGCCACCGTGGTCGAGTGGCAGATCCGGGCCTGGTGGTCGCAGTTGTTGCTGCCCCAGAAACTCATCCACTTGCGCAGCAGGTAGGCCTGCTCGTTGTTGTGTTTGGACGAGCCCACCACGTACACCGAATCCGGGCCGCTGGCCTTGCGCAGCTCCAGCATGCGGGCGCTGATCTCGTTCAGGGCAGTGTCCCAGCTGATGCGTTCGTATTTGCCGTTCACCAGCTTCATCGGGTAACGCAGGCGGTATTCGCCATGGCCGTGCTCGCGCAGGGCAGCGCCCTTGGCGCAATGCGCACCGAGGTTGATGGGGGAATCGAAAACCGGCTCCTGGCGCACCCAGACGCCGTTTTCGACCACGGCATCGACCGCGCAGCCGACCGAGCAATGGGTGCAGACAGTGCGCTTGACCTCGATTTTTCCGGTGCCGTCACCGGCGCCGGGCGTGGCGGCTTTGGCTTTTTTGACCAGCGTGAGCTGGGTCGCGGCCAGGCCGACACCGACACCGAGGCCGGAGCGGCGCAGGAAGGCGCGCCTGTCCATGGTGGGCAGGGCATTCGACAGGCCGCGGGACAGGCTCTGGACAAACCGTGCCGAACCGGCGCGTTGCAGGGGATCGCCATGGACGCCGTGAGATTTTTTCGTGAGCAGCATGGAGCTCTCCGTGTAGGTGTACTGGAAACGGGGGAAAACGGGAAAGGCCCAGGCCCTAGATGCGGGTGGTCCGGTAGTAATGCTTGACGTGCTCCGAGAGCTGGTAGCCGCCGCCTTTTTCAGGGGCCGGTTTGGGCTCTGCCACGGCAGCCTCGGGAAGCTGGACGCCCGGAAGGGCAATAACTGCGGCGGCGGCGGCGCCGGTGGCCGCTGCACCGAAGAAAAAACCCCGGCGTGAGGGTTTTGGCTGGCTGTCCTGCATGGTGATCTCCAAGGAAGCTTGCTGATATATGCATCGATGCGCTATGCACCGGAATGCCTAGCTGTACTTTACGTCAGACCGGCTGGGGCAGCAACGGCTTGTGCGGGATGGCTGAGCGGAATTAGGGGAAAACGATAGGAGAAAATAAGAACGCTTAGTTTTTACCCTCAAGCACCCAAACACTCAAAAGTGTCGCAATCTGAGAATCGGGCGGCCCGGCGATCCGGCGCAGCGCACGCCGCACAGGCGCTGCTGCCATCTGGCCCGATCACGCCAGCATGTCAAAGCCCTGGGCTTCAATGCTGATGAACACCTGCGTGAATGCCGCCGCGCAGCGGTAAAAATCGGCCTTGGGATGCCGCCCGACAGCGTCGCACAGGTCTGACGCCCAGGGCTGGAGGTGGCGCGCAAAAAATTCGCGCTGGCGCGTGAGGTTGGCGACGGCCACGTCGTCGCCGGCAATCAGGTAACGCATGACCTCGCACAGGTAGGCGACATGATCCTCGGTCTCGGGCATGGCCTCGTCGCGCGCCAGGCCGAGCCCGGCCAGGTCGGTGCGCAGTGCCGCCAGCGGCTTTTCGTTGAGGAAACCGCTGAGGTAGTGCGAGCCGAACAGGTAGACCTCGGGTTTGCCGACGCCGCCGAACAGCAGCTCGTACTCCCGCGCGATGGCGTCGTTGGACAGGCGGCGCGCAGCGCCGACCAGTTCGCTCCACGACGCCTCCAGCACGGCGCCCGCAGCCGGCGCCTCGGTCACGGCGACGCGGATGTTGTCCAGCAGCTCCGCTGGCGGCG
>PNNC01000137.1 GCA_013824015.1 Polaromonas sp.
CATCGACGGCATGCAGGTGCATGTGCGCGACGAGGGGCCGCGCAACGACCCGCTGCCCATCGTGCTGATCCACGGCACCTCGGCCAGCCTGCACACCTGGCAGGGATGGGCAGAGGCGCTGCGCGGCCAGCGGCGTGTGATCCGCTTTGATTTGCCGGGGTTTGCGCTGACCGGGCCGAACCGGCAGGACGATTATTCGGTAGAGGCCTATGTTCGTTTTGTCACGGCCGTGATGGACCGGCTGGGCGTGCCGCGTTTTGTGCTCGCGGGCAACTCGCTGGGCGGCCAGGTGGCCTGGGCCACGACGCTGGCGCTGCCGCAACGCGTGGCGCAACTGGTGCTGGTCGATGCCAGCGGTTACCCGCCGGAGTCGGCCAGCGTGCCGCCGTCGCTGCCGCTGGGCTTTCGCATTGCACGCACGCCGGGGCTGCGGGTGTTGACGCAGTACACGCTGCCACGCAGCATTGTGGAAAAAAGCGTGCGCAATGTGTATGGCGATCCGGCCAAGGTCACGCCCGAGCTGGTGGACCTGTACCGGGACATGACCCTGCGCGCGGGCAACCGGCAGGCGCTGGGCCGGCGCATGGACCAGGGCTACACCGGTGATGTGGCCGGCTTGAAGACGCTGGCTGTGCCGACGCTGATCCTCTGGGGCGGGAAGGACCGGCTGATTCCGCTGGAGTTCGGCCAGCGGTTTGCGCGTGACATCGCCGGCAGCCGGCTGGTGGTGTTCGACGACCTGGGCCACGTGCCGCACGAGGAAGACCCGGCGCGCACGGTGGCGGTGGTGAAGGCGTTTCTCGGCTTGTAAGCCGCAAAAACTTTGTCATCCCGGACTGGCTCCGGGATCCATGTCCGATGACCACCACCCGTTCGGGCTGAGCTTGTCGAAGCCGTCTTTGCCTCACGCGTGTTTGGTATGCGTGCGTCTGTTGGCCGGGGGTTGCCCGGCGGCAAGTAACTTTCTTTTGCTTCGCCAAAAGAAAGTCACCAAAGAAAAGGCGACGCTATGGTCTGGGTCCCCTGCGCTGCGCTCCGGGGCAACCTGCGGTGCTCGCCGAAAACGGGGCCGGGCTCGAACTCGCCTTCGGCTCAGACAATCGCCCGTCCTGATCCGTTTTCGGCTGCGCTCCTCGGCCCAGCCCGACGGGTGGGGGAAGAAAACCAATTCCCGGATACCGGACCCCGTTCGGAGGGCGAGCCGCGCTGCACCAGTTATCCAACATGGATCCCGGATCCAGTCCGGGATGACAGAGACAAGGGACAGGCGGCGTGGAGTCGCCGCAACGACCCTATTTTTTGTCCGCCGCCTCCGGCAACTCGATCTTCACTTCGAGCACGTCCAGGTTGTCCTGGCGCTCGAGGTTGACCTTGATGTCGTTCGGGTTGATGTTGATGTATTTGGAGATCACCGCGATCAGGTCGCGTTGCAGCGCCGGCAGGTAGTCGGGCTCATGGCCCTGGCGGCCCGAGCGTTCGTGCGCCAGGATGATCTGCAGCCGCTCTTTGGCGACGCTGGCGGTTTTTTTCTTTTCGCCGAGCAGGAAGGAGAGAAAGGAGGCCATGCGGGTTACTTGCCTCCGAACACACGTTTGAAGAAACCGACCTTGGGTGCGTCGATAAAACGCAGCGGCTTGTCTTCGCCGAGGAAACGCGCGATCACGTCCTTGTAGGCTTCGGAGACATCGCTGCCTTCCATGTGCACCGCCGGCACGCCCTGGTTGGAGGCCTGCAGCACCGACTCCGACTCGGGGATCACGCCGATCAGCTTGATGCGCAGGATGTCTTTGATGTCTTCCAGCGACAGCATCTGGCCCTGGTCGACGCGGCTCGGGTTGTAGCGGGTGATCAGCAAATGTTCCTTGATCGGGTCGCCGCCTTCCATGCCGCGTTTGGTCTTGGAGGACAACATGCCAAGGATGCGGTCGGAGTCGCGCACCGAGGAGACTTCGGGGTTGGTCACGACCAGAGCCTCGTCGGCGAAATGCATGGCCATCAGCGCACCGGTCTCGATGCCGGCCGGCGAGTCGCAGACGATGTATTCAAAGTCCATCGCGGCCAGGTCGTTCAGCACCTTCTCGACGCCTTCCTTGCTCAGCGCTTCCTTGTCGCGCGTCTGCGAGGCGGCCAGCACAAACAGGTTGTCGCACTGCTTGTCCTTGATCAGCGCCTGGTTCAGGTTGGCCTCGCCCTGGATCACATTGATCAGGTCGTACACCACGCGGCGCTCGCAGCCCATGATCAGGTCGAGGTTGCGCAGGCCCACGTCGAAGTCGATGACCGCGGTCTTGTGGCCGCGCAGGGCCAGGCCGGTGGCGAAGCTGGCGCTGGTGGTGGTTTTGCCCACACCGCCTTTGCCCGAGGTGACGACGATGATTTTTGCCATGGGGTGGAAGTCCTTAAAGATGAAGAGAGGTTTCGCTTGCAGATGCGTGTCAGGCCTTCAGGGCTTCCATGACAAGCTTGTCGCCGTCAGGGCCCGCGACCAGCCGCACCTGGGTGGGGTGGCCCCAGATGTTTTTGGGAAGCGGCACGTCGCTGGTGCGGTAAATGCCGGCGATCGACAGCAGCTCGGGTTCCAGGCTCAGCGCGAAGATGCGTGCATCGGTGTTGCCGCGCGCCCCGGCCATGGCCTTGCCGCGCAGCGGCGCATACACATGGATGTGGCCGTCGGCGATCACTTCGGCGCCGGCATTGACCATGGCCAGCACCACCAGGTCGCGGCCACGCGCATACACCTGCTGGCCCGAGCGCAAGGGTTTGTCGATCACCAGTGCGCCCAGCGGCGGCGTGGCCAGGGCCGGGGCTTCGACCGGCGGCGCGGCCTGCACCGGCGTGATCTGCGGTTCCTGCGTGCGTGCGGCGGTGATGCGTGCATCGGGCGCGGGGAGCAGGCCGACGGCCAGCGCTGCGTCCATCTGCGCCGGGCTGCCGCCGCGCACGGCAATCGGCGCGACGCGGTAGCTGCACAGCAGGTTGATCAGGGCTGTGAAGTCGATGGCGCGCTCGTCGGCGGCCAGCGCCGACAGTTCGATCACCAGCGGGTCGTTGTCGAAAAAGTCGGGGATGTCGCCGAAACGCAGCGCCAGGTCGCGCGCGAGCGCCTCCAGGTCGGGCGACTTGAGCAGCAGCGCGACCAGGGGCAGGTTGGCGCTTTTGATTTCGAAGGTGGCGGGGGAGCTGGCCGGGAGGGCAACGGTCATGGATGCGTGGACGCCGCGTTGCCGCGGGATAAATGAACAATCGGTCGCTTCGTGAAAGCGTAGCCCGAAAAGGCACGAATCTTAACAGTGCGGCATGTCTCAGTTGTGAGGGAATGAAACGCGGGCGGCGGCCTCGAGGCGGCGCCCGATCACGGCGCCGGGCCAGGCCGCGGGTGCAGGGCCCCATCGGCCCCTGGCCCATGTCGGACAAGGGGATACAGCTATGAATTCAGTAGCAAATGGGCGGCTCAGGCGGCGGGCTGCAGGTTGCGCGCGCTGCCCAGCAGGGTGGCGCACAGGGTTTCCTCGCCCGCGGCGTTGACCGCAAACACATCGGCGGCGCAGACCGTCAGCAGCCTGCCGGCGCTGATCACCCGGCCGCGTGCGCGCAGCAGCACGCCCTGCGCCGGCGCGACGAGTTTGAGCGTGGCGTCCGCCGTGGCGTTGATCCAGCCGGGCGCCAGCAGGGTGCCGGCGGCAGCCACGGCGGCGAAGTCGGCCGCCGCAAACACCGCCGTCGCCTGCAGCTGGCCCGGGCGAAAGCAGAGGGCGTCCTGCACCGGGATCTCGAGTTCGACCGCGCCGGGTGTGATGCGCCGGAAGACCAGGCCCAGGGTGCGCGCCATCGGCATGGCCAGCACGGCCTGTTCGAGCCGGTTCAAGTCGGGGGAAGTGCTCATCTGGCTGTCCTTGTGCGTGAGGGGGTGACGACCGGCCAGGCCGGTTTGCCGGGAGCCCGGGCTTGTGCGGCTTTTCTGGCGAGGTGCTCGCGCTGGCGCTTTTTCATCCAGGCGATGTGGTCCAGCACGGCGCGGCGCTGGGTCTTGAGCCCGGCGATCTGCGCATCGATGTCGGCGACACGGCTGTGCATGGCCGCCAGCATGTCGTCGAAGCTCAGCTGGCCGCTGCGGTAGGCCGGCAGTTGCGCGGCAATCGCCTTCAGCGCAAACCCGATGCGCCGCGACATCGCGATAAACACCACTTCGCGCCGCATCGCGTCGGTGTAGTCGCGGTAGCCGCTGGGCCGGCGCGCGGGGCGCAGCAGGCCCAGCTTTTCATAGTGGCGCAACGCGTGGACGGAAACGCCGGTCTGGGCGGCCAGTTCGGAGATCTGCATGAAAGGCAGCTTAGCAAGCCTGGTGCTGCACGAAGCTTGGGCCAGCGGCGCCGGCTGTCGCCTCGGCGTCTGCGGAAGCGCTGAACCTGCCCTCACAGACAGGTCCTACATCGATCCGGCTTGAGGACCCTCAAGTCCGGCCGCCCTGGCCGCCCTATATTGGTCACTGGGTCGGTGTGCCTGGCCCGAAGGAGTATTCATGACGATCAAGCCATCTTCACTCGCCGCCTGCCTGGGGACGGCGCTGTTGCTGGTCGCGGGCCTGGCGCAGGCGCAACCCAGCACCATGCCCGACAACGCCACCACGGTGCCGCCCGAGATGGGTGTGAAGCCGGCCTTGCGCGGCGCCAGCGCGGCCAAACCCGCCGATCTGAAGCCGCGCCTGCGGCCGGAATTGAAGCCGCGCATGAAATCCGACGAACTGATTCCCGAACTGCGCTCCGAGCAGCGACCCGAGATGAGCCCGGGCATGCAGCCGAACAGCCAGAAACCGCTGCGGACCGACGCCAACACCCGGCGTGGCGGCAGTCCAGCCAACTGAGGCGCACAGATGACCAAGACCTCGCCCCTGCTGCTTGCCTTGCTGCTGGGCAGCGGCCTGGCGGCCGCGCAAAACCAGGCGCCGGCGCCGGGCATCAACCGCAACCCGGCTTATCGCGAGCAGTTGCCGCCGAATCCGGTGCCGCCGTCCGACCCGCGCGACACCGTGGTGCCCAATCCCGGCCCCGGTGACCCGCGCGACTCGGACACCCGGCCGGTCCAGCCGCCGGCCAGCACCGATGGCCGGGAAACAGCGATTCCGGGTGCGGCCAGCAGCGGGGCCAGCGGCCCTGCGCCGGCCGCGTCTGCCCCGGCCCGGCCTTAAACGCGCGCCGGGCTCAGGACCGACAGGTCAGCCAGCCAGGCGGCGTAGGCTGCTTCGCGTTCGTCGGCCGGCATGCGCAGCAGGGCCGAGGGGTGCAGCGTGACCAGCACCTTGCGGCCATCGTCACGTTCAAACATCTGGCCGCGGTTGGCCATCACCGGCACCGCGCGACCCAACAGCGCGCGGGCGGCGGTCGCGCCCAGCGCCACCAGCAGGCCCGGCTGCACCATCGCAATTTCATCATCCAGCCAGTGCTGGCAGGCGGCGGCCTCGCGCTGGGTCGGTGTCTTGTGGATGCGGCGCTGGCCGCGCAGCTCGTACTTGAAGTGTTTGACCGCATTGGAGACAAACACCTGGCCACGCTCGATGCCGAGCGCATCGAACGCACGGTCCAGCAACTGCCCGGCCGGGCCGACAAACGGCCGGCCCTGCAGGTCCTCCTGGTCCCCCGGCTGTTCGCCGACAAACATCAGCTTGGCCTGCAGCGGGCCTTCCCCACAGACCGACTGGGTGGCGCAGGCGCCTATCGGACACGCGCGGCAATGGTGGGTGGCTTCACGCAGCTGCGCCAGCGAACGCACGGGGACGTCCTCATCGGCTGCCATGGTCACGGGCAAGACCTTGATGTCCGGCAGGCGCCGCTTCGGGCCGGCGGCCACCTCATCAACCATGCGGGCGCTGCGCGCGTGGGCGCTGGCCGCCAGCGGCGTGATCAGCGCGGCTTCGGGCAGGTTGTGCCAGTACTTGCGCGGCATTTCCTTTTGCATCATCTTCATCTTCAGGCGTGCCGGGTTGAAGATGTTTTCGTAATAGGTGAGCCAGAGCGCCTCGCCGGCGTCGGCGGGCGGCGCATCGCTTTTGCTCGCGCCGGGGCCGAAGCTGAGTTGCGCGCCGTTCCAGTCGATGCTGCGTTCGGGCGTGAGCACGGCCCAGCGCATCTGCGTGAAGCGGCGTGCAAAAAACGGCGCAATCGCCTCGACGATGTGGTGTTCGGGCTCGAACCAGGCGACGTGCAAGGGCCCGCCTTCGGGATGGCTGCGGAAGGTCTCGTCCTGCACCGTGCGAAAACGCACAAAGGCCTTCATCTTGTGTTGGTCGCGCCGCACCGCCTGCGCCATCTGCTGGGCTTTCACCATGTCGGCGTCCAGCGGGTCGTGGCGCAGGCCGGGCTCGTGCACCAGCCGCCACAGGATGCGGTAGAGCAGGCCGAAGCGGTTCGGGTCCCGGTGCAGGATGGCGGTTTCGCAGAGCGTGACAAATTCGGGCGGAACGCTGACCGGCGGCGCGTCGTTGAAGGCGGCCTTGTGGATGGCAGAGGTGGCCTCGACGGCGCCGGCGATGCCGGAGGCAAACAGGTCCTGCACCGGCGCATCGCTGCTGTGCCAGCTGACCTGTTCGGGCAGCATGTGTTGCGCCAGCAGCGCACGCGCGGCACGCCGGAAGCCTTCCAGGTCGGCCGGGCCCTGCAGGGTCACCGGCAACAGGGCTTGCGGGAAAAGATCGTTTGTCAGCGGGTCATTCATCACGCCCATGCCAGAGTCCTTTCTTTGCTGCGAAGCGCCTCGGCGCCTGGGATCGATGGTGCATCCGGCAGGGCAAGCGCCGCTGTAGGCAGAGGTGCCGAAGCGGTGGACGCCGGCGCCGCGCTGTCGCTATCGTCAAACAGGTCGGTTTGCCGCGCACGCGGCGCCAGCCGGGCGGCCAGGCCCGCGGCATCGAGGCTGGCGCCGGGCTGGTGATCGGCCAGCAGCACAAAGGGCAACACCTTGTTGAGCGGCACATGCAGGCGCAGCAAATCGTCGGCGCGCAGGCGGCGCACCCGGCGCGCCTGCAGGATGCGGGTGACTGCCTTGACACCGAGACCGGGCACCCGCAGCAGCATCTCGCGCGGCGCGCGGTTCAGGTCCACCGGGAACTGGCCGCGGTGCGCCAGCGCCCAGGCGAGTTTGGGGTCCATGTCCAGCGACAACATGCCGCCCGCGGGGCCACCGGCGGCCGGCACGATCTCGTCATGCGCAAAACCGTAGAAGCGCATCAGCCAGTCGGCCTGGTAGAGGCGGTGTTCGCGGATCAGCGGCGGCTGGCGCAGCGGCAGGCGCAGCGAGGCGTCGGGAATCGGGCTGAAGGCCGAGTAATAGACCCGCCGCAGCCGGTAGGCGCCGTACAGCGTGGCGCTGGCCTGCAGGATGGTGCTGTCGCTGGTGGCATCGGCGCCGACAATCATCTGCGTGCTCTGGCCGGCCGGCGCAAAACGCGGCGCGCTGGCGCGGCCGGCCTTGAGCGAACGCGGCAGCGAAATCACGCTGGTTTTTGCGTCGTCGCTGGCCGCGCCGCGCGCATCGTCGATGTGCACACGCATGCGCGCCATGGAGCGCTTGATGGCGGCGCTGTCTTTTTCGGGCGCCAGCGCCTGCAGGCCCTGCACCGTGGGCAGCTCGACGTTGATGCTCAGGCGGTCAGCGTACAGGCCGGCGCGCGCCAGCAGTTCGGGCGAGGCATCGGGAATGGTCTTGAGGTGGATGTAGCCGCGGAAGTCGTGGTCTTCCCGCAGCACACGTGCGACTTCGACCACGCGCTCCATCGTGTAGTCGGGGCTCTGGATGATGCCGGAGGACAGGAACAGGCCCTCGATGCAGTTGCGGCGGTAGAAATCCAGCGTGAGCTGCACCACCTCGTCGACCGAAAAGCGGGCGCGCGGCACGTTGCTGCTGACGCGGTTGACGCAGTACACGCAGTCGTAGGTGCAGAAGTTGGTGAACAGGATTTTCAGCAGCGAGATGCAGCGGCCGTCGGGCGCATAGCTGTGGCAGATGCCGGAGCCCTCGGTCGAGCCGATGCCCTTGCCGCCTACCGAGTTGCGGCTCGTGCTGCCGCTGGACGCGCAGGAGGCGTCGTATTTGGCCGCGTCGGCCAGGATCGCGAGCTTGCGCTGGGTGGTGGGGAAGGACACTGTACCAATA
>PNNC01000053.1 GCA_013824015.1 Polaromonas sp.
GCGTGCTGCTGCTGGTGGTGGCCGTGCTGCTGAAGATCGAACATCAGGCGCAAAAGCGCATGCGCTTTTCCACCAGCCGGGGCGGGCGTGCCGGCTCGGCCGACGCCGCCCCGACACCGCTGCGCGGGCTGCGCGCTGCCGCAGCCTGGCTGGTGTGCGCGCTGCCCATCCTGCTGGGTTTTGTGTTGCCCGTGCTGTTCATGTTGCGGCCCCTGGTCGCGGGCTGGGGTGAGCTGCCGTGGACGCAGTTTCTGCGCTGGGCGCTCAACAGCGTCAGCCTGGCCGGCCTGAGCGCCGCACTGGCCACGGGTATTGCGCTTGGCCTGGCCTTTGCACTGCGCCGCCGGTCCGACTGGCCGACCCGTGCCGCCGTGCAACTGGCCGGCCTCGGCTACGCCGTGCCGGGCGCCGTGATCGTGGTGGGCCTGCTGCTGCCGGTGGGCTGGCTGCAGGCTGCGGCACCACAAACCGCCGCCGGCTACTGGATCACCGGCACCGTGCTGGGCATCGTCTGGGCCTATCTGGTGCGTTTCACGGCGGTGGCGCTGCAGTCCGTGCAAAGCGGCTATTCGCGCATTCCCGCCAGTTTCGACGACAGCGCCCGCATGCTGGGAAGCACCGGTGCGGCGTTGCTGCTGAAGGTGCATTGGCCATTGCTGCGGCGCTCGGTGGGCACGGCTGCGCTGCTGGTGTTTGTTGATGTGATGAAGGAGCTGCCCGCCACCCTGGTGCTGCGCCCTTTCAACAGCGACACCCTGGCCGTGGTGACCTACCAGCTCGCGCGCGACGAGCGGCTGGGTGAGGCGGCCCTGCCTGCGCTGGCGCTGGTATTGGTCGGCCTGCTGCCGGTGCTGCTGCTGGGCCGCAGCCTGCGCGCGAAATAACGGCTGCTGACGGGCATCGCCCGGCTGTAGGCACCCACCTACGGCCATCTCTTGTGCCTGCCTACCCGCAGGCTGAAACAGCCTGCCTAAGGTGAAGTTTCTGTCGCAACGCTGCAAGGCACGCGATTCACTCATCAGGAGATCACCATGAACCAGGATCAAATCGAAGGGAACTGGATGCAGTTCAAAGGCAAGGTCAAGGAGCAGTGGGGCAAGCTCACCGACGACGACCTCGACATCATCGCCGGCAAGCGTGACCAGTTGCTGGGCCGGATCCAGGCCCGCCACGGCCTGGCCAAAGACGAGGCCGAGACGCAGCTCGCCGAGTTCCAGGAACGCAACCCGACCGGCTTTTTCGAGCGCTACTGAAGCGCGCATGGCTCACCCCGTTTCCACTCACCTCATTCAAAGAAAGTCCCAAAATGAAAACAAAACTCGCGATGCTCACCCTTGCCGTTTCCCTGGCGTTCGCCGGCAATGCCATGGCCTTGACCAAGGAAGAATACAAGGTACAAAAAGACCGCATTGAAGCCGACTACAAGGCTGGCAAGGACAAATGCTCGACGCTGAGCGCCAATGCCAAAGACATCTGCCAGGCCGAGGCCAAGGGCAGCGAAAAAGTCGCCAAGGCCGAGCTGGAAGCCCAGTACAAGCCCAGTCCCGGCCATGACAAAAAAGTCCGTGATGCGAAGGCTGACGCTGCTTACGACGTCGCCAAGGAAAAATGTGACGACCTGGCCGGCAATGCCAAGGATGTCTGTGTGAAGGACGCCAAGGCGGCCCGCACCACGGCCAAGGCCGATGCCAAGGTCAACAAGGCGGCCGCCGAGGGCAACAAGGACCGGGCCGAAAATGTCGCTGAAGCGCGCAAGGACGCCAATGCCGACAAGAACGAAGCCCAGTACAAGGCGGCCAAAGAGCGTTGCGACACGCTGTCGGGCGCTGCGAAAGACAGCTGCCAGAACGATGCCAAGGCCAAGTTTGGCATGAAATAAGGCTCCGGGCGTTTCGGCGCCTGCAGCGATGATCCCGGGTTGGCACTGCCGACCCGGGATTTTTTTTCATCAAAATATGCCGTCAGCCCATATCCGTCAGGCGCATACAGCTATTGATTTGATAGCAAAAGGGCGGCTTGCACAGCAGTTGTGCCGGCGCAGCGTGCGGACATGGCGGTGGCTTTCCGGCGGGCTGGCCGGATCTGCTTAAAATAAGGGCAATCAAGGATCAACGATGCACATCGACAAAGAACTCGACACCCGGGGCCTCAATTGCCCGCTGCCCATTCTCAAGGCCAAGAAGGCGCTGGCCGAGATGACCAGCGGTCAGTTGCTGCGTGTGGTTTCCACGGATGCCGGTTCGACCCGTGATTTCATGGCGTTTGCCAAACAGACCGGCAATGAACTGGTTGAGCAGCAGACCGAAGGCAGCGATTTCATTCACGTGCTCAAACGCCGCTGAAACGCGGCGTAGACGGACGGATCAGCTAGTCGGCAAGCGGCATCGGGCTCGATTGTCTGCGTTCCTTGCCTGACCAGCCGATTTGCAGATTTTCCAGGTAATTCCTGAAATAAGCGCCCACTTCCGGGTGCTGCAAGGCCAGTTCCACGGTCGCCTCCAGAAAGCCTTCCTTGCTCCCGCAGTCGTAACGCTTGCCGTCGTATTGGTAGGCGTGAACAGATTCTTCGGCCATCAAGCCGACAATGCCGTCTGTCAGCTGAATCTCCCCACCCACACCTTTGGGCTGGTTGCGGATATGTCTGAAAATGGCCGGCGTGAGAATGTAGCGACCGGCCACACCCATCCGTGAGGGGGCCAATTCTGGCGCTGGTTTTTCGACCATTTTGACCACCTTCATCAAGCCATCGACCTCGGGCTCCGTGGCCACAATGCCGTAGCGCCGGGTTTGTTCTGCGGGCACTTCCTGCACGGCCAGGATGGACTGCTGGACGCGTTCAAATTTGGCGGCCATTTGGGCCAGGACAGCGGGTTTTCCCACCATCAGGTCATCGGCCAGCAGTACGGCAAAGGGCTCGTTGCCGACCAGGTGCTCGGCGCACAGCACGGCATGGCCCAGGCCCAGCGAGCGGGGCTGGCGGACATAGGAAAAATCCATGTCGCCGGGATTCATGGAGCGCACCAGGTCCAGCAATTTCTGCTTGCCGGCGGCTTCGAGCTCGGTTTCCAGCTCGTAAGCGGTGTCGAAGTGGTCTTCGATGGCCCGCTTATTGCGTCCAGTGACAAAAATCATGTGGCGAATGCCTGCTGCATAAGCCTCTTCCACCGCGTACTGGATCAGCGGTTTGTCCACCACAGGCAACATCTCTTTGGGCTGGGCCTTGGTCGCCGGCAGAAACCGGGTTCCCAGACCTGCCACCGGGAATACGGCCTTTTTTAGTGTGACTTTTTGCATCGACTTTTAAAGGTTAAAGGGCTAAAGTGTTGCGTAGTTAACACAGCGACAGTGTCGGACAGGAGCCCGAATTCGGGTGGGAACCGCGGTGGCGGTCGGCTGCAAAAGAAAAAGGATAGCTGGGTGGACATCTTACTTCTTGATGCATTGGTGCCTGAGGCCATGACCTGGCTGGAGTCGCGCCACAGCGTGGAATACCGTCCTGAACTCGCGGACGATCTTGTGGTGCTGCGCAAAATGGCCTACAAGACCCGCGGCATTGTTTTTCCACGCCAGACCGTGGTGACGCGGGAATTCCTCGACTTCGTGCCCAAACTCAAGGCGGTTGGCCGGCTCCATGTGGGCACTGACAACACCGACCTGGAAGCCTGCAAGGAACGCGGCATCAAGGTGATTCACGCCAGCAGCGCCAACGTGCGCTCCAACGCCGAATACCTGCTGAGCAGCCTGTTGCTGTTGTACCGGCGTGGCGTGGTGTCGGCTCTGATGGGCCGGCGCCATCCGACGACGCAGATGGGCCGTGAATTACATGGCAGCACGGTCGGTATCCTGGGACTGGCGCCCACCGCGCATACGCTGGCCGGCATGCTGACCAGCCTGGGTGTGCGGCTGATCGGTTATGACCCGGCGGTCCACCACACGGCGCCGATCTGGGAGCGCCTGCGCATCCAGCCGGTCACGCTGACCGAACTGGTCAGCCAGGCCGATGCGGTGTCGGTGCAGATGTTGTATGCCACGCGTTTTCGCAGTTTTGTCAATGAAAAGCTGCTGGCCGCCTGCAAGCGCAACCAGTTGTGGGTGGGCATCAGCCGCAGCGCGCTGTTTGACGAGAATGCGCTGGCGGCGGCCTTGTGTGACGGCCGCATCGAAGCCTGCATCCTGGACGGCGCCGAGGACAATTTCACTGCCGAGAGCTCACCGGTTTTTGGCCTGAAAAACCTGTTCATCACGCCGCGCCTGGGTTCCCACACGCGTGAAGCGCGTCTGCGCTCGAGCTGGTACGTGGCGCACCGCATGCACGAGGCGATTGCGGCCGACCAGCGTGGCGTCGACTACATCCCGAGCGCGCCGATGGACATGGAGCTGCCCGGCGCCGTGTCACCCTCGCAGTGGGGCGAGCAGGAATACTCGATCAGATAAATAGGCCCCGGCGCCTGCGGTCCGGCAGAGCCGGACCCGCGGCCCCTGCCAGGTTGATCCCCGGCGCCCCTACTGATTAATTCAGCCTTGCGAGTTGTGCGCGGATCTTTTCGAGCGTCGCGCTGTAGTCCGTCAGGCGTTTGCGCTCCTGCTCCAGCACCGCCGCCGGCACCTTGGCGACAAAGGCCTCGTTGGCCAGCTTGGCCTGGACCTTGACCAGTTCGCCTTCCAGCCGCGTGGCTTCCTTGCCGAGGCGGGCTTTTTCAGCGGCGACATCCACTTCCATGTGCAGGCAGACCTTCGCTTCCCCGACAACCGCGACAGGCGCGGCCTCGGCCGCCTTGGCCCAGTCGGCCTCGCTGTCGAAGACCTTGACCTCGCTGAGCTTGGCCAGCGCCTTGATGACCGGGGCTGACTGCGTCATGAAGGCCTGGTCGCCGACCACAAACAGCGGCAGGCGTGTGGCAGGGGAGACTTTCATCTCGCCGCGCAGGTTGCGGCAGGCATCGACCAGGGTCTTGAGTTTGGCCACATGCGCCTCGGCCTGCGCATCGATCTTGCCGGGCTGGCTTTGCGGGTAGGCGGCCTGCCCGATGTAGTCGGCTTTTTTGATGCCGGCGACCGGCGCGACGATTTGCCAGAGTTCCTCGGTGATGAAGGGCAGCACCGGGTGCGCCAGCCGCAGGATGGCTTCCAGCGTGCGGATCAGTGTGCGCCGTGTGGCGCGCTGCTGGGCCGGCGTGCCGGTCTGGATCTGCACCTTGGCAATTTCCAGGTACCAGTCGCAGAACTCGTCCCAGACGAACTGGTAGATGCTGCCGGCGACATTGTCGAGGCGGTAGTCGGCAAAACCTTTGGCGACGTCGGCTTCGACGCGTTGCAGGGTTGACGAGATCCAGCGGTCAGCCTGCGAAAACGTCAGGTAGTTGTGGAACTCCGCGCCGGGTGCACACTGCTCCTTGGTGTGTTCGGCCAGTCCGCAATCCTGGCCTTCGCAGTTCATCAGCGTGAAACGGGTGGCGTTCCAGAGCTTGTTGCAGAAGTTGCGGTAACCCTCGCAGCGTTTGCTGTCGAAGTTGATGCTGCGGCCCAGGCTGGCCAGCGAGGCGAAGGTGAAACGCAGTGCATCCGCGCCATAGGCCGGAATGCCGGCCGGGAATTCCTTCTCGGTGTTCTTGCGCACCTGCGGCGCGGTCTCGGGCTTGCGCAGGCCCTGCGAGCGTTTGTCCAGCAGTGGCGGCAGCGCGATGCCGTCGATCAGGTCTACCGGGTCCAGCACATTGCCTTCGGACTTGCTCATCTTCTTGCCCTGGGCGTCTTTCACCAGGCCGTGGATGTAGACATGGTGGAAAGGCACCTGGCCGGTGAAATGCGTGGTCATCATGATCATCCGGGCGACCCAGAAAAAGATGATGTCGTAACCCGTCACCAGCACGCTGGACGGCAGAAAGAGATCGAGTTCCTTGGTCTTTTCAGGCCAACCGAGCGAGGAAAAAGGCACCAGCGCCGACGAGTACCAGGTGTCGAGCACATCAGGGTCGCGTGTCAGGGTCTTGCCAGGCGCCTGGGCCTGCGCTGCCGCTTCGCTGTCGGCCACATAGACCTTGCCATCTTCGTCGTACCAGGCCGGAATCTGGTGACCCCACCAGAGCTGGCGTGAGATACACCAGTCCTGGATGTTGCCCATCCACTGGTTGTAGGTGTTGACCCACTGCTCAGGCACAAATTTCACTGCGCCGCTGTCCACCGCATCGCGCGCCTTCTGGGCGATCGACTTGCCGGTCGGGTCCTGGTCACTGACCTTGCTCATCGCGACAAACCACTGGTCGGTCAGCATCGGTTCGATCACCGCGCCGGTGCGCGCGCAACGCGGCACCATCAGTTTGTGCTTCTTGACCTCGACCAGCAGGCCCTGGGCTTCGAGGTCGGCGACCACCGCCTTGCGCGCCACAAAGCGGTCCATGCCGCGGTATTTTTCGGGCGCGTTGTCATTGATGGCGGCGTCCAGCGTGAGCACGCCAATCATGGGCAACTGATGGCGCTGGCCGACCGCATAGTCGTTGCTGTCGTGCGCTGGCGTGACCTTCACGACGCCGGTGCCGAATTCCTTGTCCACATAGTCGTCGGCGATGACCGGGATCTCGCGGTCACACAGCGGCAGCTTCACGTTTTTGCCGATCAGGTGGCTGTAGCGTTCGTCCTCGGGGTGCACCATGACCGCGACGTCGCCCAGCATGGTTTCCGGTCGCGTGGTCGCCACCGTCAGCGAGCCGCTGCCATCGGCCAGCGGGTAGCGGATGTGCCACATGAAACCGTCTTCTTCCTCGCTCTCGACTTCCAGGTCCGACACCGCCGACTTGAGAACCGGGTCCCAGTTGACCAGGCGTTTGCCGCGGTAAATCAGGCCTTGCTCATAAAGCTGCACAAAAGTCGATGTCACCACTTTGGACATCTTCGGGTCCATCGTGAAGTACTCGTGTTTCCAGGCCACCGAGTCGCCCATGCGGCGCATCTGGCGCGTGATGGTGGTGCCGGACTCCTGCTTCCACTCCCAGACCTTTTCGGCAAACTTTTCGCGGCCCAGGTCGTGCCGGCTTTTGCCTTCAGCCTGCAGCTTGCGTTCAACGACGATCTGGGTGGCGATGCCGGCATGGTCGGTGCCGGGCACCCACAGCGTGTTGTGACCGCGCATGCGGTGGTAACGCGTCAGCGAGTCCATGATGGTCTGGTTGAAAGCGTGGCCCATGTGCAGCGTGCCCGTCACATTGGGCGGCGGCAACTGGATGGAGAAGGACGGCTTTGCGGCATCCAGCGTCGGTTCGTACATGCCGCTGGCCTCCCAGCGCGGTCCCCACTGGCTTTCGATGGCGGCCGGCTCGAAGGATTTGGCCAGGCTGTCCAGCCCCGGCGTGGGCACGGATACCCGTTCGGACGGACTCCCGGCGGCGGGTGGGGTGGACTGGGGCTTGGCGGAGTCGGTCATGGGCGGCAATGAAAAACGGCATCTGGTGAGATGCCGCCGGGGTGGATCAGTGGGCCGATTTTATTCGACTGGCGCCGCTTCAGCGCGCCGGCGCCTCCCGGGCGCCCTCAATGCAGGCCTGGAGCACCGCGCTGTCACCGATCTGATTGGCCAGGATCAGGATCAGCCGGGCGTTCAGCAGCTCGGACTGCTCGCGGCTCAAGCCCTGGTGGGCGTCGAGCAGGCACTCGTAAAACGCATCGGCGTCCTGGAAATGGGCGGCAGTGTTGAGGATGGCTTCGGTTTTCATAGCATGTTTTTCCGGATTCAGCGCAGGCCGAGGGTTTTTTCGACGGCTGCAACCAGGCGGCCATCCACAGCCTTGCCGGTGGCAGCCAGGTAGCCGTCTGGCCGCACCAGGGCCCAGGCCTGGCCGGACACCTGGCAAGCGTTCCGCAGGTGGCCGGTGCCTGCGGCGTTGATGTCGCGTACATGTTCGCGGGCCTGCGCGCGGTCGTGCGGGCCCAGCACCTGCACACTGCGCACCGGGGCGTGCCCAGCGAACTGCTTCAGGCGCTGCAGGCTGGCGCCCGGCAGTTCACCAAACACCAGCAGCAGCAACTGGCCGTCGGCCCACTGCAGCAGCTCGTTGATCGCGCCAGGCGAGCCGTCGGCCCAGCG
>PNNC01000127.1 GCA_013824015.1 Polaromonas sp.
TTGCCAGACGATGCGGTAGAAGTCGGGCGCATTCTTGATGCCTGGGGCGTCAAGGGCTGGGTCAAAATCCTGCCGCACAGCGCCTCTTCCGAGGCGCTTTTTTCTTCCGGTCGCTGGTTTCTCCAGCCGCCCGAGGCCAAACACCGGCCGGGCTTCGACGCCTTTTCCGGCACGGTGCTGCTGCCTGTGACGGAGTCCAAGGTCCATTCCGGTTCGGTGGTGGCCAAGTTCGAAGGTATCGACGATCGCACACCGGCCGAAGCCCTGCGCGGCGCGCGTATTTTTGTACCGCGCAGCAGCTTTCCGAAGGCCGGCAAGGACGAGTACTACTGGGTTGACCTGCTCGGCCTGAACGTCGTCAACCGTGAAGGTGTGGCCCTGGGTTGTGTACGTGACCTGATGGCGACCGGCCCGAATTCGGTGCTGTGTGTCGAATACACCGACGGTGAGCAGACCCTGGAACGCATGATTCCCTTTGTTGCCGCCTATGTCGATGGCGTGGATCTGCCGGGCAAGACCATCACCGTGGACTGGCAGCCCGACTATTAGGCCTTCCGGCTTCCTGCGGCGGGGCAGGCGCAGAATACACAGCCATGCGTTTTGACGTCATCACCCTGTTCCCCGAGCTTTTTGCACCCTTGTTGACCAGCGGTGTGACGCGGCGCGCCTATGAATCCGGCCTGGTCGAGGTCAGGCTCTGGAACCCGCGCGAGTTCGCCGAGGGCAACTACCGCCGGGTCGATGACCGGTCTTTTGGCGGCGGCCCCGGCATGGTGATGCTGGCCGAACCGCTGGCGCGCTGTCTGGAGGCGATCCGGGCCGACCGCGCGGAAGCTGAAGCTTCGCAGGCGCCGGTGGTCCTGTTTTCGCCGATCGGCCGCAGGCTGGACCACAGTGGCGTGGCCGCCTGGTCGGCCAGCGCCGGCGCCGTCTTGATTTGCGGCCGCTACGAAGGCCTGGATCAGCGCTTCATTGACCGCTTTGTGGACCAGCAGATCAGCCTGGGCGACTTCGTGTTGTCCGGCGGTGAAATCGCCGCCATGGCGCTGCTGGACGCGGTGGCGCGCCTGCAGCCCGGGGTGCTCAACGATGAAGGCAGCCACCAGCTCGACAGTTTCAACCCGGCGCTGGACGGTTTGCTCGACTGTCCACATTACACGCGGCCCGAAATCTGGCGTGATCAGGGCGTGCCGGAGCAGCTGTTGTCGGGAAACCACGCCCACATCGAACGCTGGCGGCGGGAACAAAGCCTGGCCCTGACCCGGCAGCAGCGGCCGGAACTGCTGGAGGCCGCGCGCCAGGCAGGCAGTTTGACGGCGGCGGACGAGGCGTTTCTGCGCAGCCTGGCGGCGAATCCTCCCAGCAGCCATAAATTGCTATAATCGTGGGCTTTTCGGTCCTCTGGCGGCCACTGCAACCATGTTGACGCTCCTCGCGGGCATCCCTGGATTTGCGGTCTTTAGTGCAGCGCGTGTATGAACGAAAAAAATGAGATGGAATAAATCATGAATCTGATCCAGACCCTTGAGCAGGAAGAAATTGCCCGCTTGAACAAGACCATTCCCGTGTACGCCCCTGGCGACACCGTGATTGTCAGCGTCAATGTGGTTGAAGGTACACGCAAGCGCGTGCAGGCGTTCGAAGGCGTGGTGATTGCCAAGCGCAACCGCGGCCTGAACTCCAGCTTTATCGTGCGCAAGATCTCCAACGGCGAAGGCGTCGAGCGGACCTTCCAGGTTTACAGCCCGCTGATCGCCAAGATCGAAGTCAAGCGCCGCGGTGATGTGCGCCGCGCCAAGCTGTATTACCTGCGTGATCGCAGCGGCAAGTCGGCACGTATCAAGGAAAAACTGGGCGCCAAAGCTGCATAAAAGCGGCCAGGACCCTGAAAAAGCCGCTCCCGGGAGCGGCTTTTTTTTGCCTGCTACGCTGTGCCTTGCATGAGCTTCACCAAACCCCTGCCGACATTCGATCCCCGGACCATTCCGGTCATCGGGGTGGACACGCACCTGTCTGGCGTGCCGGCCCGGGATCTCACGCCACTGGCCCTGCGCCATCGCTTCCGGCACCCGCCGGTCTGGACGCCGGAGCACAGCGTCGAAAAGAAGTTTTCCAGCCGGGAGCCGGCGCTGGCGGCGGTGCTGATTCCGCTGGTCATGCGCGACGATCTCACGCTGCTGTTGACCGAACGCGCGGGCAACATGTCCACCCACTCCGGCCAGGTCGCCTTTCCGGGCGGCAAGACCGATGACACCGACCATGATGCGGTGGACACGGCGCTGCGCGAGGCCCACGAGGAGATCGGTCTGGCCCGCGAGCATGTCGAGGTGCTGGGAACGCTTCCTACCTATGTCACCGGCACGGCGTTCATCATCACGCCGGTGGTGGCGCTGGTGCGGCCCGGTTTTGCCCTGCAGCCCAATCCTTCTGAAGTGGCCGATATTTTCGAAGTGCCGCTGCACTACCTGATGAATCCCGCGAACCACCAGCGCCATGAGTTCGCGTTTGAAGGCGATGTCCGCCAGTGGTTGTCCATGCCTTATTCCGGGCCGGGGGACAGCGCGGACAGCAAGGAGCGTTATATCTGGGGCGCGACCGCCGGCATGCTGCGCAACCTCTACCGCTTTCTGAGCGCCTAGGCTGACGCACACCCCCGTCCAGGCTCACTGCGGGTAGCCTGTTCCCCCCTCGAGGGGTGAGCGCCTGCGATCTGGCGAAGCCAGTCCCGCGGCCCCCGCTGGTGACATTGCGCAGTGCGCGTCGGTGGGGGCAATTCAACCCGTTATGATTTGCCAGCAGGGCACTTCCGGAAATTCAGAATTTCGGGATGAGGTGCCAGGCGCACGGAGCACAGCAACCGGAATCTACTTCCTGTACATGAGGTTGGCGAGCACCGCGCAACGACGCAATTTGCCCGAACAATGGATTGATTGAAGTGCCATGAGTTTTTTTGCCGTTTTGTTCGCGCTCATCATTGAGCAGGCCCGACCCCTGGCCCGCGGCAACGTCATCCATGCAAATTTGCGCCGCTGGGCCCGCTGGGCCAGCCGCAGCCTGGACGCCGGCAAGCCGGTGCATGGCTGGGTCGCCTGGGGCATGGCCGTGCTGGCGCCTGCCGTGTTGACGCTGACCATTCACTGGCTGCTCTGGAGTATCAATGTCGCGCTGGCTTTTGTGTGGAGCGTGGCCGTGCTCTACGTCACGCTGGGATTTCGCCAGTTCAGCCACTATTTCACCGACATCCGTGACGCGCTCGACGATGGCGACGAGGACACCGCCCGTGAGCTGCTGGCGCAGTGGCGGCAGGTCGATGCGAGCGAGCTGCCGCGCAGCGAAATTGTGCGGCATGTGATCGAGTATTCGGTGCTGGCCGCGCACCGCCATGTGTTCGGCGTGCTGGCCTGGTTTTCGGTGCTGGCCGCGCTGGGCCTGGGCCCCGCCGGCGCCGTGTTGTACCGCCTCAGCGAGTTTGTGTCCCGCTACTGGGCGCACAAAAGCCGCTCGGCGGGTGAGGGCACCAGTCCGGCGCTGCAGGCCACGGCCGCACGTGCCTGGCATGTGATTGACTATGTCCCGGCGCGCCTGACCTCGCTGGGTTTTGCGGTGGTCGGCAGCTTTGAAGATGCCATCGACGGCTGGCGCAACTATGCGCAGCGCCAGCCGGCCGGCCCGGAAAACCACAATGACGGCGTCATCCTCGCTGCGACCTCGGGCGCTGTCAATGTGCGCCTGGGCGGCGAGGCGCTGAAGGCCGTGTTTGCACCGGATGCCTCTCAGGGCTTTCAGGCCAACGGTATCGACCCGCCCGGGCCGGAGGTGACGGAAAGCACACCCGGGCGCGAGCCGGAGGTGGCCCACCTGCGCAGCATTGTGGGCCTGGTCTGGCGCTCGGTTGTGCTCTGGATGGTGCTGCTGGCGCTGCTCACGCTGGCGCGCCTGCTGGGCTGAAGCGGCTCAGTAACGCGCGGGCTGCGACAGCTCGGCGAACAGTTCGCTATACAAACGATAGCGGCTTGCGCTTATTCCGTATGGGCTGGCGCCCGTTTTTACCTGAGAAATCACGCCGCAGCCGGGTTCATGCAGGTGCGTGCAGTTGTAGAACTTGCATTCCTGCGCATGCACCTTGAGGTCCGGCATGTAGTTGGCCAGGTGCATCGGATCAATGTGGTGCAGGCCGAACTCCTGGAACCCCGGTGAATCGATCAGTGCGCTGCTGCGTTCCGCATCGATCCAGTACAGCGTGGTGCTGGTGGTCGTGTGTTTGCCCGAGTTCAGCGCCTGCGATATTTCTGCGGTCAACACCTGCGCATCCGGCACCAGCAGGTTGGTCAGGCTGCTTTTGCCGGCACCCGACGGGCCCAGCACCAGCGTTTTCTTGCCGCGGAGCAGCGCCAGCAACTGCTGGTATTGCGCGTCGTTGGCCACCGGCGCATCGGTCTTGGGCTTGATCGCCAGCGGCAGCACCTGGTAACCCATCGCGCGATAGGGTTCGAGCTTGAGCCAGGCGCGGCCGAAGGGTTCGGCCAGGTCGCTTTTGTTCAGCGCAATGATCGGTGTGATGCGTTCGGCTTCGGCCGCAATCAGCGCGCGTGTGAGCTGGCTTTCGGAAAACTCGGGCTCAGCCGCAATCAGGATCAGCACCTGGTCCAGGTTGGCCGCGAACGATTTGGTGCGCATTTCGTCCTGCCGGTAAAACAGGTTGCTGCGCGGCTCGACCTTTTCCACCGTGCCTTCGTCCTGCGAGGGCAGCCACTGGACGCGGTCGCCGACCACTGCCTGGCTCTTTTTTCCGCGCGGGTGGCAGATCAGGCGCTGGCCGTCGGGCGTTTCCACCAGGCAATGCCGGCCGAAGCCCGCGACCACCAGGCCGGGCCGGGTCCCGGCGGAAGAAACAGTGGTCAAGCTAGTGCCCTGTCCCACAAATAAAGGCGATATGAAATCGCCCATTCAGCCGCCATGCGGCGTTACTCGTCGTTGCCATAGCTACGGCTATGTCGCCTCCTCGCGCCTTGCCTGACAGCTGACTGGACAATTTCATTGCATCACCTTATATGCGGGTCAGGACACTAGCAATGCGTCGACTTTCGACGCGCAGAAAAAATCGCTGACCGAAATACCCTGCACGTCATGCGTGTTGAAACGCACCGTGCATTTGCCGTAACTCAGCGCCAGGTCGGGGTGGTGGTCCTCGGCGTTGGCGATGAAGGCCACGGCATTGACGAAGCCCATGGTCTCGTGGAAGTTCTTGAAGTTGTAGGTCTTCTCGAGCGAGCCGTCGATCAGCCGCCAGCCCAGTGCCTGCTCACCGTTGAGCTGGCTGAGCTGGGTCACGATTTCGGTGGCGCTCAGTGCGCGGCGGTTCTGGTGGACGGGGTTCATGCGGGGGCTCCGGTGCTGCCACCCAGGCGGGCCAGCCGCTCCGAGGCCGGCGGGTGCGAATAGTAAAACTTGACGAACAGCGGGTCGGGCGTCAGCGTGCTGGCGTTGTCCTGGTACAGCTTGAGCAGCGCGCTCTGCAAATCCCTGCCGTTGGTTTGCGCAGTGGCGTAGGCGTCGGCCTCGAACTCGTGCTTGCGCGAGAACAACGCAAAGATCGGCGAGATGAAGAAGCTGAACACCGGCACCGCCAGCAGGAACAGCAGCAGGGCCAGCGCGTCGTTGCTGCCGCCCAGATTCGGGCGCACGCCCAGGCCCGTGTAGAACCAGACCTGCGTGGACAGCCAGCCCAGCAGCGCAAAGCCGGCCAGGCTCATGGCAAACATCGACACGATGCGCTTGATGATGTGTTTGTGCTTGAAATGCCCGAGCTCATGGGCCAGCACCGCATCGACTTCATCGGGGTTGAGCTGCTTGAGCAGGGTGTCGTAAAACACCACGCGTTTGGAGGCGCCGAAACCGGTGAAGTAGGCATTGGCATGGGCCGAGCGTTTGCTGCCGTCCATCACGAACAGGCCCTTGGCCGCGAAGCCGCAGCGCTGCATCAGCGCGGTGACACGGGCCTTGAGGGTTTCGTCTTCCAGCGGCTGGAACTTGTTGAACAGCGGCGCGATCAGCGTCGGGTACAGCACCAGGATCAGCAGGTTGAACACCATCCAGGCGCCCCAGGCCCACAGCCACCACCAGCTGCCGGTGCTGCCCATCAGCCAGAGGATCAGTGCCACGATGGGCAGGCCAATCAGCACACCGACCAGCGTGGACTTGACGAGGTCGCCCAGCCACAGCCTGAACGTCATCTTGTTGAAGCCGAAGCGCTCCTCGATACGGAAGGTGCTGTACAGCGTGAAGGGCAGGTCCAGCAGGCCGCTGACCAGGCCGAAAATCGCCAGCAGCGCCAGTTGCGGCACCAGACTGCCCCAGGCGGCCAGGCCCGAGTCCGCCAGCGCCTGGTTCAGTGCATCGATACCGCCCAGCAGCGTCCAGCCCAGCAACACCGCGGCGCCCCAGGCCAGCTCCAGCAGCCCGAAACGCGCCTTGGTGATGGTGTAGTCGGCGGCCTTCTGGTGTGAAGCCAGCGTGATGGTGGCGGCAAACGCCGCCGGCACCGCATCGCGATGGCGCGCCACGTGGCGGATCTGGCGTGATGCCAGGTAGAACCTGGTCAGCAGCCCCAGCACCAGCGTGGCCGAAAACAGCAGGGTCAAGAGCATGGAAGGGTCGGTCATGGAGGGAAGTTTAGGCGATCAGCGAGAATCGCAAGATGGCTGATACAGAACCCCTGCTGAAAAAATCCGACCAGAACCTGGTCTGGCTCGACTGCGAGATGACCGGGCTGGACCCGGACAAGGAGCGCATCATCGAAGTCGCCGTGGTGGTGACCGGGCCGCAACTGACGCCGCGCATCGAGGGCCCGGTGCTGGTGATCCACCAGCCGGACGAGCTGCTGGACCAGATGGATGCCTGGAACAAGGGCACCCACGGCCGCAGCGGCCTGATCGACAAGGTCAAGGCCAGTTCGGTGACCGAGGCCGACGCCGAGAAGGAACTGCTGGCCTTTCTGGCGAAGTACCTGCCCAAAGGAACGTCCCCGATGTGCGGCAACACGATTGGCCAGGACCGGCGTTTCCTCGTCAAGTACATGCCCAGACTCGAGGCGTTTTTCCACTACCGCAACATCGACGTCAGCACCTTCAAGGAGCTGGCCAAACGCTGGCGGCCCGAGGTCTACAGCGCTTTCAAGAAGCAGCAAAGCCACACCGCGCTGGCTGATGTGCATGAATCGATCGATGAGCTGGAATATTACCGGACCCACTTTTTGAAGTGAATCCGGCCTCCAGCCCTTTCCGGGAAAGGGCTGGCAGCTATCAAAAGAGGAGCAATCGGGTTTGCCCACAAACGTTTGCCGGTCTTTCTGAACCGAGGGACTGGTAGAAACCCGCAAGCCGTGGCATAATCGTGGGCTTGATGGATGCACAGGGGTGCACCGCATTTGTACATCTACCTCACACTTTTGGGCTCTACCAACAGAGCCATCGCTTCAGGCACCGGTTTTCCGGAAGTCGCCCGAACCGAAATATTCGTTTGATGGTTGATGTTTTATTAACCATGAACGAAGCCTTCCGCTACGCGGCAGGTGCTAGTTTCCTGTTCGCCCGCCCACATCACAAGCGTGGCAGCGCGCACAGGTGTTTAGTGAGAAAAAACATGACTGACTCTTTTGAGGCTCGCGGCGATTCTTTGGCCGAAGCAAACACCGACACGATGAACGACATCATTTCCGACAGCGACATCCATGTGCTGGCCGATGTTTCCGACGCGCCTGCCGCTGCTGAAACTTCGCTCGACGCCATCGTCGCCGAACCCAACGGTTTCGTGAAGCTGGGCCTGGCCCGCGAACTGCTGCAAGCCGTGGCCGACATGGGTTTCACCCAGCCGACCGCCGTGCAGATGGCGACCATCCCCAAGGCCATGCAGGCGCTGGATGCTGACGTCAAGGCCGATCCGAAAGCCAAATTCACCGACCTGCTGGTTTCCAGCCAGACCGGCAGCGGCAAGACCGCCGCTTTCCTGCTGCCCGTGCTGCACACCCTGCTCAAGCAGCAGGAAG
>PNNC01000076.1 GCA_013824015.1 Polaromonas sp.
CCCATGGTTTTGCCCAGCGGCGTGATCGTCAGCGCGGCGGCCAGCATGGCGCCGACGATGACAATCGCCGAAATCGCGTTGGTCACCGCCATCAGCGGTGTGTGCAGCGCAGGCGTGACGGTCCAGACCACGTGGTAACCCACGTAAATGGCCAGCACAAAGATGATGAGGTTGATGATGGTGGGGGATACGGCATCCATGGTCTGTTCTCCTGTCGGGCGGCGCGGCAGCCGACCCTGAATGGTTATTTTTTCCTGACTTCGCCGGACTGCGTCATCAGGCAGGCCGCCACGATGTCGTCCTCGAGGTCGATAGTGAGCGTGCCTTCCTTGCTGATCACCAGCTTGAGGAAGTCCAGCAGGTTGCGCGCGTACAGCGCACTGGCGTCGGCGGCGACCAGCGCCGGCACGTTGGTCTCGCCGATCAGCGTGACACCGTGTTTGACCACGGTTTTGCCGGGCTCGGTCAGCGGGCAGTTGCCGCCCTGCGGCGCGGCCAGGTCGACGATCACGCTGCCCGGTTTCATGGCCTTGACCATGTCTTCGGTCACCAGCACCGGCGCGGCGCGGCCCGGAATCAGCGCGGTGGTGATCACCACGTCGGCCAGCGCCACACGTTTGGCGACCTCGGCCTTTTGCCGCTCCAGCCAGCTTGGCGGCATCGGTTTGGCATAACCGCCGACACCGACCGCGGCTTCGCGTTCCTCGTCGGTCTCATACGGCACATCAATGAACTTGCCGCCCAGCGACTCGACCTGCTCCTTGACGCTGGGGCGCACGTCGCTGGCTTCAATGACGGCGCCGAGGCGTTTGGCCGTGGCGATGGCCTGCAGGCCGGCGACGCCGACACCCAGGATCACCACACGCGCCGCCTTGACGGTGCCGGCGGCGGTCATCAGCATCGGGAAGAAACGCTGGTAGGCATTGGCCGCCATCATCACCGCCTTGTAACCGGCGATGTTGGCCTGCGAGGACAACACGTCCATGCTTTGCGCGCGGCTGGTGCGCGGCGCGGCTTCCAGCGCAAACGCCGTCAGTTGCGCGCCGGCCAGGCGCTGCAGGCCGGCGGCGTCAAACGGGTTGAGCATGCCGACCAGCACCGTGCCGGCTTTGGCCAGGGCTATCTCGCTGTCCAGCGGGCAACGCACCTTCAGCACGATGTCGCTGGCATAGGCGCCGGCTGCATCGGTGATTTCGGCACCCACGGCCACGTAGGCCTCATCGGGAACACTGGCGGCCACGCCGGCACCCGACTGGATGACGACCGTGTGGCCCTGGCCCTTGAGTTTCTTGGCCGTCTCGGGCGTGACGGCGACGCGTGTCTCCCCCGCCGTGATTTCGGCCGGTACCCCGATTCGCATGGGTGTCTCCTCGTTGCGTGTAAGTAGTTCTACGTGAAATTGAAGCTGTCGGCTAGCTTACATGAGTTTGGCGCGGTTTTGGCCGCCGGATAACCGGATGGGTACATCGGCGCAGCGTCACGCGCGGCCGGGATAATGCGCGCATGAACTCACGATGGAAACCCAGTGTCACCGTTGCCGCCATCATCGAGCGCGACGGCAAATTCCTGCTGGTGGAGGAACACACGCAGGACGGCCTGCGCCTGAACAACCCGGCCGGCCACCTCGATCCGGGTGAGGGCACGGTGCAGGCCTGTGTCCGCGAAACCCTGGAAGAAACCGCCTTTCATTTCACGCCCGGCGCGCTGGTCGGCATCTACATGTCGCGCTTCGAAAAAGCCGTGCCCGGCCAGGCCCGGCCGCTGGACATCACTTACATGCGCTTCGCTTTCTGCGGCACGCTGGGTGACGAGGTCGCCGGGCAGGCGCTGGACGAAGGCATTGTGCGCACGCTGTGGCTCAGCCCCGAAGAAATCCGGGCCTGCGTGCCGCGGCACCGCAGCCCGCTGCTGCTGACCTGCATGGAAGACTACCTGGCGGGCAAACGTTACCCGGTGGACCTCATGACGGTCGACCCCAGCGTCTACGGCGCAAAACCCTGACGCGTTTTCTTTAAGGCCGCGCACCTAAAATCGGGTGATGCAAAAACAACGCATTGTGGTCGGGTTGAGCGGGGGCGTGGACTCCGCGGTGACCGCGTACCTGCTCAAACAACAGGGCCACGAGGTTGTCGGCATCTTCATGAAAAACTGGGAAGACGACGACGACAGCGAGTTCTGCTCGTCCAACATCGACTTTGTGGACGCCGCCGCCGTGGCCGATGTGATCGGCATCGAGATTGAACACGTCAACTTCGCCGCTGACTACAAGGACCGCGTGTTCGCCGAGTTCCTGCGCGAGTACCAGGCTGGCCGCACGCCGAATCCCGACATCCTGTGCAACGCCGAGATCAAGTTCAAGGCCTTTCTCGACCATGCGATGCGCCTGGGCGCCGAAAAAATCGCGACCGGTCACTATGCGCGCGTGCGAAAAAACGAAGCCACCGGCCTGCATGAGTTGCTCAAGGGCCTGGACCCGGCCAAGGACCAGAGTTATTTCCTGCACCGGCTGAACCAGGCGCAACTGTCGAGCACGCTGTTCCCGGTCGGCGAACTCAAAAAAACCGAGGTGCGGCGCATCGCCGACGAGATCGGCCTGCCGAACGCGAAGAAAAAGGACTCGACCGGCATCTGTTTCATCGGTGAACGGCCGTTCCGCGATTTCCTGAACCGCTACATCGCCAAGGCGCCCGGCCCGATCAAAAACGACCAGGGACGCGTGCTCGGCGAACATGTGGGCCTGAGCTTTTACACGCTGGGCCAGCGCCAGGGCCTGGGCATAGGCGGCGTGAAGGCGCGCGGCGCCGAACTCAAGGCGCTGCAGGCGCAGGGCCAGCGCGGCGCCGGCGAACACGAACCCTGGTTTGTCGCGCGCAAGGACATGGACAGCAACACCCTGTGGGTGGTGCAGGGCCACGACCACCCCTGGCTGCTGTCGACCGAGCTGCAGATGCAGGACTGCAGCTGGGTTGCCGGCGCGCCGCCCGCCGCCGGCGCGATGGCGGCCAAGACGCGTTACCGGCAGGCGGACGCTGCCTGCGAGCTGGTCGCACCGTCTGCGAGCGCAGCCAGCCTGCGTTTTGACCAGCCGCAATGGGCGGTCACGCCCGGCCAGTCGGCGGTGTTGTACCAGGGCGAGGTCTGCCTGGGCGGTGGCGTGATCACCAGCAGCAACGTGCGCAACGGCGCCTGAGCGCTTGCCCTGAAGGTCCAAATCGGGCTCCAGCCCATACCGGACATGGGCGACCAGCTATCAATTGGATAGCAATTCGACCCCTCAGGCGATCCGGATTTCGACCACGGTGCGGCCCGGCGCACTGCTGATGGAAACCTGCGCGCCGATGGCGGCGGCGCGTTCGCGCATCGCCAGCAGGCCCTTGCGCGGCGTGACCGCCGTGTCGAAACCGCGGCCGTTGTCGATGATGCGCAGGCAGACGCCGCTGCCCTCCATCTCCGCCGCTATCGCCAGCGTGGTCGCCTGCGAGTGTTGCAGCACATTGGACAGCGCCTCGAACACCATGAACTGCAGCTGGCGCAAGGCGTTGGCATCAACCTGGGCGACCGGCGCCAGCGCGCCGACCACCCACTGCAACTCGATGTCCGAGGCGGCAAAACGCGGCTCCAGCCGGTAACGCAGGTTGGCCAGCAGCGAGGCGACGTCGCCGGGCTGCAGGTGCATGGCATCGATCGACAGCTTGAGCTGGTCCAGCGTGTGGCGCAGGGTCTGCAGCACATCGTCGGTGCTGGCCTTGCCTGACTGGAGCTGGCGGATCGCGGCGCTCAGGTGCGCACCCACGCCGTCATGCATGTCGCGCAGGATGCGGGTGCGCTCGCCGACACGCTCCTGCTCGCGCGCAAGCTGCTCGACCTTCAGGTAGCTCTGGCCCAGCTCCTGCTCCTTCTGCGCAATCCGCGCCGACAGGTTGGCCATCAGGTCGCGCGCCTGCGCGCTGGCCTCGCGAAAACGCGTGATCACGATGTAGGCCAGCGCCAGCCCGAACAGCACCGAGGAGTAACGCAGCAAGGTGTTGTCGGCATAGGCCGGGCTGATGCGGAAAACAAACCAGTCGCGCACACCGACCACCATGTTGACCAGCAGCGCGGCGGCCACCACCTGGTGTGACGGTGTCGCCTTCCGGGCGGCCTGCCAGCAAAAGACGGTGATAAAGAACAGGTAGGGCAATGCGTAAACCCCATACCAGGCCGTCAGCACCATCGGCGCGGAAGCGGCCAGCGCCCAGGCAACGATGGGAAAACCCAGGAAAAACCAGGCCCAGGTGACGCGGTTGAACCAGATCGCCGGCTTGCGCTCCGACCAGTTGGCCACAATCACAAAAAAACTGCCCATGCTGCTGAGCCAGCCCCCCAGCGCCAGCGCGGTGACCACCCCCCACCCCGGCCACATCAGCAGCGGCACCTCGACCAGCGCGTCGCTGATGCGCAAGGTCCAGAACAGCTCGGCCAGCCCGCCCAGCAGGTACAGCGGGTCCCTGGAAAAGCGGCCGCCGGGGCCCGGATGCGTCTGCGTGAACCACAGGGCCAGCGAGATTGCGGCGACCATCAGGCTGAGCACCACGACGACCAGCGTGCCGGTCACGCGCCAGTGGTAGTCTTTCATGTACAGGGGCCGCACCTCCTGGTCCAGGCCCAGCACCGGCGCTGCCAGTCCGCCGCGGCGGCCCACGTCAGTCCGCACATGGATCAGCAGCTTGTTGCGAGGCAGCAGCAGGTCCGATGCCAGCGGGATAAAGCGTGGAATTTTGGCGTAGTCGCCGCCGTTGAACTGCGTCAGGCTTCCGTTTTTCTCGAGCAGGTTGCCATTGAGCCAGACTTCGTAGGCGTTGCCCAGACGCGGGATGTACATGGCGTGGGACGCTGACGAGGCGTCCGGCCGATCGAACTCGATTTCAAACGACGCCGACCCGGCCTTGCCGGGGTGCTGCCGGTCCCAGTGGTAGGGCAGCGTCACGCTGCCGGTGCGGGTCACGCCGTCGATGCTCAGGGTGGCCGTGGCTTCACGCAGTGACACCGTCGCGGCGTGAACCCCCGCCTGGCCCCACAGGCAACACAGCAGCACCCACCAGAGCGCGCGACACCTCATGTGTTCAAGCCGGTCCGCACTCAATGCGGCGCCGAGGCCGGCGGCTGCAGCAGGCCGAGCCGGGTCGCCTCGTACACCGCCTCGCTTTTGGAGTGGACCGCCAGCTTGGTGTACAGATTCTTGATGTGCGACTGGATGGTGTGCACGCTCACCGCATTGAGCCTGGAAATTTCGACATAGGAAAAGCCGCGCGCAATCAGCTCCAGCACCTCCTGCTCACGCGCCGACAGCAGCGATCGCACCGGGCCGCGCGCCTCCCCGGCATGGGGCGCCAGCGGCTGCGGCGCGGGGGGCGCCGCCCCGCGTTCCTCCGTCTGCAGCGCGCGGTACTTGGCCAGCACACGGCGCGCAATCATGGGCGAGATCGGCGAGGCGCCGGCCTTCATCTCGAGAATGGTGTTCGCAATATTGTCCGGCGTGTGGTCCTTGTGGATGTAGCCGAGGGCGCCGGCCTCGACACTCGACAGCACGCTGTCCTCGTCGCCGAACATCGATATCACCAGCGCTTCGCAGTCCGGCCGCGCCTGTCCGGCCAGGCGGATCAGGTCCAGCCCGTTGCCATCGGGCAGCGCCAGGTCGGTCAGCAGGATGTCGATGGCCAGCGAGCGGTCGCTCAGCAGACCCCGGGCTTCGTCGAAGGTGCCGACACTGCCCACCAGGCACAGCTCGGCGCAGCGCGACACGCTGTCGGCGAAAAATTCCCGCGTGGGGACATCGTCTTCAACAATCAATACGCGCCAGACAGGCATGGACGGAGTTTTTGAAAGTGGAGCCACGGTGGCCGATGATAAGTGCAGGCAGCGCGCGGCGCTGCCCGCAGGGAGCAGTCCGACTGTCGGGCTTTCGCCGGCGCTGCGCCATCCCCTGTTTATGGGACGGACCGGCGGCCCGCCCTGCGACACCGGTCAAATCGGGCCCCAGCCCTTGCCGGACAAGCGGAGACCGCTCCTGTTTTGATAGCGAACAGGCGGCCGGCCCGGCTTACAGCGCGGTTTCGATGTAGGTGTAGATGTAGTTGGAGCCGCCGTTGACATTGCCCAGCAGGCGCGAGGCGCCGAAGATGCCGGAGCGGTGCGACACGCCGAAGCCGAGGTAGGTGTCTTTCAGCCCGGGGCGGCCGATCAGGTCACCCAGGCTGAAGTCGATGCTCGGGTCGAGGTAGTTGAGCAGCCGCGAGGTCGAGCGTCCGCGCGCCGCCTGGCTGCTGGACTCGGCATAAGGCACACGCTGCGCCAGCGACACGCCGATCCCCAGGCCGAGCCGGGTCTTGACCCGCTCGCTCCACGGGAAGCCGTAGTAATAGGCCTTCATGAAGGCGTCGATCTGCAGGCCGTTGGGCGCCAGCCCGCGGTCGTCATGCTGCAGCAGGCCGATGTAACCGACGATGTCCAGCGGCCAGCCGTTGAGCTGCTCGATGAAGGGCTTGCCGACCTGCACGCCGGTGACGCGCGTCGAGTTGACCTTGGCCGTGGAGGCGCAGCGCAGCGTGATGATTTTTGCGAGGTGGCAACCGTCTTCGGTGGACTTGCCGTAAAGCAGCTTGAAGTAGGTCGGCGAGGACGCCTGCGTCCAGTTGCCCTTGTAGGTGCCGAAGTCGTAGGCAGCGCCGAGGAACACGCCGGTCTGCGCCGACCTGCCCACAATCGGGCTGGCCTTGATTTTGCTGTCCAGCACGGTGCGGGTCACGCCACCGAGCAGGCGCCAGCCCTCACTCAACTCGTAGGTGGCGTACAGGCCCAGCGTGGTGTTGATGCCGCTGCCGGGCTCGTAGGCCGGCCGCGTTGCGGTGGCTTCGCCCGGCCGCACGCCGTAGTAGTAATTGTTGAGCCTGGCGCTGCGCGCCGCCAGCGTCAGGCTGGGGCGCAGTGCCAGCCGGCCGGAGCGCCAGTCGTAGGCATAAGACAGGCGCATCTCGCTGCCTTTGGAAAAACTGGCGGCATCCTGCAGGAATTCGGCCTGCAGCGTGCCCCAGGGCTGGCGGTAGCGGTAAGACACGCCGGCATCCAGGCCCGAGCCGCGCTCGGCCATGCCGGCCAGGCTGGGGGGAATCCGGTCGTCGGCATACCCTTCGAAACGCTGGTCCAGGAACACATCGACGCGCTGGGTGCCGTCGTCCAGCAGCTTGAGTCCGGCGCGGCTGCCGTGCAGGAACACGCGTTTGCCTTCATACAGGTACAGCGGCAGCAGGTCGTAACGGGTGCCGCCGCCCACATAAGGCGACTGCTCGGCACGCACGGCAAAACCGAGGCCGGCGCTGCCGGGCACGCTGAGCAGGTCGCTGAGCGGGTCGGTGTTGGCCTGCGCCAGGCCGGCTGCCGCCAGCAGGACCGCGCCCAGCCAGGGGCTCAGGCGGCCGGGCCGCGGGGTGTGGGTGTGATCGTGGGGGCGCATGGCTGGCCTCGTGGTTGGCTGCAGGTAGGAAGCATGGATCCTAGCCAACAAAGGGGGGCCGTGGCGCGCCCGGTTCCAGAACAAGGCCGGCGCCTACAAGCGCTGCCGGCGGCGGGCGACAAAAAGCGTTGTTTGAAGACGCGCTGAACAAGTCCCCTGCGGCGCAAGGACTCATTCAGCGCTTCCTTAAAATGCATCTGCCCGGCGTGCGCGGGGCGCAGCCGGGCAGATACGGGGGAACAGGCCCTAAAACGGGATGTCGTCGTCCATGTCGTCAAAGCCGCTGGCGGCCTTGGTCGGCGCCGGTGGGCGCGGGGCAGCAGCCGCCGGCGGGCGTGGCGCCGCAGCTGGCGGACGCGAATAGGATCGCTCGCCGCCTCCTTCATCACCACCGTCGTTGCCGCCCGGGCCGCCCATGCCTTCGCGGCTGCCCAGCATCTGCATTTCGCTGGCAATGATGTCGGTTGCGTATTTCTCCACGCCGTCCTTGTCGGTGTACTTGCGGGTCTTCAGGCGGCCCTCGATGTAGACCGAGCGGCCC
>PNNC01000223.1 GCA_013824015.1 Polaromonas sp.
CACCTGTTCGAGGAAGAGTGCGCGCTGGCCGGTGCGCCGCGTGTGGTGCCGTTTGGCCCGGTGATGGTCGCGCCGGTGATCATGGCTTTCGGCACCCCCGAGCAGCAGCAGCGTTTTTTGCCCGGCATCGGCAGCGGCGAAGTCTGGTGGAGCCAGGGTTACAGCGAACCGGGTTCCGGCTCGGACCTGGCATCGGTCAAGTGCAAGGCTGAACGCCAGGGCGACAAATACATCGTCAACGGCCAGAAAACCTGGACCACGCTGGGCCAGTACGGCGAGTGGATTTTCTGCCTGGTGCGCACCAGCACGGAGGGCAAACCGCAGACCGGCATCAGCTTCCTGCTGATCGACATGAAGTCGCCCGGCGTGACCGTGCGGCCCATCGTGCTGCTCGACGGCGAGGCCGAGGTCAACGAGGTCTGGTTCGACAATGTCGAGGTGCCGGCCAACAACCTGGTCGGCGAAGAAAACAAGGGCTGGACCTACGCCAAACACCTGCTCAGCCATGAGCGCACCAACATTGCCGACGTGAACCGCGCCAAGCGTGAGCTCGAGCGCCTCAAGCGCATCGCCAAGGCCGAAGGCGTGTGGGACGACCTGCGTTTCCGCGACGAAATCGCCAAACTCGAAGTGGATGTGGTGGCCCTGGAAATGCTGGTGCTGCGTGTGTTGTCGGCCGAGAAATCCGGCAAGAACTCGCTGGACATCGCCGGCCTGCTGAAAATCCGCGGCAGCGAAATCCAGCAGCGTTACAGCGAACTGATGATGCTGGCCGCCGGCCCCTTCAGCCTGCCCTTCATCGAGGAAGCCATGGAAGCCGGCTGGCAGGGTGACTTCCCCGGCGGCGTGGCCGCCAATGCGCCGCTGGCCTCGACCTATTTCAACCTGCGCAAGACCACGATTTACGGCGGCTCGAACGAAGTGCAGCGCAATATCGTTTCGCAGTTTGTTTTGGGCTAAGCCCACACCCCCTTTGTTTTTGCGGGCCTGACCCGCAATCCATGGATCCCGGGTCCAGCCCGGGATGACACCCCCACAGGAGCAATGTATGGATTTTGATTTCACCGACGACCAGGAACAACTGCGCGACGCGGTCCGCAAATGGGTGGACAAGGGTTATGACTTCGAGCGCCGCCGCGGCATCGCCAAAGCCGGTGGCTTTTCGCGCGAAGCCTACGGCCAGCTCGCCGAACTCGGCCTCGCCGGCCTTTACATCCCCGAAGCCAACGACGGCATGGGCATGGGCCCGGTCGAAGGCATGGTCGTGATGGAAGAACTCGGTCGCGGCATCGTCGCCGAGCCGTTGGCCCAGGCCTTGATCGCCGGTGCCGTCTTGTCCGGCTACGCGCCGGACGCCGTCAAATCGGCCTGGTTGCCGAAAATCGCCAGCGGCGAAGCGCTGGTGGTGCTGGCATCGCAGGAGCGCGCCGCCCGTTACCAGCTCGATGTTTGTGAAGCAAAAGCGGCCTCAGCCCATGGCGGTTGGACCTTGTCTGCTACAAAAAACGTAGTACCCGCCGGTGACCAGGCCGATGCCTTCATCGTGCCGGCGCAGGCCGACGGAAAAATCGCGCTGTTCCTGGTGGAGCGCACGGCCGCCGGCGTCAGCACCCGCGGCTACGGCACGCAGGACGGTGGCCGCGCCGCCGATGTGCTGCTCAAGGACGCGCCGGCCATGCTGATCACGCTGGACGGCCTGACCGCGCTCGAACATGCGGTCGACATCGGCATCGCCGCCACCTGCGCCGAAGCGGTCGGCGTGATGGACAAAACCCTGGCCATCACCGTCGAGTACATGAACACCCGCAAGCAGTTCGGCGTCGTGATCAGCAGCTTCCAGGCGCTGCGGCACCGCGTGGCCGACATGAAGATGCAGCTGGAGCTGGCCCGTTCCATGAGTTATTACGCCTCGCTCAAGCTCAATGCACCGGCGGCGGAACGTCGCGCCGCCATGGCCCGCGCCAAGTACCAGCTCGGTGTCTCGATGCGTTTTGTCGGCCAGCAGGCGGTGCAGTTGCACGGCGGCATCGGTGTGACCGACGAATACATCGTCAGCCACTACTTCAAGAAGCTGACGCAGCTGGAAATGACATTCGGCGACACGCTGCACCACTTGGGTGAAGTCTCGAACAGGATGCAGGACACCGCCGGTGTCTTCGCCTGACTTGCCCCCGACATATTGAGAAACGATGCTCCGTGGCATGAATCACGGGCACTTTTAATTCCAGGAGACACACCATGATGATGCAACGCCGCCTTCTTCTCGTGATCGCTGCCGCCGGGCTGGCGCTGGGCGGTTGCGCCACCTCGCCCGCGCCCGAACAGCACCCGCCGATTGTGTTTGTGCACGGCAACGGTGACACCGGCGCCTTGTGGCAAACCACGATCTGGCGTTTTGAATCCAACGGCTGGCCGCGCGAGCGCCTGCATGCGATCGATCTGCCCTACCCGCTGGCACGCGACGACGACGGCAAGGCCCAGCCCGGCCGCACTTCGACGGCCGAACACATGGCTTTCCTGAAATCCGAGGTTGACAAGGTGCTGCAGGCCACCGGCGCGCGCCAGGTCGTGCTGGTCGGCAACTCGCGCGGTGGCAATGCGATCCGCAACTACATCTACAACGGCGGCGGCGCGGCGCGCGTCAGCCATGCCATCCTCGGTGGCACGCCCAACCACGGCGTCTGGGCCACCAAAGGCTTTCGCGAGGCCAACGAGTTTTCCGGCACCGGCCCCTTCCTGACCGGGCTCAACGCGCCGAAAAACGCCGCCGGCGACGAGGTCACCGGCCCGGTGAAATGGCTGACCCTGCGTTCGGACAACAACGACAAGTTCGCCCAGCCCGACGGTCTCTGGATTGGCGCCCGCGGCACACCGACCAACGTCAGCTTCGACGGCCCGGCGCTCAAGGGCGCGACCAACCTTGTGCTGCCGCGTGTTGACCACCGCGAGACCTCGTTCTCGCCGGCCGCCTTCGAGGCCACCTACCGTTTCGTCACCGGCAGGAATCCGCAGACCGTGGTGATCCAGCCGGAAACCCCCATCGTGCTGAACGGCAAACTGGTGGGCCTGGGCCTGAACCCGACCGACCCGGCCTCGGGCAATTATTCGAACAACCTGCCACTGCCCGGCGCGCAACTGAGGGTGTTCGCCACCGACCCGGCCACCGGCGCACGCATAGGCAACGCCGTCCACAGCAAAACCGTGGGCACCGACGGCCTGTGGGGACCATTCACCGCACAAGCCGGTGTGCCTTACGAGTTCGAGATCACCGCCACCGGGTATGCGACCACCCACATCTACCGCAGTCCCTTCCCGCGCGCCAGCAAGATCATCAATTTGCGCGCCGAGCGCCTGGCTGAAGCCGACAAGGCCGCCAAATCCAGCGTGACGCTGAACCGCCCACGCGGCTACTTCGACGCGCAGCGTGACCGCATGCTGTTTGACGGCAAAGCCGCGCTGCCCGGCGTGCCGCCTGCAGGCGCCGGCGTGTCAGCATCGAAGCTCAACCTCGCGCAGGACGGCTTCCGGCCTGTCGCGGCAGAGTTCAACGGTGAAAAAATCACCGGCCAGACCTGGCCGGTCTCGGGCAACCATGTGGTGGTGCTGGAGTTGACTTACTGAGCTGAAGCGTTGCCGACTGTCAATACCGCCCGCCGTCAATAAAGCGCAATATGCCCGTGACCAGCTCGGTTTCCTGACCATGGAAACCGTGCGGAGAACGTCCTTCGCAGGCCTCCAGGCCGCGCGGGCCCTCGGTGCCGGAACCCCCGGCGACCACCACCACCTGCCGACGCGCCGACGTGATGCGGGCTTCGACGCGGGGCATGGCATCGGCCGGTGATCGCATGCAGCGATCCAGCGCATGGCCCACCAGAAGCGTGGGAATGGCTACCGCCTCCAGTGGAAGATCGAACACCGTCTGGGCCGTCCAGGGTTTGCGCCCAGCCGCTGTCCCCACGGTCAGCAAGGAAGTCAGGACCATCCCGTCGGGCGCTGCAGCGCCCCGCAGCCGGGCGGCGGCATTGGCGGCCGAGATCGAACCGCGGCTGGTGCCCAGCACCCAGACCGGGTGATGGCCGCGACGCCGGAGGTCGGCGATCACCCGGCCCAGGTCCTCCGCATGTTCGGCACTTGCGCGAAATGCCGCCAGGCCGTCCTCTTGCCGATGGTCAGACGGCGCATCCACCATGGCGGTGGCCCAACCGGCCGCGCGAAACAGCGGCGACGAGCGCACCAGCGAATTGCCCTTCAGCAAGCGTGGGCAGCCCTGGGCATCCAGGTCCAGGACGCCGTCACCACCTGCCAGCAGCACCAGCGCACCGCGCACCGCATGGGGTGCGTCCGGGCCGGCCAACGCGTACTGAAGTCGGGCGGCCCCGTGAGCCGGCAGTGTCACCACGGAACCGCAGGGCTGCGCGCTGGCCTCTGCGGACAAGCAGGCGCCCAGCAGCACCGCAGCCGCGAAACGGGCAAACGTACTGCGCAGGGCTGGCCGTGCCGCCCCTGACGCCGCAGCGTTGATCACGCCGGAAACGCAGGGATCCATCATCATGAGCAAAGCCCTCAGGGCGGGAAGCCAGGTCGGTTCAGACCAGCAGCCGCGACGTCCTCGGCACATGCGCCATCAGAAACTCCATCTGGTCCGCCAGGATGCGGCGGTTGCGCAGGATGAAGTCTTCCCACAGGCTGGGCACGTAGGGCGTGTACAGCAAGGGCATGTGCGCCTGCTCGGGCGTGCGGCTGCTCTTGCGGTGGTTGCAGGCGCGGCAGGCGGTCACCACATTCATCCAGGTGTCGATGCCGTTCTGGGCGAACGGGATGATGTGTTCGCGCGTCAGGTCTTCCTCGTGGAAGTGGTCGCCGCAGTAGGCGCAGATGTTGCGGTCGCGCGCGAACAGCTTGCTGTTGGTCAGGCCCGGCTTCAGGTTGAAGGGGTTGATGTTGGGCACGCCCTTGGTGCCGATGATGCTGTTGACGTTGATGATGGACTGGTTGCCGGTGATGGCGTTGTGGCCGCCATGGAAGGTCGCCACCCGTGCACCCATCTCCCAGCGCACTTCATCCGAGGCATAGTGCAACACGGCTTGTTCGAGGCTGATCCACGATTGCGGCAACCCCTGGGCTGAGAGCTTCAAGACCTTCAAACGAACCTCCAATGGTTTAAAAACACATGGAACCGGACTTAAAAATGCCTGACGCCCCAATATACAGCGAATTCATGACAAAGCTCGGCGCAGGGGTCTCCAGGGCTGCCGAGCCCGCATCGGGCCGACCTGAGGCGCTATTAAAACGATAATTGGCGGCATGAAGGTTTCGTTATGAAAATTTTCCGTGGCTACCAGGACTCCCGGCTGGCTGCGCAATGCGCGCTGACCATTGGCAACTTCGATGGTGTGCACCGCGGCCACCAGGCCATGCTCGCGCTGCTGAAAAACGAGGCACAACACCGCGGTGTGCCCAGCTGCGTGATGAGCTTCGAGCCGCATCCGCGTGACTACTTTGCCGCCGTGGCCCGCAAACCCGAACTGGCGCCGGCGCGTATCGCGACGCTGCGCGACAAACTCACCGAACTCGCGCGCTGCGGCATCGACCAGTGCGTGGTGCTGCCCTTCAACGCGCGGCTGGCGGCCCAGCCGGCCGAAGACTTCATCAGCGATGTGCTGGTCCAGGGACTGGGCGTGCGTTACGTGCTGGTCGGCGACGATTTCCGCTTCGGCGCCAAACGCACCGGCGACTACGCGATGCTGGACGCCGCCGGCGAGCGCCTGGGATTCGACGTTGCCCGCATGAACAGTTATGAGGTGAGCAACACCCGGGTGTCGAGCTCGGCCGTGCGCGAGGCGCTGGCCCAGGGCCAGATGGGCCGCGTGGCCGCCCTGCTGGGCCGGCCCTACAGCATCTCCGGCCATGTGGTGCATGGCCGCAAACTCGGCCGCGAACTCGGTTTTCGCACGCTGAACCTGCGCTTTTCGCACTGGAAACCGGCGGCCAGCGGGATTTTTGCGGTGCAGGTCTTCGGCCTCGGCCCCGACCCGCTTCCCGGTGTCGCCAACCTCGGCATCCGGCCCTCGATCGACCCCGACGATGTCAACGGCGGGCGGGTGCTGCTGGAGACCCATTGCCTGGCCTGGCCGGCCGGCCTGGGTTCTGAAGAGGCATACGGTAAAATCATCCGCGTGGAACTGCTACACAAACTGCACGACGAGCTGAAATACGACGGTCTGGACAGCCTCAAGGCGGGTATCTCCAGGGACTGCGACGACGCGCGGGCGTTTTTTGCCTCCATGCACACGGAAACCAGCCGCCAGACGACGCGCGACCGAATTTAGACGATCTCGTCGCCCCTGGCCCCGCCCCCTCCGGCGCAAGCCTTGTTTTCCCGAACAGCATTCCGGCGGCCCTGCCCCAGCAGCCTGCCTCAACCGAAGTTTTCCATGTCCGACACCAAAACCGATTACCGCAGCACCCTCAACCTGCCCGACACGCCGTTCCCGATGCGTGGCGACCTGCCCAAGCGCGAACCGGGCTGGGTCAAGGAGTGGGATGACAAGGGCATCTACAAGAAGCTGCGCGATGTGCGCGCCGGCAAGCCGAAGTTCGTGCTGCACGATGGCCCGCCCTATGCCAACGGCCAGATCCACATGGGCCACGCGGTCAACAAGATCCTGAAGGACATGATTGTCAAGGCGCGCCAGCTCAAGGGTCTGGACGCGATCTACGTGCCGGGCTGGGACTGCCACGGCCTGCCGATCGAGAACCAGATCGAAAAAACCTTCGGCCGCAAGCTCAGCCGTGACGAGGTGCAGGCCAAAAGCCGCGCCTATGCGACCGAGCAGATCGCGCTGCAAAAGGAAGACTTCAAACGCCTGGGCGTGCTCGGTGAATGGGACAACCCCTACCTGACGATGAACCCCGGCAACGAGGCCGACGAGATCCGCGCGCTCAAACGCATCATGGAGCGCGGCTTTGTCTACCGCGGCCTCAAACCCGTCTACTGGTGTTTCGACTGCGGCTCCTCGCTGGCCGAGTTCGAAATCGAATATGCCGACAAGAAATCGCAGACGCTGGACGTCGGCTTCAAGTCGGCCGAGCCGGACAAACTCGCCGCCGCCTTCGGCCTCCAGAGCCTGGCCAAAGACGCGTTTGCAGTGATCTGGACCACCACCGCCTGGACCATCCCGGCCAACCAGGCGCTGAACCTGAACCCGGAGCTCGAGTACGCGCTGGTCGATACCGAGCGCGGCATCCTGCTGCTGGCTGCCTCACTGGTCGAAAAATGCATGGAGCGTTTCAAGCTCAGCGGCACGGTGCTGGCCACGACCGAAGGCAAAAACCTTGCCCTGCTGAACTTCCAGCACCCCTTGTACGAGGTGCATGAAGGTTACCGCCGCCTGAGCCCGGTGTTCCTGGCCGACTACGCGACCGCCGACGACGGCACCGGCATCGTGCACTCCTCGCCTGCCTACGGTGTGGAGGATTTCAACTCCTGCATCGCCAACGGCATCGCGGTGGACGACATCCTGAACCCGGTGCAGGCGCACGGCCGTTATGTGGACGAGTTGGCGCTGTTCGGCGGGCTCAACATCTGGAAGGCCGCGCCACTGGTGATCAACGCGCTGCGCGACGCCGGCCGGTTGTTCGCTACCGAAACCATCACCCACAGCTACCCGCACTGCTGGCGCCACAAGTCGCCGGTGATCTACCGCGCCGCGGCCCAGTGGTTCATCCGCATGGACGAAGGTGAAGGCGTGTTCACCAGGGACAAGGCGCCGCAGACCTTGCGCCAGCTCGCGCTCAACGCGATCGAGGAAACCAGCTTCTACCCGGAAAACGGCAAGACCCGCCTGCGCGACATGATCGCCGGCAGGCCCGACTGGTGCATCTCGCGCCAGCGCAACTGGGGCGTGCCGCTGCCGTTTTTCATCCACACCGCCACCGGCGAGCTGCACCCGCGCACCATGGAA
>PNNC01000045.1 GCA_013824015.1 Polaromonas sp.
GACGCGCTGTAGGCCTGCTGGCCGACCTGGCCGTCAAAGGCCGCCACCGAGGCGGTGAACATCATCACGCCGCGCTCGCCGTCGTCCAGCGGCGCCAGCTTCGCGCAGGCCGCCGCGAACAGGCGGCTGACGTTGTAGCTGCCGATCAGGTTGATGGTGATGACCCGGGCGAAATCCTCGAGCGGTGCCGGTGACCCGTCTTTTTGCACCACACGTTTGGCGCTGCCCATGCCGGCAATGTTCATCAGGATGCGTGCCGGGCCGTGCGCGGCGGCGGCCTGCGCCAGCGCGGCCGTCACACTGTCTGTATCGGTGATGTCGCAGGCACAGGCGATGGCGCGGTCCGCACCGATGTCCGCGGCCACCTGCTGCGCCAGCGCGTAGTTGACGTCCAGCAGGGCGACTTTCGCGCCCAGGCGTGCCAGCTCGCGCGCTGTGGCTTCGCCGAGGCCGGAGGCGCCGCCGGTCACGATGGCGGCATGTCCCTGGATATTCATGTTTTTACTTTCGGCAGGAGGGTGAAGGGCAGGGTGCCGTCGTGCAGGGCGTTGACCATGGCGTCGCGGTGCTTGAGCACGGCACGCTGGTTGATCGAGCCCTTGTCGGTGACTTCACCCTTGTCAATCGAAGGCGGCTCATGCATCAGGTGCATGCGCGCGATGCGGTTGGCGCTGCCGGTGCCGGACCTGGCCAGCTCGTCAGCCACTTTCTGGAAGTGCGCCTGAACCGGGGCGCTTTCCAGCACGTCTTTCAGGCTGGCTTCGGGGCCGAGTCCGCTGAGCGTGCGACAGGCGGCCGTCGGAAAAATCAGCGCGCCGACTTCCTTGAGGTTGATGCCGGTGAGCACCGCGTCCTGCACATAGGGCGCGCCGGCGGCGATGATTTTGGCGCGCAGCGGACCGACACTGACGAAGGTGCCGGTGCCCAGCTTGAAGTCTTCGGCAATGCGGCCGTCGAACTTCAGGCCCTTGTGGACATTGCCCTTGTCGATCCAGGCGACGGCATCGCCGGTGCAGAAAAAACCTTCCTCGTCCAGCGCTTCCTGCGTTGCTTCGGGGGCGCGCCAGTAGCCGGGCGTGATGTTGGGGCCGCGGTAACGCACTTCGATCTTGCCGTCTGTCGGCACCAGCTTGAGTTCGAGGCCCGGCGTCGGTACACCCAGGTCCCCGGCGCGTACGTCGGGGCTGGTCACAAAGATGCCGAAGGGCCCCGATTCCGTCATGCCCAGGCCGGTGCCCATCACGATGCGTTCGCCGACCTCGGCCTCCTGGGTCTGGTGCAGGCTGTCCCACACCGGCTGGGCCAGCGCCGCGCCGGCGTAGAAAAACATCTGCACGCGCGACAGCAGGTTCTTGCGCAGCGCGTCATCGGTTTTCATCGCATGGGCGATCGCCTCGAAGCCGGTCGGCACGTTGAAATAGACGGTGGGCGCGATCTCGCGCAGGTTGCGCAGGGTCTCGGCCATCAGCGCCGGCGTCGGCTTGCCGTCGTCGATGTAGAGCGTGCCGCCGTTGTAGATGGTCATGCCGACGTTGTGGTTGCCGCCAAAGGTGTGGTTCCACGGCAGCCAGTCAATCAGCACCAGGGGCTGCTGGGCCAGCACCGGCATCGACTGGCGCATCTGCTGCTGGTTGGCGCACCACATGCGCTGGGTGTTGATGACGGCCTTGGGCAGCTTGGTCGAGCCCGAGGTGAACAGGAACTTGACGATGGTGTCGGGGCCGGTGGCCTGCATGGCCGCCTCCACAGCGGCTGTGGCCTGGGTTCCCACCAGTTGATCAAAAGTGGTCACCGCCCTTTCAAGACGTGGGCTACCAGCTATTGAATTGATAGCAACTTCGACATCCGGGCCGACCGTGGCGGCAATCGCCTTGCCATAGCGGCCGGCGTCGCTGGCAAACACCAGGCCGGGCGTCAGCGTGGACAACACATGGCGCAGCTTGTCGTAATCCTGGCTCACGGTGGAGTAGGCCGGCGACACCGGGCAGTAGGGCACACCCACATACATGCAGCCCAGCGCCAGCAAGGCGTGCTCCAGGTCGTTTTCGCTGAGGATGGCGACCGGGCGCTCGGCATTCAGGCCGCGATCCAGCAAGGCTTGTCCGATGCTGCGGGCGCTGGCCAGCGCTTCGGCATAACTGATGTGGCGCCAGTCACCCGAGCTGCCATCGGCATGTTTGAGTCGCCGCGCCATGAAAGTGCGGTCCGGCGCAACCTGCGCCCAGTGCAGCAGCCGGTCGGTCATGCGCGCGGCGTAATCGCCCAGCGGCTGGTCGGCCTTCAGGTATTGCGTGCCGCCGTCGTCGCCGCGCAACTCGACGCGCGTGACGCCAAACACCAGGGGCCGGTAGCGGGCGGAGGAGGAAAGGGTGGTCTCGCTCATGGTTTGTCTCTGTGCCGATCTGAATCCGGGGCTCAGTCCTTGCTGACCTTGTTGGCCCTGCCTTCAAGGAAGGCCTTGACCCGTTCCTTGGCTTCAGGCGCGTTCTGCACAATCGCTGCCATCAGCGATTCGGTGAAGAAGCCCTGGTCGGCGGGTTGCTCGGCGATGCGCGGCAGCGCGTGCATCAGCGCGTAGTTGGTCAGGGGGGCGTTCTGCGCCACGCGCGCAGCCAGCGCGAGCGCCTTGTCAAAAGCCTGACCTTCGGGAACCAGGTATTGCGCGAATCCGGCGTGTTCACCGTCCTGCGCGTTGTAGACGCGGCCGGTCAGCATCATGTCGGTCATGCGCGCCACACCAATCAGTTTGGGGATGCGCACCGAACCGCCGCCGCCGACAAAAATGCCGCGCGAGCCTTCCGGCAGCGCGTAAAAGGCCGAGGCATCGGCGACGCGGATGTGGCAGGCGCTGGCCAGCTCCAGCCCGCCGCCGACCACGGCGCCGTGCAGGGCCGCAATCACCGGCACCGGACCATGCTGCACACATTCAAGCGCGGCGTGCCACATGCGCGAATGCATCATGCCCTGGCCGGCATCGCGTTCCTGCAGCTCGCCGAGATCCAGGCCGGCGCAGAAGTGCGCACCCTCGCCATGGATCACCGCGGCGCGTACAGTGGCGGGCAGGGTTTCGAACATGTTGCGCAATGCCAGGATCAGTCCATCATTGAGGGCATTGCGTTTGGCCGGGCGGGACAGGCGGATCACGGCAATGTCCTGCTGGTCACCGCGGAGTTCAAGCTGGAGGTCGGGAGAAGGTGTGTGTGCGTTCATGGAAGGGTTTGCAAGTTGCCTCGATTATTGTTATAAACAATAACCAATTCAATCGATTTTCCGGCCTGATTCCTCGGTGTTAACCCGCATGCCGGGGAGGGGCCCCGGCCACGACAGGAGACAAAGACATGGACTACAAAAACCTCATTGCCATCGACATCCACACCCACGCCGAAGTGAGTTGCTGGAACCCGTTTGACAACTATGGCGAGGAGTACGACCGCGCTGCCGACAAGTACTTCAAGAACAGCCGCCGGCCCACGATTGAGGAGACCATCGCCTACTACCGCGAGCGCAAGATCGGGCTGGTGATGTTCACCGTGGACAGCGAATCCAAGCTGGGACGGCGCCGCATCCCGAACGAGGAAATCGCCGAGGCCGCGCAGAAAAACAGCGACATGATGATGTGTTTTGCGAGCATCGATCCGCACAAGGGCAAGATGGGCGCGCGAGAGGCCGAGCGCCTGATCAGGGAGCACGGCGTCAAGGGCTTCAAGTTCCACCCGACGGTGCAGGGCTTCCATCCCTATGACAAGATGGCCTGGCCGATTTACGAGGTCATCAACGAACACAAGCTGCCGGCGATTTTCCACACCGGGCACAGCGGCATCGGCAGCGGCATGCGCTGCGGCGGCGGCCTGCGGCTGGAGTTCTCCAACCCGATGCACCTCGACGATGTGGCCATTGATTTCCCCGACATGCAGATCGTGATGGCGCATCCGAGCTTTCCATGGCAGGACGAGGCGCTCAGCGTGGCCACCCACAAGCCCAACGTCTGGATCGACCTGTCGGGCTGGAGTCCCAAGTACTTTCCGAAACAGCTGGTGCAATACGCCAACACCTTGCTGAAGGACCGCGTGTTGTTCGGCAGCGACTACCCGCTGATCACGCCGGAGCGCTGGATGAAGGACTTCGAAGACGCCGGCTTCAAGCCCGAGGTGATGCCTGGCATCCTCAAGGGCAATGCGATGCGTCTGCTGGGCCTGGGTCAGGAAACCGCGGCCTGAACCGGCGCGGTCGCCCGTGGCCGCTGCGGTTTACCGCAGTGAGACGGCAGCGCCGCTGGCCGACGAGGCCATGATGGCGTTGATCAGCTGCTGCACCTGCAAGGCGGAGCGGCCGGTCACCGAAGGCTGCGTGCCGTTGCGGACGGACGCGACAAAATCCTGCAGCAGCGCGCGGTGAAACGCGTGGTCAAACGCCATGGGGTTGGCGCCTGAGCCTGTGGCCTGCCGGACACCGACCTGGATCTTGCGGCCATCCGTCAGCTCGGCGCGCAACTCGCCAGCTTCCAGCGTGGCACTGCCCCCGGTGAAATTCAGCGCAATCCGTTCCGGAAAGCCGGGCCAGGCCGCCGTGGTCGCAGCTATGCTGGCGATCGCGCCGTTCGGGTAGCGCAGCACCGCCGCCACCGTGTCTTCACATTCCATCTGGTGGACCGCGCTGGTGCCGGCCATGGCCAGCACCCGGTCGGGCATGCCGGTCAGGCTCAGCATCAGGTCCAGGGTATGGATGGCCTGTGTCATCAGCACGCCGCCGCCGTCGCGCGCCAGCGTGCCGCGACCCGGCTCGTCGTAATAAGTTTGCGGCCGCCACCAGCGGATGCTGGCCGATGCGCTGAGCAGTGGCCCCAGCGCACCTTCCCGGATCAGGCGAGCCAGCGCCAGCGAGGCGTCACGCATGCGGTGCTGCAGCATCACCGCCAGCTTCACGCCGCTTTGCTCGCAGATGTCCACCATCTGCTGCGCCTTCTCGAGGCTGATATCCAGCGGTTTTTCGACCAGCACATGTTTGCCGGCGCGCGCCAGCCGCTCCACGATCTCCCCATGCGTGTTGGGTGGCGTGAGCACCAGTACCGCTTCAATGCTCGCGTCCTCAAGGATGTCTTCCAGCCGGGTGCTGGTGACCGTGCCCGCGGGAAGGTCCAGGGCCGCGAGCTTGCCGGGGCTGCGTGCCACCACCCGTGCCAGTGTCACTTCGGCGGCCAGATCCCGGATGCTCTGCAGGTGCGGCGCCGAGGCCTGCCCGGCACCCACCATCCCGATCCGCATCGTCCCGTCCACCCGCTTAGTCAAGCTTGATGCCGGCGGCCTTGATGACCTGCGCCCATTTTTCAACTTCGTTCTTCTGGAACTCGGTCACCTGGGCCGGCGTCATGGTCGAGCCCTGCATGCCCAGGCCTTTGAGGCGTTCCTGGAACTCGGCGGTCTGCAGGATTTTCATGACCTCTTCATGCAGCTTGTCGACGACGGGTTTGGGTGTGCCGGCCGGCACAAACAGGCCTTGCCAGGACGTCACTTCAAAGCCCGGCAGACCGGACTCGGCCACGGTGGACACGTTCGGGAAGGCCTCCAGGCGCTTGGCAGAACTCACGGCCAGCGCGCGCAGCTTGCCGCTGTTGATGTGCTGGGCCGCCACCACGGAGGTGTCGAACATCATGTCAACCTGGCCGCTGATCACGTCGGTGATGGCGGGGCCACTGCCTTTGTAGGGCACGTGGATGAACTGTGTGCCCGACTTGAAGCCCAGCATTTCGAGCGCCATGTGCTGCGAGGTGCCACTGCCTGCCGATGCCGACGAAATGGTCCTGGGTTTGGCTTTCGCCGCAGCCAGCACATCCTGCAGCGTTTTGTAAGGGCTCTTTTCGCCAACCACCAGGATCACCGGGTTGGAGCCGATCAGCACAATCGGTGTGAAGGACTTGACCGGGTCATAACCGAGCTTGGGATAGAGGCTCACATTGATGGCATGCGAGCTGATGGTGCCGCCGACCAGCGTGTAGCCATCGGCCGGTGCACGCGCGCCCTGTTCCGAGCCCACGCTGCCGCCGGCGCCGCCCTTGTTCTCGATCACGATGGAGGTGCCGAGCGCGGCACCCAGCTTTTGCGAGATCAGGCGCGCCAGGATGTCGGTCGTGCCGCCCGCCGGGAAAGGCACCAGGTAAGTGATGTTTTTGGACGGCCATTTGTCCTGCGCCCAGGCGGGCAGGGCGGCTGTGCCCAGCACGAGCGGCACGGCGAGGGCGACGGCAGAATGGATCAGGGCGCGGCGTTTCATGGTGTCTCCTGGTTGTTATAGGCTGAGCTGGAGCCAGCATGGCCGGCCAGAGGGCGCGCCACAACATGGCGATGGCGCTCCAATAGATCAGTCATCGTACAACTGAAGATGCTGCAACCCATCGGGGAATTCCCTCATTCCCGTCCCACCACTGCCCGGTTCGCGTGTCAGCCGCCGGGTGATGTTTCCAGGGTCTGGCCCCGGCGCAGCCTTTCGCGGCTGTTGGACAGATGGGTGCGCATCGCTGCCCGGGCCGCCTCGGGGTCCTGGCTGCGGATGGCGTTGTAGATGTTCTCGTGCTCGCCGTTGACGCGCTGCAGGTAAAGCAGCCGGCCTTCCGGGGCGCTCTGCGGCGTGTTCACCCGGGTGCGCGGGATGATCATGGTGCCCAGGTAGGTCATCAGGTCTTCGAAGTGGCGGTTGCCGGTGGCACGCGCCACTTCCATGTGGAACTGGAAGTCTGGCGGAACCGCATCGGAGTCGGCATGGATCGAGTCCTGGAAGGCCCGCAGCGCCGTGGCCATGGCTTCCAGGTTTTCGGTGCTTCTCCTCTGGGCGGCCAGGCCGGCGGCCTCGGTTTCCAGGCTGATGCGCAGTTCCAGCACCGAGATCACATCGTTGACCGTGGCGAAGTCGGCCGCGGCAATCTTGAAGTTGCCGGCGTCCGATTTTGGGATCACAAAGGTGCCGATGCCGTGCCGCGTCTCGACCAGGCCGGACGCCTGCAGTTTGGAAATCGACTCACGCACCACGGTCCGGCTGACGTCGAAACGGGCCATGATTTCGGCCTCGGTGGGCAGTTTGTCGCCCGGCTTGAGCTGTCCGTCGCGGATGCTCGCGGCCAGGCTTTCCACAATTTCAGTCACCAGGCCACGCGGCCTGCGCATGCGCGGGGCTTCATCGGACAGGGTGGGCAGCAGGTTCGATTCCATCGGGTTGACTCGGAGTAGGGGTTTGCCTTGATGGCCGCAGAAAGCTCTTGACAGTTAAAAGTGGGTCACTAGAATTCTGTGTCATCAGACAACATATGACTGATGTGTTGCTCGATTCGGTCAACTGTAAGCAATGCGGATGCAAAAGTCCAGCGTTTGCACCCAACAGGCTTTCCTAAAACACAAGTATGACAATCAAGGTACATGAAAAACTGCTGCTGACTGGCGCTGCCGGTGGCCTGGGCCAGCAACTGCGTGAACGCCTCAAGGCCAACTGCAGCACCTTGCGTCTGTCGGACCGGGTCAGCCTCGGTGATGCCGGCAAGCAGGAAGAAATCGTGCTCGCCGACCTGGCCGATGCCGCCGCGGTGGACCTGATGGTGCAGGGCGTCGATGCCATCGTGCATCTGGGCGGCGTGTCGGTGGAAGGACCGTTCGGCCCCATCCTGCAGGCCAACATCCTGGGCCTGTACAACCTGTATGAAGCGGCCC
>PNNC01000194.1 GCA_013824015.1 Polaromonas sp.
GCAAACACGGCGTCAAACGGGTGGTGTTTGCCAGCTCCAACCATGTGACCGGCTTTTACCGCCAGAGCGAAACCATCGATGCCGATGCGCCGGCGCGGCCCGACGGCATGTACGGCCTGAGCAAGGCCTTTGGCGAAGACCTCTCGCGTTTTTATTTCGACCGCTACGGCATTGAAACCGCCTGCGTGCGTATCGGCTCGTCCTTTCCCGAGCCGAAAGACCGCCGCATGCTGGCCACCTGGCTCAGCTTCGACGACCTGCACCGCCTGATCACCGCCTGCCTGACGACCCCGGTTCTCGGCCACAGCATTGTGTTCGGCATGTCGAACAACGCCGTGACCTGGTGGGACAACCGCCGCGCCCGCCACATCGGCTACGTGGCGAAGGACAGCTCGGACATCTTCCGCGACGCCGTTTATGCGCGCACCTCCGCGCCCGACCTCAGTGATCCCGCCGTGCAGTTCCAGGGTGGCGGCTTTGTCAAGGCCGGACCGTTCGCCGGGTGAGGGAAGGGCCTGTCCGCCATTTTTCTGTTTCTGTTTCTGTCAGTAGTTTTCAAAACCGTCCAACAAGGAGACAAACCATGACTTTCCGCCGCCACCTCATCGCTGCCGCAGCGCTGGCTTCCTTCGCTTTTGCCCTGCCGCTGGCCGCGCAGGCGCAAATTGTGCTCAAGGCCTCTGACACGCACCCGGCCGGTTACCCGACGGTGGTTGCCGTCGAGGCCATGGGCAAGAAGCTCGAAGCCCAGACCAATGGCCGCATCAAGATGCAGATGTTCCCGGGCGCCGTGCTCGGGCAGGAAAAGGAAACCGTCGAGCAGACCCAGATCGGCGCGCTGCAGATCAACCGCATTTCGCTGGGCGTGATCGGCCCGATCGTGCCGGACGTTGATGTGTTCAACATGCCTTTCGTGTTCCGCGACATCGCGCACATGCGCAAGGTCATCGACGGCCCGATCGGCGACGAACTGCTGGCCAAGGTCACGGCCAGCCCGGCGCGCCTGGTGGCGCTCGGCTGGATGGACGGCGGCGCGCGCAGCCTGTACACCAAGAAGCTGGTCAAGTCCCCCGCCGACCTCAAGGGCGTGAAGGTCCGCATGATGGGCAACCCGCTGTTTGTCGACACCATGAACGCGATGGGCGGCAACGGTATTTCGATGGCCTACGGTGAAGTCTTCAGCGCGCTGCAGACCGGCGTGATCGATGGTGCGGAAAACAACCCGCCCAGCATGTTCACCTCCAACCATTACAGTGCCGGCGCCAAGTATTACGCGCAGACCAACCACCTGATCATTCCCGAACTGCTGGTGATGTCCAAGGTGGCATGGGACAAACTCACGCCGGCCGACCAGGCCCTGGTCAAGAAGCTGGGCCGCGAGGCGCAAATGGACCAGCGCGTGTTGTGGGACAAGAGCGTGGAAGACTACTCGGCCAAGCTCAAGGCCGCCGGTGTCGAGTTTGTACCGGTGGACCAGAAGCTGTTCTTTGACGCCACGGCCCCTGTGCGCGCCAAGTACGGCGTGAAGTTTGCCGACCTGATGAAGCGCATCGACGCAACCAAGTAAACATCGCTCCCGGGCCCAGCCGCGCTGCAGATGCAGTGCGCCTGGGCCATCCTGCCGTATCGCGGAAACACCATGAAACACCATACCCTGCGCTTCAACGACTGGCTGTACCTTGCGTGCATCTGGATCTCGGGCCTGTCGATTTTTGTCATGTCGCTGATCATTCCCTGGGGCATCTTCACGCGTTACGTGCTCGGCACCGGTTCGCAGTGGCCCGAGCCGATCTCGATTTTGCTGATGGTGATCTTCACCTTCTTCGGCGCCGCTGCCGGCTACCGGGCCAACGCGCACATTTGCGTGGCCATGGTCACCGACCGCATGCCCGCGACATTGCGCAGTGCTGTCGCCTGGATGATGGACATCCTGATGGCTGTGGTGTCGGTCTTCATGGCTTATTACGGCGCCAAGCTGTGTATGCAGACCTGGGGCCAGAACATCGGCGAAATCCCCTGGATGCCGGTGGGCGCCACTTACCTGCCGCTGCCGATAGGCGGCGTGATCACGCTGATTTTTGTGCTCGAGCGCATGGCGCTGGGCCACCAGGGCGACCGTGAAGTCGTCACCTACGACCACGAAAAAATTGAAGGCGAGGCCCTCTGATGGATGCGTTTGTTCTGCTGGGGTCTTTTCTCCTGCTCATGATTCTCGGCCTGCCGGTGGCTTATGCGCTCGGCCTGTCGGCGCTGATCGGCGCCTGGTGGATAGACATTCCGCTGGACGCGGTGATGATCGCCATTTCCAGCGGCGTCAACAAGTTCTCGCTGCTGGCGATTCCCTTCTTCGTGCTGGCCGGCGCCATCATGGCCGAGGGCGGCATGTCGCGCCGGCTGGTGGCGTTTGCCAGCGTGCTGGTCGGTTTTGTGCGCGGCGGCCTGTCGCTGGTCAACATCCTGGCCTCCACGTTTTTCGGCGCGATTTCCGGCTCGTCGATGGCCGACACCGCTTCCATCGGCTCGGTGCTGATTCCCGAGATGGAAAAAAAGGGCTACCCGCGCGACTTCGCCACGGCCGTGACCGTCAGCGGCTCGGTGCAGGCCATCCTGATTCCACCGAGCCACAACGCGGTGATCTATTCGCTGGCCGCCGGCGGCGGCGTCTCGATTGCGGCCTTGTTCCTGGCCGGCGTGCTCCCCGGCCTTCTGCTGGGCCTGACGCTGGCCATCATGTGCCTGTTCATCGCGAAGAAGCGCAACTTTCCCAAGGGCCGCGTGATCCCGATGCGCGAGGCGCTGAAGATCTGCGTGGACGCGTTGTGGGGTCTGATGACCATGGTCATCATCCTGGGCGGCATCCTGTCGGGCATCTTCACCGCCACCGAGTCGGCGGCGATTGCGGTGATCTGGGCTTTCTTCGTGACCATGTGCATTTACCGCGACTACAAATGGCGCGAACTGCCCAAGCTGGTCCACCGCACCGTCAAGACCCTGTCCATCGTGATGATCCTGATCGCGTTTGCCGCGAGCTTTGGCTACATCATGACGTTGATGCAGATCCCGCAGCAGATCACCGGCATGTTCACCAGTGTCTCCAGCAACAAGTACGTGGTGCTGCTGATGATCAACGTGCTGCTGCTGATCCTGGGCACGCTGATGGACATGGCGCCGCTGATCCTGATCATGACGCCCATCCTGCTGCCGGTGGTCACCCAGCTCGGCGTGGACCCGGTGCATTTCGGCATGATCATGATGGTCAACCTCGGCATGGGCCTGATCACGCCACCGGTCGGCGGCGTGTTGTTTGTCGGCGCGGCGGTGGCCAAACTTCCCATCGAAAAAGTGGTGCGGGCACTGTATCCCTTCTTCGGCGCCTTGCTGCTGGTGTTGTTCCTGGTGACCTACGTGCCGGCGCTGTCGCTCTGGCTGCCGAACCTGCTGCTCAAGTAAACCATGCCCGTCACGAAAATCACGGCCGTCCGCGTCACGCCGATTGCCTTCCGTGATCCGCCGCTGCTGAACGCGGCCGGTATCCACGAGCCGTGGGCGCTGCGGTCCATCATCGAGCTGGAAACCAGCTCCGGCCTGGTCGGCATCAACGAGAGTTACGGCGACCTGTCGATGCTGGAGGCGCTCGCCAAAGTCGCGCCCTTGCTGGTCGGCCTGTCGCCCTGGGCGCTGACCGACATGGAGGCGCGCGTCGCCGCGCTGGTCGCGCCGCCCGTGTTGACCGCGTCCGAATTTCTCGGCCAGCAGGTGTCGCTGGCGCCGGGCACCCATGTGTCCAAGACCGTGGCCAAGGTGGTCAGCGCCTTTGAAGTCGCGATGCTGGACCTGCAGGGTCAACTGGCCGGCGCGCCGGTGGTGGACCTGCTGGGCGGCGCGGCACGTGACCGGGTGCCGTTCTCGGCCTACCTGTTCTACAAGTACGCCGAACACATCGACAAGCCGGCTTCTTCCGGTTACCCGGCCGACGTCTGGGGCGAGGCCTTGTCACCGCAGCAACTGGTGGCCCAAGCGCGCCGGATGATCGCGGCGTACGGCTTCAAAAGCATCAAGCTCAAGGCCGGTGCGCTGCCACCCGCGCAGGAAGCCGAGGGCCTGATGGCGCTGGCCGAGGCTTTTCCCGGCATGCCGCTGCGCATCGACCCCAACGCCAACTGGAGCGTGGCGACCAGCCTGCAAATCGTCGAACAACTGCGTGGGGTGCTCGAGTATTACGAAGACCCCGCGCCTGGCCTGGAAGGCATGGCAGCCGTGGCGCGCGAATGTGAGGTGCCGCTGGCCACCAACATGGTGGTGACCGACTTCGCCGAGTTCCGCCGCAATGCCGAGATGGGCTGTCCGGTGAAGATCGTGCTGAGCGACCACCATTATTGGGGCGGTCTGCGCGCCACCCAGCAGCTGTCGCGACTGTGCAGCACGTTTGACCTGGGTCTGTCGATGCACAGCAATTCGCATCTGGGCATCAGCCTGATCGCGATGACCCACCTGTGCGCCAGCCTGCCGATGCTGACCTATGCCTGCGACACCCACTATCCCTGGCAGGACGAGGAAGTGGTGGAGGGCGGTCGCCTGCGCTTCGAGGACGGCAGCTTGCGGGTGCCGACCGGCCCTGGCCTGGGCGTGACGCTGGACCGTACCGCGCTCGCCCGGCTCCATGGCAACTACCTGCACTGCGGCATCAGGAATCGCGACGACCTGGGGCAGATGCGCAAATACGATCCGGCTTTCACCGGCGTGCAACCCCGTTATTGAATCGCGCTGACCCACAGGACAACTTTCCCCATGAACAAGGACTTGCCATGTTTGCTGCCTTTTTACGCACATCGTTGCTGCTGCTTGCGGGGGCGGGCATGATGGCGGCGTCCGGCGTCGCGGCCTCCGCCACCTGGGTCTATGTCTCCAACGCGGACAGCCAGGACATCTCGGTCATGCAACTGGACCGCGCCGCGGGCCAGCTCAAGCCGGTGGCCACGGTGCCGGTGGGCGGCGTCGCCATGCCCATGGTGGTCAGCCGCGACAAGAAATTCCTCTATGTCGCGAGCCGCTCGCAGCCGTTTCGTGTGCTCACCTTCGCGATCGACGGTGCGACCGGCGGCCTGAAGAAGCTGGGTGAGGCCGCGCTGGCCGACAGCATGGCCAACATCGACCTCGACGCCAGTGGCAAGTGGCTGTTCGCGGCCTCCTATGGTGGCAACAAGATCACGGTCAACAGCATTGGCAACGACGGCCTGGTGGGCGCGGTGCAGCAGTTGATTCGCACGGCGCCGAATGCCCATGCCATCCATGCCGATGCGTCGGGCCGTTATGTGTTTGCCACCAGCCTGGGCGGCGACAACCTGTCGAGCTGGAAATTCGACCCCGCGACCGGCATGCTGAGCGCCAACGACACTGCGCTGGTCAACGTGGCGCCGGCGAAAACCGGGCCGCGCCACTTCCTGTGGGACAAGGCGCAGAAACATCTGTACCTGATCAACGAGCTCGACGGCGGTGTCGATGTGTTCGCCTACGATGCCGCCAAAGGCACTTTGCGGCATCTGCAGCGCAGCAGCGTGGTGCCGCCGGGTTTTGCCGGCAAGGTCTGGGCCGCTGACCTGCAGATCGCGCCCGATGGCAAATTCCTTTATGGCTCGGAGCGCACCTCCAGCACGCTGACCACTTTCAAAATTGATGCCGCCACCGGTCAGTTGCAGGTCGTGGGCCAGACGCCGACCGAAAAAACGCCGCGCGGTTTTGCCATCGATTCCACCGGGCGGTTCCTGGTGGCTGCGGGTCAGGATTCACACAGCGTCTCGCTGCACCTGATTGACAGCGCCACCGGCCTGCCAGGCCCCGGCAAGAGCCAGGCCGCCGGCAAAAACCCGAACTGGGTGGAAATCGTCGACTTCTGATGAACACCGCCACGCGACCGCCCATTTCCATCCGCATGCATGATGCGGACAACGTGGCCATCATTGCCAATGACGGCGGCTTGCCGGCGGGCGCGGTGCTGCCCGGCGGCCTGGTGCTGGTGGACCGCGTGCCGCAGGGCCACAAGGTCGCGCTGGTCGATCTGCCCAAAGGCACGGCGGTGCTGCGTTACAACGTGCCCATCGGTTACGCGCTGAAAGACATTCCTGCCGGAAGCTGGGTGCATGAGCGCCTGCTCGAGATGCCGGCCGCGCGCGGGCTCGAGGGCTTGCCGATCGCCACCGTCAAGCCACCGGCGCCGGGGCCGCTGGAGGGTTACACCTTCGAGGGTTACCGCAATGCCGACGGATCGGTCGGCACCCGCAACATCCTGGCCATCACCACCACGGTGCAGTGTGTGGCCGGCGTGGTGGACTTCGCGGTCAAACGCATCAAGGCCGAGCTGCTGCCAAAGTTCCCCAATGTCGATGACGTGGTCGGCCTCGAGCACACCTATGGCTGCGGTGTTGCCATCGACGCGCCCGACGCCATCATCCCGATACGCACCTTGCGCAACATCAGCCTGAACCCCAACTTCGGTGGCGAGGTGATGGTGGTCAGCCTGGGCTGCGAGAAGCTGCAGCCCGAGCGCCTGCTGCCGCCCGGCACCATCCAGATTGTTGACGAACGCAGCGTCGCCGACGTGGGTGTCAATGCCGAAGCGCCGCTCGATGTGGTCTGTCTGCAGTCCGAGAACCATGTGGGCTTCATGTCCATGATCGACTCCATCATGCAGGCCGCGGTGCTGCACCTGGAAAAACTCGATGCGCGCCGGCGCGAAACCGTGCCCGCCAGCGAGCTGGTGGTCGGTGTGCAATGTGGTGGCAGCGACGCGTTTTCGGGCGTCACCGCAAATCCGGCGGTCGGTTTTTGCACCGACCTGCTGGTGCGTGCCGGCGCCAGCGTGATGTTTTCGGAAACCACCGAAGTGCGCGACGGCATCGACCAGCTGACCTCACGCGCGAGCACGCCCGAAGTCGCACAGGCCATGATCCGCGAGATGGCCTGGTACGACGCTTACCTGCAGAAGGGCTTGGTCGACCGCAGCGCCAACACCACGCCTGGCAACAAAAAGGGCGGCCTGTCCAACATCGTCGAAAAAGCCATGGGCTCCATCGTCAAGTCCGGCAGTTCGCCCATCAGCGGCGTGCTGGCCCCCGGCGAAAAGCTCAAACAAAAAGGCCTGATCTACGCCGCCACACCGGCCAGCGACTTCATCTGCGGCACGCTGCAGCTGGCCGCCGGCATGAACCTGCATGTCTTCACGACAGGACGTGGCACACCGTACGGCCTGGCTGAATGCCCGGTGATCAAGGTTGCCACCCGCAGCGACCTGGCGCGGCGCTGGCATGACCTGATGGACATCAACGCCGGCCGCATCGCCGACGGCGACGCCAGCATTGCCGACGTCGGCTGGGAGATGTTCCACCTGATGCTCGAGGTCGCC
>PNNC01000014.1 GCA_013824015.1 Polaromonas sp.
GGCCGACCTCGACCGCACCATCGAAGAGAACAACCCGCTGCCGCCACCCGGCAAAAAAGGCCGGGTGTCGCGCCGCGTCAAGAGTTTCCCGATCGCGCCGCGCGTCGATCTGCGGCCCGACGAAAAAGGCCAGCGCTGGCTGCTCAGCGTGTCGGCCAGCGACCGGGTCGGTTTGCTGTATTCGATTGCCCGCGTGCTGGCGCACCACCGCATCAACCTGCAACTCGCCAAGGTCACCACGCTGGGCGAACGCGTGGAAGATACCTTCCTGATCGACGGCCCGGAACTGCAGCAGAACAAGGCGCAGATTGCCATCGAGACCGAGATCCTGGAAGCCCTCGCGGCCTGATCCCGCTAATGCAGCCCTAGGTCAAAAGACCTATAAATTGCACGTTTACTTATTTAAATCAATAAGTTAAATAGCATTGTTAAAGTTACACATCATCACCGTTTGAGGCTTGTGACGGGCTGCCAGAGGCAGACAATGGGCAAACGGCGGCAGTTCCAGACACCAGGGGCGGCGCCGCCGGACCTGTCCACCCCAAGGAGCTTGCCATGCATGCCCAGACCCACCACCTGTTGAGCCGTGAACAGCAACTGCTGGAATCGGGCCAATGCGACGACGACGGCCGTCCACTGGCACGCCATGTCTTTTTTGAACCTGACAACTGGCTGGTGCCGGGGATCTACGCCGACGTGCTGGCCGCCCATGCGGCATGGCTGGCAGCGCGGCCCCAGCAGCGCATGCTGGTGTCCGGCCACAGCTACGGCACCGGCAGCCACCGCTTCTTCTGGCTGATGGGCGACCGCCGCGCCATCGCGGTCCGGGCCGCGCTGATCAGGGCCGGCGCCGGGACCCGGCAAGTGCTGATCCAGAGCCGCGGCGCGGCCCGCCCGCTGATCGAACAGGCCGGTGAGGAGGTCGCGCAATACCGCAGGCGCGTCACGCTGGACTATCTGGACCCTGATGCCGCGCACACGGCAGCGCCGCCGCCCGAAGGCTCTGCCGCCTGGTGGCGCTCGGTCTTCGGTTCGGGCGGCAAGGCCCGCCTGCCGGCCGACCTGCCAGCCTCGCAGGGCAACTGACAACGCCGCTTGTCAGTCGTCTTCCGACGCATCCAGACCCGGAAACAGCACCTCGGTAAAGCCGAACTGCGTGAAGTCGCGGATGCGCATCGGGTACAGCTTGCCGATCAGGTGGTCACATTCGTGCTGCACCACCCGGGCATGAAAGCCGTCCACCGTGCGGTCTATCGGGTCCCCATAGGGATCAAAACCGGTGTAACGGATACGTGAATAACGCGGCACCAGCCCACGCAGGCCGGGCACCGACAGGCAACCTTCCCAGCCGGCTTCTTCCTCGTCCGACAGCGGCGTGATCACCGGGTTCAGCAGCACGGTGCGCGGCACCAGCGGCGCGTCCGGATAACGCGGATTGACCGCATCGGTGCCGAAAATCACCAGTTGCAAATCGACGCCGATCTGCGGCGCGGCCAGGCCGGCGCCATTGACCGAACGCATGGTGTCGAACATGTCGGACACCAGCAAATGGATCTCGTCGGTGTCGAATTCGGTCACGGGCGGCGCAACACGCAGCAGGCGCGGATCGCCCATTTTGAGAATTTCACGGATGGTCATGGCGCAAGTGGAAAAAAATGGGATGCTGAAAGCCCAAGCATACAGAGCCCGTGCGGCCACACGGCAAAATGGGGCATGGCCGACCACCCCGATCCCGCGCTCCCCGTCGCCGCCCCGCCCGCGGCGCCGGTGCGCTGGCTGCTGATAGGCCTGGCGCTCGCCAGCCTGGTGCTGGGCATCGTCGGCCTGTTCCTGCCGGTGTTGCCGACCGTTCCCTTCATCCTGCTGTCGGCCTGGGCCGCGGCCCGCAGTTCACCCAAGCTGCTGGCCTGGCTGGAGAGCCACAGCGCCTTCGGGCCGATGCTGACCGAGTGGCGGCGTGGCGGTGTGGTGCGCCGGCGCGCCAAATGGCTGGCCACCCTGACCATGGGCGGCAGCGCGATCATCATGCTGCTGACCTTGCCGAAACGCTGGATGGCGCTGCTGGCGATCGCCGTGATGGCCTGCGTGCTGCTGTGGTTGTGGCGGCGGCCGGAGAAGCTGCCCGAGGCGGACCTGCCACCCGCCTGATCGCTGTCAGCCCGGCGGCGCTTCCAGCATGGCCAGCAAACCGGCCTCATCGATCACCGTGATGCCCAGCTCCTGCGCCCGGGTCAGTTTGCTGCCGGCCTCGGCGCCGGCCACCACATAGTCGGTCTTCTTGCTGACCGAGCCGGCCACCTTGCCGCCGGCGGCTTCCACCCGGTCCTTGGCCTCGTCGCGGCTCAGCGTCGGCAAGGTGCCGGTGATGACCAAGGTCTTGCCCGACAGCGGTTGCGGCGCGCGCGCTGCCGGCTCGCCTTCCGCCCAGTGCACGCCGCAGGCGCGCAGTTGCTCGACCACCTCGCGGTTGTGCGGCTGGTCAAAGAAGGTGCGGATGCTGGTGGCGACGATGGGTCCGACGTCGTTGACTTCGAGCAGCTGCGCTTCGGGCGCATCCATGATCGCGTCGAGCTTGCCGAAATGGCGCGCCAGTTCCTTGGCCGTGGCTTCGCCCACATGGCGTATGCCCAGGCCAAACAGGAAACGCGGCAAGGTGGTGGACTTGGATTTTTCCAGCGCCTGCAGCAGGTTCTGCGCCGACTTGTCGGCCATGCGTTCGAGGCCGGCCAGCGCCGTCAGGCCCAGCTTGTAGAGGTCCGGCAGCGTGCGGATGATGTTGGCGTCGACCATCTGCTCGACCAGCTTGTCGCCCAGGCCCTCGACCTCGACGGCGCGCCGGTGCGCATAATGCAGGATGGCTTCCTTGCGCTGGGCGCCGCAAAACAGGCCGCCGGTGCAGCGGTAGTCGGCCTCGCCCTCCTCCCGCACCGCGTCGGAGCCGCAGACCGGGCAGGTGCGCGGCATGGTGAACTGCGGCGCGTCCTGCACGCGTTTGTCGGCCATCACGCTGACCACCTCGGGAATCACGTCGCCGGCGCGCCGCACGATCACGGTGTCGCCGACCCGCACGTCCTTGCGCCTGGCCTCGTCCTCGTTGTGCAGCGTGGCATTGGTCACCGTCACCCCGCCGACAAACACCGGCGCCAGCTTGGCCACCGGCGTCAGTTTGCCGGTGCGACCGACCTGCACGTCGATGGCCAGCACGGTGGTCATCTGCTCCTGCGCCGGGTATTTGTGCGCCACCGCCCAGCGCGGTTCGCGCGTCACAAAACCGAGCTTTTTCTGCAAGGCCAGGCTGTTGACCTTGTAAACCACGCCGTCGATGTCGTAGGGCAACTGGTCCCGCTCGCGCGCGATCTTCTGGTGAAACGCTATTAATTCAGGAGCACCCTGGGCAGTCTGGGTAAGGGCTGCAACCGGAAAACCCCATGATTTGAGGGTCAGCAGCAACTGGAAGTGGGTGTCGAATTGCGGCCCGCCCTCCTGCTGCGGCGTGACCTCGCCGACGCCGTAGGCAAAAAAGCTCAGCGGTCGTTGCGCGGCAATACCCGGATCCAGCTGCCGCACGGCGCCGGCCGCGGCATTGCGCGGATTGACAAAGGTTTTTTCGTTTTTGGCGCCCTGGGCGATTTTTTCGCGCTGCTTCTCGTTGAGCGACTCGAAATCATCGCGCCGCATATAGACCTCGCCTCGCACTTCCAGTACAGGAGGAACGTCCTTTGGAAGGCGCAGCGGTATCTGCCGGATGGTACGGATGTTCTGCGTGACGTCCTCGCCGACCTCGCCGTCGCCGCGGGTGGCGGCCTGCACCAGCACGCCGTTCTCATAACGCAGGTTCATCGCCAGGCCGTCGAATTTCAGTTCGGCCACGTACTCGACCGGCGGATCCGACTCGACCAGGCCCAGCTCCTTGCGCACCCGGGTGTCGAAGTTCTGCGCGCCGGTCGCTTCGGTGTCGGTCTCGGTGCGTATGCTGAGCATGGGCACCGCATGGCGCACGCTGGTGAACTGGTCCAGTGCCTTGCCACCGACACGCCGGGTCGGCGAGTCCGGGCTGGCCAGCTCCGGGTGCGCGGCCTCCAGCGCCTGCAGCTCCTGGAACAGGCGGTCGTACTCGGCATCGGGAATGCTGGGCTCGTCCAGCACGTAATAACGGTGGGCGTGCTGGTGCAGTTCGGTGCGCAACTCGGCGACACGCTCAGCCGGCGACGGCCCGGGCGACGCAAACAGGTCAGGGGTGGCCATGGCGAAGAAACAGCTTCAGGAAAACAGCCGCCGTCCCAGCGCCGAGCCGGCCGGCATGTCGCGCTCTTCCAGCGTGTTGTACAGCTGCTCGAGGTCGGCGTGGATGGCTTCCATGGCTTCCGGCCGGATCGGCTGGCCCTGGTCGTCAATGATCACGCCGTCCATGCTGGAGGCCAGCGCGATCGCGGCCTCGCACAGGCGCACAAAAGGTTGTTCTTCACGCAGCACCTGCGGCACGTCCAGCGACAGTGTCAGTTCGCGCAGCGCGGTCTGTTCCGGCTCTTCGGCCATGGCCGCCTGGGTGTCGAAGGACAGGCCCAGCACCGGCGGCGCGTGCGGGCCGGACTGGCTGGCCGGCAGCACCATGCGGCCCGGGATGGAGCCGGCGACGAACCCGAGTTTGGCCGCACTCTGGTGCACATAGCCCGGGCTCCAGGCGGTGTGCCTGGCGCGCAGCGTGAAGCCCAGTTGCGCATCGTGGGTGCCGGCAAAATTATCGAGCTCGCGTGCGCGCGCCACCTCGTCCATCATGTCGGGAAACTCCGGCTGGCCATCGATGGCGTCGGCAAATGCCTGGGCTTTCATGACAAATTCAGAAAACTCGATCTGGTTCAGCGCGCCGGTGCGGTTGGCCAGTTGCACGCCGGCCTGGAAGGCGCTGTAACGCTGGCCCGCGGCCGGGGTTTCCCAGGCGCCGGTGGCCAGGCTCAGGCCCTCGATCGCAAACGGCTTGCTGCCGGCGCGGCGCGAGCCGGGCAAGGCGGCCAGCGCGGCCTCGCCGGACACCACCGAATCGACAATGATGGGCGCAATCACGTCGATCAGCGCGTCCAGGCCCGGCTTCTTCTCGGGCGCGGTCAGCGCCGTCAGCGCGTCGAGGCTGGAGTCGCCGTCGAAGCCGGGTTCCAGGCGTTCGGACTCGAGGTCCTGGCCATGAGGCGGCAATTCGCCGACCGTCGGTTCGATGGCCGGGGCCACCGGATCCGGCGTCGGCTGCATCGGCAAATTCTTGCGCGCCGACCAGGCGCTGTGCGCCACCACAATGGCCAGCAACAGGCCGCCAATGATGGCCAGACTGATCTGCAGCGTACTCATGCGGCCTCCGCGAAGCCGAGGGCTGCTTCCATGTCGACCGCGACGATGCGCGAGACGCCCTGCTCCTGCATGGTCACGCCAATCAGTTGTTCGGCCATTTCCATCGCGATTTTGTTGTGGCTGATGAACAGGAACTGGGTTTCCTTGCTCATGCTGGCCACCAGCTTGGCATAACGCTCGGTGTTGGCGTCGTCCAGCGGCGCATCGACCTCGTCGAGCAGACAGAAAGGCGCGGGGTTGAGCTGGAAGATCGCAAACACCAGCGCAATCGCGGTCAGCGCCTTTTCGCCGCCCGACAGCAAGTGGATGGTCTGGTTTTTCTTGCCGGGCGGCTGCGCCAGCACCTGCACGCCGGCGTCAAGGATTTCCTCGCCGGTCATCATCAGTTTGGCGTTGCCGCCGCCGAACAGGCGCGGGAACATCTCGCCGAAATGCCGGTTCACCGTCTCGAAGGTCGAGGACAGCAGCTCGCGGGTTTCGGTGTCGATCTTCTTGATCGCGTCTTCCAGCGTGTTCATGGCCTCGTTCAGGTCGGCCGACTGCGCGTCGAGGAACTGCTTGCGTTCGCGCGCGCTGGCGAGTTCGTCGAGCGCCGCCAGGTTCACCGCGCCCAGCGACTGGATCTCGCGGTTGATGCGGTCGATCTCGCCCTGCAGGCCCGAGAGGCGCACATTGCCGCTCTGGATCGACAACTCGACCGCGGCCAGATCGGCCTGCGCGTCGGCCAGCAACTGCGCGTACTGCTCGAAGCCCAGGCGCGCCGCCTGCTCTTTCAGCTGGAACTCGGTAATGCGCTGGCGCAGCGGCTCGAGTTCACGCTCGAGTTGCAGCCGGCGCTCGTCGCTGGCCCGCAGCTTGGTGGTCAGGTCGTCGTACTGGCTGCGTTTGGCGCCCAGGTCGGCTTCGCGTTCCAGCTTCACATTCAGCGCATCCTGCAGGCCGGCCTTGGCGGCCGCATCACTGAGGCGCGACAGCTCCTCTTTGGCGCGTTCCTCCTCGCTGGCAATCGAGGCGGCCTGCTGCGCGGCGATCGCGATCGAACGTGTCAGTTCGTCGCGCCGTGAGGCCAGGCTGCGCAGCGCAAACTGCGCTTCCTGCGACTGGCGCTCGAGCGCGCGCTGCTGCTCGCGCGATTCATTGAGTTTGCGCTCGGCCTCGATCACCCGGTCGTCGAGCTGGGCGTGACGCTCCTGGCTGTCGGCCAGCTGCATGTCGAGTTCTTCAAAACGCGCTTCGGCCGTGACCTTGCGTTCCTGCAGGTCGGCCATCTGCGCGTCGATCTCGCCGAGGTCGGCCGCAATCTGTTCGCTGCGGGCACGGGTCTGTTCGGCCAGCTGCGTCAGGCGCAAGACCTCGACCTGCAGCTCGTGGGTGCGGCTCTGGCCTTCGGCGGCCTCGCGGCGCGCCGTCGCCAGCCGCTGGGCGGCATCGGCATAAGCCGCTTCGGCGCGGATCAGGGCGCTGCGCGCCTCGTCGGCGATCAGCGCCTGGCCGCGTAACTGCTTCTCGAGGTTTTCGATTTCCTGGGCGCGCGCCAGCAGGCCGGCCTGCTCGGAATCCTGCGCGTAAAAACTGACGCTGTGCTGCGTCACCGCATGACCGGTCTGCACAAATATCACCTCGCCGGCCTGCAGCTGCTGGCGCGCCGACAAGGCCTCGTCGAGGCTGGCCGCGGTCAGGCAGCCATGCAGCCAATCGCCCAGCAGCGCGGCCTGCCCGGCATCCCCGAGGCGCAAAAAGTCGGCCAGCGGTTTCAGGCCGCTGCGCGCGGCCGGCGCCGGCGCGCCAGCCGCCGGTGGCGAATAAAACGAGAGTTTGGCCGGCGGGGTATCGCGACCGTCGGTGCCGGCGAAACCGCGCACCATGTCCAGCCGCGACACTTCGAGCGCGCCCAGCCGCTCGCGCAGCGCGGCCTCCAGCGCATTTTCCCAGCCCTGCTCGATGTGGATGCGGCTCCACAGGCCCTGCAAGCCGTCGAGCCCGT
>PNNC01000215.1 GCA_013824015.1 Polaromonas sp.
ACTGGAGGACTTCAAGGGTCAGCTGTCTGCCGGCGCCAGTTATGCCCTGCGCGAAGGCATGGGCATTTTGCTGCGCTGCCTCTACCCGGCCACGCCGCATGTGGCGCACACCCTGTGGTCCGACCTTGGTTTTGCCAAAGACCAGGGTGAGCTGCTCGACGCGCCCTGGCCCGAGGTGGACGCCACGGCGCTGGTGCAGGACGAGATCGAGCTGGTGCTGCAGATCAACGGCAAGCTGCGCGGCGCCGTCACCGTGCCCGCCGGCGCCGACAAGGCCGCGATCGAGGCCGCCGCGCTGGCGTCGGAGGCATTTGTCAAGCAGGCCGCCGGCGCCGCGGCGAAAAAGGTCATCGTGGTACCGGGTCGCCTGGTCAACATCGTCATCTGAAGGAAAGCACCATGCAGCGTCGCGTCTTCTTGCTGGCCGCAGCGGCCAGCGCCGGCCTCAGCGCCTGCGGCTTTGCACTGCGCAAGGCACCCAACTATGCTTTCAAGACCCTGTTCAACACGGTGGGCGAAGGCTCCACGCTGGGCACCGAGCTCAACCGCAACCTGGAAGCCGGCGGCACCGTGAAAGTGATCCGCGACCCGCGCCTGATCGAGCAGGCCGAGGTGATCTTCGACGTGGTGACCGACCAGCGCGAGAAGGTGGTGGTCGGTGTCAATGCGGCCGGCCAGGTGCGCGAGTTCCAGTTGCGCACACGTTTCACCTTCCGCTTGCGCACGCTGGCAGGCAAGATCCTGATCCCGCCCAGCGAGATCGTGCTGACCCGCGACATCACCTTCAACGAAACCGCCGTGCTCGCCAAGGAAACCGAGGAGGCCCTGCTCTACCGCGACATGCAAAGCGACATCGTGCAGCAGGTGCTGCGCCGGCTCGCGGCGGTGAAAGAGCTGTAAACAGCCCATGCAGCTCGCGCCCACCCAGCTCCAGCAACATCTGCAGCGCGGCCTGAAGCCGCTGTACACGCTGCACGGCGACGAGCCGCTGCTGGTGCAGGAGTTTGCCGATGCCTTGCGCGCCGCGGCGCGTGCGCAGGGCTACACCGAGCGCACGGTGCACACCGTGGCCGGCGCCCATTTCGACTGGAGCGAGGTGCTGGCCAGCGGCGGTTCGCTGAGCCTGTTCGCCGACAAGCAGATCATCGAGATCCGCATCCCCAGCGGCAAACCCGGCAAGGACGGCTCGGTCGCGCTGCAGCAGATTGCCGAACGCGCGCAGGGCGACGACAGCACGCTGACGCTGGTGATCCTGCCGCGACTGGACAGCATGACCACCAAGGGCGCCTGGTTCGGTGCGCTCGAGAGTTTCGGCACCACCGTCAAGTTCGACCCGATTGACCGGCGCAACCTGCCAGCCTGGATTGCCCAGCGTCTGCAGGCCCAGGGCCAGCGCGTCGCCGCCGGCGAGGAGGGCCAGCGCACCCTGCAGTTTTTTGCCGACCGCGTTGAAGGCAACCTGCTTGCCGCGCACCAGGAAATCCAGAAGCTGGGCCTGCTCTACCCGGCTGGCGCCGATGCGGCCTCGGCCGTGCTCAGTTTCGACCAGGTCGAAAATGCCGTGCTCAACGTCGCACGTTATGACGTCTTCAAGCTGTCGGAAGCGGTGCTGGGCGGCCAGGCGATACGCGTGCAACGCATGCTGGACGGCCTGCAGTCCGAGGGCGAGTCCGAAGTGCTGGTGCACTGGGCGCTGGCCGAAGACATCCGCAGCATGAAACGTGTCAAGGACGCGATCCAGGCCGGCCGGCCCATGCCGATGGCACTGCGCGAAAACCGCGTCTGGGGCATCAAGGAAAAGCTGTTCGAACGCGTGTTGCCCCAGATCGGCGACACGACGCTGGCGAATCTGCTGCACGCCGCGCACAAGGTCGATGGCATCGTCAAGGGACTGAAACAGCCCGACTGGCCGCAAGACGGCTGGCAAGCCCTGCACCGGCTGGCCGGCATGGTCTGTACCGCCTGTTCTGCGCCGGCGCCTCGCAGCCCGCGCTCACCGCCGGGCGCAGCCAGGCCCTAGCCCAAGCCAGGTCCTGTCGCCCACAGGTCATGGCGCGGCGCCCGGATCGGCGTTACGCTAGCGGCCATGCAACAGACGGCCTCGCTTTCCAGAAAACTCATTCGCATTGGCGCCGGTCTGCTGGTGGTGGCCCTGGTTTCCATCGGGCTGACCTTGTGGGTGACCTGGCAGCTCGAAGGCGGCGCTGCGGCGGTCAACGAAGCCGGCCGCATGCGCATGCAGACCTGGCGGCTGGCCAGTGCGGTGCAGGCCCGCGTCGAACCTGCCGAACTGAAGGCGCTGGTGGCCCGGTTCGACGAAAGCCTGGCTTTGCTGCGCGAAGGCGACCCCTCCCGGCCATTGTTTGTGCCCTGGGACGACCAGGTGCGGGCGCGCTTCAGCGATGTCGAGGCTCTCTGGCGCACCCAGCGGCCCTTATGGCTGGCCGATCCGCCCCCGGCGGCCCGGGACCTGCTTCAGGCGGGGGCGGCCTTCGTGGACGCCAGTGACCGGCTGGTCCTGGTGATCGAACGGCACCTGTCCCGGTTGACGGCCATCCTGAACCTGTTCCAGCTCCTGATGATGGGGCTGGCGATCGGCGGCGCGGTCATCATGCTGTTTACCGGCTATATGTACGTGATCAATCCCCTGGCGCAGCTCCGGGAAGGCCTGCGCAAGCTGGAATCCGGGGATTTCAAGACGCGCATCGAGGTCGACACCGTGGACGAGTTCGGCCAGGTGGCGGCTGGTTTCAACCACATGGCGGCGACCCTGCAATCACTGTATGAAGGGCTGGAAGCCAAGGTCGAGGCCAAGACACGACGCATCGAGGCGCAACGCGCACGGCTGGAAGCCCTGTACAAGGTCAGCGCCTTCCTGGCCCAGGCTGGCAGCATTGACGAACTGGCACGCGGCTTTGCCCAGCGCGTACGCGCGGTGATGAAAGCCGATGCCGCCGTCGTCCGGTGGTCCGATGACGCCAACCAGCGCTACCTGATGCTGGCTTCCGATTGTTTCCCGCAGGACCTGGTAGAGGAGGAGCGCAGCCTGCTGGCAGGGGCATGCGCCTGCGGCAACCTGCGGCCGGATGCGCGTACCCGCGTGATCCCCATTCTCAGCCACGACGAGGCCCCCGTGCGTCACTGCGCCAAGGTGGGCTACGAAAGTGTCGTCACGGTTCCGATACGCATGCAGCAGCGCCTGCTCGGCGAGTTCAACCTGTTCTTTCGCACGCCCGTCCTGCTCAGTGCCGACGAGATTGAACTGCTGGATGCGCTGGCCAGCCACCTCGCCAGTTCACTGGAAGGTTTGCGCGCCGACGCGCTGGACCGGGAGGCGGCGGTGGCGGAGGAGCGCGCCTTGCTGGCGCGCAACCTGCACGACTCGATTGCCCAATCCCTGGCCTTTCTCAAGATTCAGGTGCACCTGCTGCGAACGGCCGTGCAGAAGGGCCAGGCGCCCCAAGTGCAGGGCGCGCTCGATGAGCTGGACGTCGGCCTGCGCGAAAGCATCGGCGATGTCCGGGAACTGCTGGTTCATTTCCGCACCCGCACCAATACCGACGATATCGAGCAGGCCCTGCAGGAAACGCTGCAGAAGTTCCAGAGCCAGACAGGTTTGCCGGGGCAACTGCAGATCCAGGGCGAAGGCCTGCCCCTGCCCTCCGACGTGCAGGTACAGGTGCTGCACGTGGTGCAGGAAGCGCTGTCGAACGTGCGCAAACATGCCGGTGCAACGCAGGTCGGCCTGGAAGTCCACAAAGGCGAGCGCTGGCGCTTTGTGGTGCGCGACAACGGTGCCGGCTTCGATACCGGCAAACACCCCGGTCAGTCCCATGTCGGCCTGAACATCATGCGCGAGCGTGCGGGGCGCATAGGCGCCGAGGTCGGCATTGTTTCCCGGGCCGGCCAGGGAACCGCCGTAACGCTGACCCTGCCACCCCATCCGGAAGTCAGCAACACCGCCAGGGCGCCGGGGGGTGCCCCGGTGAGCGCCGGCGTGCGCGGGATGGAGGAGCAAACATGACCACGCCGATTGCCCTCCTGGTGGTCGACGACCACACCCTGTTTCGCCGCGGTCTCGTCGCGCTGCTGTCGCAGGACGAACGTTTCCGTGTCGCCGGTGAGGCCGGCGATATCGGCGAGGCCTTGCGCTGCGCGGAACGCAGCAAGCCGGACCTGATCCTGCTGGACAACCACCTGCCCGGTGTCATGGGCGTGGACGGCATCGCGACACTCAAGGACGCCGCTCCCGGCACCCGCATCCTCATGCTGACTGTGAGCGAGAACGAGGACGACCTGTCTGCAGCCTTGCAGGCCGGCGCGGACGGCTACCTGCTAAAAACTGTGGAACTTGATCGCCTGTCGGAGTCCATCATCCGGGTGCTGGACGGGGAGTCGGTGGTGAGCCCGGAAATGATGACCAAACTGGTGGCGGCTTTCCGCGCCAAGACGCCGCCGGTTGCGGAGGGCGGCCGAACCGGGGACAACCCGCCAACCCGCACGCAGGAGGATCCGGTCCTTGCGCTGCTGTCGGCGCGCGAGCGCGACGTGCTCGCGCTGATCGCGCGCGGCGACAGCAACAAGGTGATCGCCCGCAAGCTCGACATCGCGGAGACGACGGTGAAGATTCACGTCCAGCACATCCTGCGCAAGCTGCAGCTCAGTTCGCGGGTGCAGGCAGCCGTCTATGCGACTGGCCGCAACCTGACTTGATAAAAATCAACTCAGGCGCAGTTTGACCCGGCAGTAGTTCTTCAGAACGAGACGGCCGGGTCCGTCATCGCTCCTTTCATGTTGCCGCCCTGTTCCTAAGGAGGATATTCACAGGCGCGCCAAAGCCCGACAGTCATGCCATGTCCCTGGAGAAGAACATGGCCTCTGAACTTGGCAACTCAAGAAAAGCGTGGTCGGTGCTGATCGTCAGCACGCTGGCGTTCACCGTCTGCTTCATGGTCTGGATGATGTTCGGCGTGATCGGCATCCCGATCAAGAAGATGCTCAACCTCAATGCCACCGAGTTCGGCCTGCTCGCGGCCACACCGGTGCTGACGGGTTCCCTGATCCGGGTCCCGCTGGGCATCTGGACCGACCGCTACGGCGGCCGCATCGTCATGACCGTCCTGATGGCCATCACCGTACCGGCGATCTGGCTCATGGCTTACGCCACCGTCTACTGGCACTTTCTGGTCATTGGCCTGTTTGTCGGCCTGGCGGGTGGATCGTTTTCTGTCGGCACACCCTATGTAGCACGCTGGTTCCCCAAAAGCCGCCAGGGCATGGCCATGGGTGTGTACGGCGCCGGCAACTCCGGCGCTGCCGTCAACAAGTTTGTGGCGCCCGTTCTGCTTGTGGCCTTTGGCTGGGCCATGGTGCCACAGGTGTACGCGGCCATCATGCTGGCAGCGCTGGTGCTGTTCTGGCTGTTCAGCCACAGCGATCCCTCGCACCTGGTGCCCAGTCATGTCAAGTTCAGCGACCAGCTCAAGTTGCTGAAAGACCCGAAGGTCATCAAGTACTGCCAGTACTACAGCATTGTGTTCGGGGGTTATGTGGCCCTGTCGCTGTGGATGGTGCAGTACTACGTGGGCGAGTTCGGTCTGGACATCCGCGTGGCCGCGCTGCTGGCAGCCTGCTTCTCCTTGCCGGGCGGCGTTCTGCGCGCCTTTGGCGGCATCCTGTCCGACAAATACGGCGCCCACAGCGTGACCTGGTGGGTGATGTGGGTGAGCTGGGTCTGCCTGTTCCTGCTCTCCTACCCGCAAACCGACTTCACCATTTTCACGGTCAATGGCCCGGCGACTTTCCACATCGGTCTGAACGTCTACACCTTCACTGCGTTGATGTTCATCCTCGGTATTGCCTGGGCTTTCGGCAAGGCCAGCGTTTTCAAATACATCAGTGACGACTACGGCGCCAACATCGGCGCGGTCAGCGGCATTGTGGGGCTGGCCGGCGGCCTGGGCGGCTTCGTGTTGCCCATCATCTTCGGCGGCCTGATGGACCTGACCGGCATCCGTTCCAGCGCCTTCATGCTCATGTATGGCGTGGTCTGGGTCTCGCTGATCTGGATGTACTGGACCGAGGTGCGGCGCACTGAAGTCATGGGCAGCAACGCGTCCGGCGCACAAGCCTGAATCAGCCCTTTTTTGAGGAAGCACATGAATACCCAACCCAGTTCCAGCGTCGACATCACCGACTGGCGTCCCGAGGACGAACAGTTCTGGGAAAGCACCGGCAAGCGCATCGCCTACCGCAACCTCTGGATTTCCGTGCCAAGCCTGCTGTGCGGATTTGCGGTCTGGGGCATGTGGGGCATCATCACCGTGCAGATGCTCAACCTGGGTTTTCCATTTACCCAGGCCGAGCTGTTCACACTGACAGCCATTGCGGGCTTGGCCGGCGCCACCATGCGTATTCCGGCCTCTTTCCTGATCCGGCTGGCAGGTGGGCGCAACACCATTTTCCTCACCACCTCCATGCTGCTGGCGCCGGCCATCGGCACCGGCATCGTGCTGCAGCACCCCGAGTGGCCGCTGTGGTCTTTTCAGCTGATGGCCTTGTGGTGTGGGGTGGGCGGCGGCAACTTCGCCAGCTCCATGTCCAACATCAGCACCTTTTTCCCAAAGCGGCTGCAAGGCACGGCACTGGGCCTCAATGCCGGCCTGGGCAATTTCGGCGTGACGACCATGCAGATCGTCATACCGCTGGTGATGACCCTGAGTCTGTTCGGAGGCTTTGCCGGCGAATCGACCAACCTGGTCAAGGACAGCGGCTGGATCCTCGGAAAAATCACGGCCGGAACCCCCACCTGGATCCAGAACGCCGGCTTTGCCTGGCTGTTGTCCCTGGTGCCACTCTCGGTCATCTGCTTCTTCGGCATGAACAACCTGACGACCGTCTCACCCGCCATTGGCGGCACGATCCCGGCCTTTCTCAAAATCATCTGGCTCTACACGCTGTCCTTTGTCCCGGCAGGCATCGGCTTGTACCTCTACCTGCCCAAACCCACGGGCCTGGGTTTGCTCAACATGTGGATCGCCATGCCATTGATTGTGGCAAGCACCTTGCTGGTGCTCAAGCTCACTGCTTTTGGCACGATGAAAGACGGCATTACCAAGCAGTTTGCGATCTTCAGCAACAAACACACCTGGTCGCTGACG
>PNNC01000111.1 GCA_013824015.1 Polaromonas sp.
TCTGGATGTCGGTGTAGTAGCTGGTGAGCGAGCCGTCCACCGCCACCGCGCCCGAACCGCGCAGCCAGGCCCCCACGGCGCCGGGGGCCGAGATCTTCTTGCCGCTCAGGTCGGCATAAGTGCTGATCGGGGCCTTGGTGAACAGGTGGTAGGTATCCACGCCAGAAGCGCCCAGGAATACCAGGTTGTTGCGGTCCCACTCGGCCTTGAGGGCCGGCACCTTCTCGTTCATCTCGTTGGCCACCTCCAGCAGCATGCGCACATCACCGGTGGCAAACGGCGTCACGGTGGCATATTGGGCCAGCGGCATTTTGGCCGACTCCAGGTTGGCAAACACCCAGCCGATGTCGGCAATGCCCTCGCTCACGCTGGAGAGTGTGGCGTTCATCTTGTAAAGCTGGCCACCGTAAGCCTCTTTCCACTCGATCTTGTAACCCTTGCCCAGCGCATCCACGCGTTTGTTGACCTCGGGCACGAACAGCGTGCTCATCAGTCCCACCCACGGCAGCGTGGTCGGGTGGCTGGACGCAATGGTCAGCTTGAAGGTCTGCTGCGCCTGGGCGCCGGCCAGTCCGGCCGACAGCAATGCGGCGGCCAGGGTGGTGTGGAGGAAGTTGCGTTTGATCATGGTCTGTCTCCTGTCGTTGTGGGTTTATTTGGCGGGCGCGAGCACGAAGTCGTACTCAACGAGATAGCTGCCGTCGGGCTGCCTGACCCAGTCGGCAATCAACGACTGGCGCACGCCGAAAACGGCGTCGGAGTCGAGGTAGGTGTCCTTGTCGCGGAATACATGGGTGATCAGCGACTCGTAGCCGGGCGCGGTGATCATGAAATGCAGGTGGGCGGGTCGCCAGGGATGACGCCGCGTGGCGCGCAGCATGTCGCCCACCGGGCCATCGTCGGGAATCGGGTAGGCCTCGGCCAGAATGCTTCTGAAGTGGTATTCGCCACCCGCTCCGGCCGTGAGCACACCGCGCGCCTGGGCATGGTCCAGACCCTCGCGCTGCACGTCGTACTTGCCTTCGGCATCGGCCTGCCAGACCTCGATCACCGCGCCCGGCACCGGCTCGCCCTTGGGGCCCAGCACCCGGCCCCGCACCATGCAGGCCTCGCCCACCGCGCCGTTGGCCACGTCGGCGCCGTGTTCATAATGCGGCGCGCCTTCCACATGAAAGGGGCCGAACACCGTGGCTTCGGTGCAGCCCGCCGGCTTGTCATTGTTCATGGCCACCGTCAGCATGGACAGGCCCAGCGTGTCGCTCAGCAGGATGAACTCCTGGCGCTTGTCATCACACTTCTGGCCGGTCGCGGTCAGGAACTGGATGCCGGCCAGCCATTCGGCCTCGGTCAGCTTCACCTCGCGCGCAAACGCGTGCAGGTGCTGAACCAGGCTGGTCATCAGCTCTTTCAGGCGCGCGTCGGGCGTGCCCGCGAAACGGGCAATGACGGCCTGGGTGATGGTGTCCTGGTTCAGGTTGCGCATGAGGGGGCCTGTATAAAAGCGTGAGTGGGGACGGGCATACGTTCCTTCGATGGGCGTTCTGCGGACAAATGTAGGCGCAGCCGAACCCAAAAAAAAGCGGGCTGGCGCAAATGACTTTTCCGCACGGTGGAAAAAAGACCGTCCGGGCTGGGCCACAATGCAGGCGGTCACTGACTACGGTACACAAATCGCAGGAGACAAGGCTTGGATCGCTGGACGGAGATTGAACTGTTTGTGCAGGTGGCTGAATCCGGCAGCCTGAGCCGCGCCGCGGAGGCGCTGGACCTGTCCAACGCGGCGGCCAGCCGGCACCTGTCGGCGCTCGAGGAACGCCTCGGTGCGCGGCTGGTCGAGCGCAATACACGGCGGCTTTACCTCACCGACACCGGCCAGGAGTTTTTCAGCCGGGCCAAAGGCATTCTGGCCGACCTCAAGGACGCGGAGTCTGCCGTCAACGCCACCGCGCTGAACCCGACCGGCACGCTGCGCATCACCGCCTCGCTGTCGTTTTCGCTGCATCACGTGGCACCGCTGCTGCGCGAGTACACCGAGCGCTACCCCAACGTCACGGTGCATGTGGAAGCAGCCAACCGCTACCTGGACATCATCGACAACAACATCGACGTGGCGATACGCACGCGCGAGATCGAACCGGACTCCAACATCACGATCCGCCGGCTCAGCGAGACGCGCCGCATCCTGGCGGCGTCACCGCGCTACCTTGCGCGGCACGGATTCCCGAAAACACTGGAAGACCTGCAGCGCCACAAGTTGCTGATCTACACCTACGCCAACAACCCCAACGAGCTGCGCTTCACGCAGGGTGGCGAAACCACGACGGTCACGGTCAAGGGCCTGCTCGAGTCCAACGACGGCCAGATCCTGCGCACCGCAGCGCTGGACGGCATGGGCATCCTGGTGCAACCGAGCTACATCGTCTACAACGACATCGTGGCAGGACGCCTGGTGCCGGTGCTCGACGAGTGGGACCTGCCGCGCCTGACCATCAACCTCGCGTATCCGAGCCGCAAACACCTGTCAGCGAAGGTGCGCACCTTCATCGACTTCGTGGCCGAACACTTCGACAAGCAGGACTACGAACGCAAGTGGACCGGGCGTTTCGGCGTGTATTGAGATGGCCGGGATTCTGCACACCGACGTCCTGATCGCCGGCGGCGGCCCTTGCGGGCTGATGCTGGCCAACGAACTCGGCCGCCGAGGCGTACGCTGCCTGCTGGTCGATCCCAAACCGGGGACCGCCTTCAACCCGCAGGCCAACGCCACGCAGGCGCGCACCATGGAGCATTTCCGCCGCCTCGGTTTTGCCGGCGAGATCCGCGCCCAGGGCCTGCCGGCCGACCACCCGACCGACATTGCCTACTTCACGCGTTACACCGGCCATGAGCTGGCGCGCCTGCCACTGCCGACCGCCGCGCAGGCGGTGAACAACATCAAGGCCATGGGCGGCTCCTGGAGCGCGGCCGAATTGCCGCACCGCGTGTCGCAGAAATTTGTCGAGGCCACCTTGCGCCGCCAGGCCGAGGCCCTGCCCGGCAACGAACTGCGTTACGGCTGGGCGCTGGAGACGTTTGAAGACTGCGGCAGCCATGTGCAGGCGCAGGTGCGCGCCAGTGCCGGCGGCGACACCCTGCAGGTGCAGGCGGCTTACCTGGTGGGCGCCGACGGCGCGCGCAGCGGGGTGCGCGGCGCCCTGGGCATCGCCTGGGACGGCGCCAGCGGCATCAAGCGCGAGTTCATGGGCGGAAAGATGTTTGCGGTCTACCTGCGCGCGCCGGATTTTTACAAGGTCTTCCCGCACGCTCGCGCCTGGATGTATGTCTCGGTCAACCCGCAGCGCCGCGCCTTCATGGCCTCGGTCGACGGCGCGTCGGAGTTTGCCTTTCACGCCGCTGTCCATGACGGTGAAGACGCCGAGGCCTGGACCGCGGCCGATGCGCAACGCATCGTCGATGAAGCCATGGGCACACATCTGGCGATCGAGGTGTTGTCGGTCGGCACCTGGACCGCCGGGCATTCACTGGTGGCGCAAAGTTTCCAGCGCGGCCGTGTCTTCATTGGCGGCGATGCCGCGCACCTGTTCACGCCGACCGGCGGACTCGGCTACAACACCGCGGTCGAAGACGCCGTCAACCTCGGCTGGAAGCTGGCCGCCGTGATCCGCGGCCAGGCGCCACCGCAGCTGCTGGACAGTTACGGGCCAGAGCGCAAACCGCTGGCCGAACGCAACACCGCCTATGCGCGGCAGTTTGCCGACTCGGTGGGCCGCTTTCGCGCCTCGGCGCTGCTGGAGCAGGCCGGTCCCGACGGCGACACCGAACGTGCGCGCGCATCGGACTACCTCAACCAGCATGTACGCATGGAATTCAACATCCCGGGCGTGACTTTCGGCGGACGTTACGACGGTTCGCCGCTGATCGTCAAGGACGGCAGCACGCCACCGCCGGACCAGGCCGGCAGCTACCAGCCCAGCGCCAGTCCGGGCGGCCGCGCGCCGCACGCCTGGCTCGAAGACGGTTCCTCGCTGTACGACAGCTTCGGTTTCGAATGGACCTTGCTCGCGCTCGGGCCGGACGCGCCTGCAACCCGGCGCTTTGTCGATGGCGCGGCGGCGCTGGGCCTGGACCTGCGCGTGGTCACCCACACGTCGGCGAGCCTGCGAGCGCTGTACGAGGCGCCGCTGGTGCTGATCCGTCCGGACCAGATCGTGGCCTGGCGCGGCAGCCAGGACAGCCAGGCACAGCAGGTGCTGGCACAGGCCAGCGGCCATGCCACTCCATAAATTGCTCCTGATTTGATAGCTTTCGCCCCTTGCTGGACATGGGCTGGAGGCCAATTTGATCTATCAATCTGCTTTGAAGGCCGAAACATCCGCCTGGTGCGCCACAAAGCCGTCGAAGGCTTGCAGCAGAGGCTGGAACGGCCCGCTGCCGCCTTCCAGTTGCGCCAGCGCAGCACACACGGCCTCCAGCGTGGACAACTGCTCGGGACGGCGGGCGCGGCGGATGTGATAGTTCGAGGGCGGCAGCGTGTGCAGTAACAGCCGCGGCAACTGCTGCAGCGACGGGTTGAGGTAAAGCATGCGGCGGCTTTTGCGCCAGGTGCCGTCGAGCACGATCAGCCGCAGCTGTGAGGGGTCCTGCAGCAGGCCGGGCGCTGGCTCGGGCGGCAGCGGCAAACCGGCGGCGCGGTCGGAGGGCGGGTCGGGATAGAGCAGCAGGTTGTGCCGGGTGTCGCCGGCTTGCTGCCACGTCAGCGCATCAAACACTTCACCGCTCAGCAGCCGGCTGCGGGGCAGGCTCAGCTGCAGCAATCGCGCGGTGCCCTTGGGATTGTCGGCCTCCAGCGGATGTTGCAGGATCAGCACCTCGGCCTGGTGCGCCACCGGCGTGATCCAGCGGCAGATGCAGCTTTTTTGCGGCCGCAGGCAGGTCGCGCAGCGCGGCCTTGGGCTCACCGGCCGATCACCGCCAGGTAGGCCTCGCGTGTCTGCGGGTCCACCGAGGCCAGCAACTGCAGGTAGGGCGTCTGGTGCCGGGCCAGCATGCGCGCCGAAGCCACCGCTTTGGAGCGGCAGTACCAGTGGCAGCTGTGCTGCATCAGAAACAGTTCGGCCGACAGCGTGTAGGCCTTGTCGCGCGGCGCGCGGCCCTGTTCGTTGTGCACTGCGCGCGCGATGCCCTGGGCATGGACGCTCAGCATCTTGCGCATGTCAAAGGTGTTGTCGGGGAAAAACCGGTCGGCTTCTGGCAGGAATACCGGCAGCTTGCTGACCCGTGCATCGGCGAGATCCACCGCCGAGAAATCCGCGGCGAAGCGGCGGAACTGCTCGACCAGCTGCTCTTCGGAAGCGGCCAGCATGTTCCAGATCTGCGTCTGGCGTTCCGGGTCTTTCTCGCCCAACGCCCGCAGATAACCCTGGGTCAGGCTTTCCATCAGCTTTTCCACCTGGTACCTGCCAAGGTGGCTGGCCAGCAGGGCTATGCGCCTGGCCTGGGTCCTGGCTTTGAGCCGGTAGGCGCCAAAGGCGGCCACCATCAGCAGGAGAACAAAAATTTCCATCGCGGCGAGGTCCTGACAACAAGGCCCCCAGTGTAGTAGCCCGAGCGCTCAGGTCCCGGGACGTGCGCCTTCAAACGCATCCTGTAACAAGCGCCGGATCGCAGCGCGCTCCAGCGGCCGCGGGTTGGCGTACTGGTTGTGCATCGCGATGTCGCAGGCGGCGTCGATATCGGCCTGTTTCATGCCGATATCGCGCAGCGCTACGGGCGCGCCCAGGGTTGTCGCCAGATCGAACACCCCTTGCGCCGCGCTACCGGCCTGCAGCGCCGCAGCGATGGCCAGCATGGCCTGCGGCGCTGCCGCCGCGTTGTAGGCCAGCGCATGCGGCAGCACGATGGTGTGGGTCTCGGCATGCGGCAGCTTGAAACTGCCGCCCAGGGTGTGGCACAGCTTGTGGTGCAGCGCCATGCCGACGTTGCCCAGCACGGTGCCGCACAGCCAGGCTGCGTACAGGGCGTCGCTTCGGGCCGTCAGGTCGTCGGCCGCGTTTTTGATGGCGGGCAAGGCCCGACCCATGGCGGCGATGCCTTCCCCGGCCATCAAATCCATGACCGGGTTGCTGTCCACCGCGTAAAGGCCCTCTGCGGCGTGGGCGATCGCATTGATGCCGCTGGTGATGCTCATGCCGACCGGCAGACCCAGCGTCAGCGCGGGGTCGTAAATCACCGTGCGCGGCAACACACGCACGTCCTTGCCGGTTTTTTTCAGGCCATCCTCGGTGATGCCATAAATCGGCGTCATCTCCGAGCCCGCATAGGTGGTGGGGATCGCCAGGACAGGCAGGCCCGAATCCAGCGCAATCGCCTTGCCCAGGCCGGTGGTGGAGCCGCCGCCTATGGCCACCGCGCAGTCGGCGCCGAGCTGGCGAGCCAGCTCGCGCGCCTCGCGTGCTGTCTCGATGGGCACATGCATGACGGCGCGGTCGAACACACCGGCCGCGCGCGACCCCAGCAAGTCGGCCACCATGTCGGCCGAGCCGCGCTGCTCGGGCGTGGACAGCACCAGCGCCTTGCGGGCGCCCAGCGTGTCGATCTCGCGCGCCAGGTGCTGCAGGCTGCCGGCGCCGAAGATCACGCGACCGGCCTGGCCGTTGTAGATGAAATTTTTCATGGAGCGGGTTGGAGGCTTGTGGCCAGACCGGCACTGCGCTCGACGGCCTTGATGATGGCCGCGTAGTCGTCCTGGCCGTCGCCCTGGGCCATGGCCGCCTGCATCAGCTGATGTGTCATCGCCGTCTGCGCCAGCGGCGCGTGCACGGCGCGGCCGGCGTCGAGGATCAGCTCCAGGTCCTTGATCATCTGCGCGACGGTGAAGGTCGGCGTGAAGTCACGTGCGGCCAGTTGCACGGACTTGGCCTTGACAATCGGCGAGGCCACCGCACTCGCACCCAGCACCTGCCACATGTCGCGCCAGTCGAGCCCGCCCTTGCGGCCCAGCGTGAGGGCCTCGGACAACATCGCGCTGGTTTGCGCAATCATCAGGTTGACCACCAGTTTCATCAGGCGCGCCTCTTCGGCCTCGCCGAGATAAAACTGGTTCGGCCCCAG